>NZ_JBFBEY010000002.1:0-419851 GCF_040683875.1 Arthrobacter sp. NPDC093128
AACGCCCGGTCCCATTCCGAACCCGGAAGCTAAGACCCACAGCGCCGATGGTACTGCACCCGGGAGGGTGTGGGAGAGTAGGTCACCGCCGGACAACCATTAGGTCGAGAGCCTCCAGACACAGTCTGGAGGCTCTCCCACTTTAACCACCCAAACACACCCCCACCCCAGGGACCCGCGATTTTCCCGCAAAAAGTGATTGAGCATGCTCGGAACACCGGCGGCGCCACCCCCGTTGTACTGACTGGGCTCGGGACGCCGGCTACCGGCACGCTCCACCATCGATTGGGAGACACTTCATGGCTGCACGGACCATCGTCATTACCGGAGCGAGCGACGGCATCGGAGCCTCCGCGGCGCGGACGCTGGCGAAGGCAGGGGAGCGGGTCGTCGTCGTCGGGCGGTCTGCTGAAAAGACCCGGGCGGTGGCGGAAGAGATAGGCGCTGACTATTTCGTCAGCGACTTCGCTGACCTGTCCCAGGTGCGCACGCTTGCTGCAGAGTTGAGGGACAAGTATCCGCGGATCGACGTCCTGGCGAACAATGCCGGCGGGATCATGGGCAAGCGTGAGCTGACCGTGGACGGCCACGAGAAGACTTTCCAGGTGAACCATCTGGCGCCGTTCCTGCTGACCAATGCGCTGATGGAGGTGCTGACGGCGAGCAAGGCGACGGTGATCAACACGTCGAGCGCGGCGAACGCCTTCGGGTACGTGGATATCGATGACCTTGACGCCGCTGGCAAGTACTCCACCAGCAAGGCCTACGGCACGGCCAAGCTCGAAAACATCCTGTTCACCACCGAGCTGCACCACCGGTACAACGCAGCCGGCATTTCCACGGCCGCGTTCCACCCGGGCGGCGTGGCCACCAACTTCGCGGCGGAATCGACGAGCTGGTTCAGGTTCGCCTACAAGACATTCATCAAGCGGTTCATGCTGACCCCCGAGCAGGGGGCAGACACACTCGTGTGGCTCGCCACCACCACGCCCGGGCAGGACTGGGTTCCCGGCGCCTACTATGCCAAACGGGCGCTGGCCAAAGCCAACAAGCAGGCCTACGACGCCCAGCTGGCGCGGAAACTGTGGGATAGAAGTGAAGCTCTGGTCAGCACGGACAAGGTCGACCAGCGAAGCTGACTCAGGGTTAGCCGCGCCCCGGGCTCACGGGCCGAGCCCAGGATTCCGAGGCCCGGTTATCCACATATCGCTTGGCCTCCGTTCCGCTTGCCCCCGTGCCCTCATAGCGTGGTGACATTCGCTATGAGGGGGAACCATGAAGAAGTTCATCGCTGCGCTGGCCGTTGCTATTGCGCTGTTGCTGGTTGGGTGCTCGGTGCCTGTGGCAGGACCCGCGGTGTCCACAGCTGCAGGGCCGGGTCTGGATTCTTCCGCTGCGGAATCCGGACCAGCGCCGGTTCCTACATCCGCTCCGGCCGAGGCTTTTGAGCACCCCACTGCCGATTCGCCAGATCCACCGTCCATCATCGTTCAAAGGCCGGCCCCGGACGCTCAGCAGTCCCAGCCGGTTCCCACAATGAGCGTCGACGAAGTCTGCAGTGTGTGGAAACAAGGGTTCAAGGTTCTCAACGAGGGAACCGTTCCCCCGAAGGAAGCCATGGCGACCTTGGAGAAGGTCACTGCAGCGGCCCCTCCGGAAATCCGGGTCCAATCCGGCCTCGCGTCGCGGATCCTGTGGGGCCAGATCCTGCATCCCAGCAATCAGCCGGCATCGGAAGAGACCATGGGATACCTGGCAGCCCTGCGCCAGGCCTGCTATGACCTGACCGGAATCGACGTGGTCGAGGGACTCGACGGGTAGTGCGGGCCCCGTCGACCGGGTCGACCCGTCGCCCCAGTCAGCCCGTCAGACCCCCGCCCGGTCAGCCTTCGAGGCGGACGCCCCGCATCTCGTCGATGGCGTCGGCCGAGCGGAGCAGCGCGAGTTCCAGGCCGGACTCGGGTTCAGGGTGGGAGAACAGATAACCCTGCAGGGAATCGCAGTCCAGGTTGGTCAGGTAGGTCGCCTGCGCTGTGGTCTCGATGCCTTCGGCTGTAACCGTCAGGCCCAAGCTGTGGGCCATATTGATCATGGAGTTCAGGATGGGCAGTTTCTCTGCGCCGGTGCGGACCATGGAGACAAAGGATCGGTCGATCTTCACGGCGTCCACGGGAAGATCCTGCAGCCGCCCCAGTGAGGAGTAGCCGGTGCCGAAGTCGTCCAGCGCCACGCGCACCCCGGCGTCACGGAGCAGGTCCAATTGCAGGATCACGTGCGCATCCGGATCGAAGAAGACGCTCTCCGTCACTTCCAGTACCAGCTGCCTGGGATCCGCGCCGCAAGAGGCGGCCAGCTGCAAAACGCTGTCGGCGAACTTGCATTCCTTCAGCTGCACACCAGAAACGTTGACGGCTACGGAGCGCGTGGCATCCGCAGCCAGCCACGGTTGCAGCTCGGTGAAACTATGCCGCAACACGTGCAGGCCAATGGCGGAGATCAGCCCGCTGCGCTCCGCCGTCGGAATGAACTGTCCGGGCGGAATCATCTCCCCGTCCCGTTTCCAGCGGGCCAGTGCCTCAAACTGGACAACCTCACCGTGACGCGGCGAAATGACCGGCTGGTAGTGCACGAAGATTTGGCCGCCGTCTACAGCCGTGCGCAGACCGGCGTCCATATCCGTGCGCTGCACCAGCGCCGTCATCATGTCCGGCTCGAACCGCATGTACCGGTTCTTGCCGGCGGCCTTGGCGGCGTACATGGCGACGTCGGCCTGGCGGAGAAGCTCGGAGCCCGCCACAGTATCGCTGCCCACCGAGGCCAGGCCCAGGCTGAGGCTGGGTCGCAGCATGGTTCCGTCAATCCACATCGGAACATTCAGCGACGCCACGATGCGTTCCGCGACGGCATCCGGTTCCGGCGAAGCTGTCAGCAGCACCACGAATTCGTCGCCGCCCAGACGGGCAACGGTGTCGTCGGGACGGACACACGAACGGAGCCTGCGCGCCACCTCCGTCAGCATTTCGTCGCCAGCGTGGTGGCCGAGGATGTCGTTGACCTCTTTGAAGTCATCCAGATCCAGCAGCAGGACGTCCACCGATATGGCCCGGTCGCCGCGGAGTGCTTCGGCGAGCTGGTCGTTGAACAGCTTGCGGTTGGCAAGACCGGTCAGTGGGTCCTGGAACGCCAGCGCCTTGAGCTGTGCTGCCTGCTCGGCGAGATCGGCCATGGCACGCTTCGCCTGGTCCTGGGCGGCCAGCCGCGGCGTGACGTCGCGGAAGCTCCAGACGCGGCCCACCACCTTGTCCGCCACTTTCTGCGGGCGCGAGTACCGTTCGAAGGTCCGCCCGTCGATGAATTTCAGAACGTCATTGCTCTCCGCCAGCGGGTGGGAGTAGAGCTCGTGGACCTTGTCCAGGAAGCCTTGAGGATCTTCCAGGAGCCCGAGCACGTAGCTGATCACTGCTTCATCGTCGTGCGTGGCCAGCAATTCGCGCGGAATGCCCCACATGGACACGAACTGCTCATTGACACCGGCGATCTGGCCGTCAGTGCCGACCACAAGGATGCCGTCAGCCGTGGACTCGAGCGTGGCGCTGAGCAAGGACATTGCCTCGCGCAGCCCGTCGTCGGGTTCCTCACGATGCTGCATGGCCCGGACCGACACAGACATGCAAAGGCCCGCAGCCGTATCCAGGAGAGCGCATGCGATCTCGCCCCTGAATTCCGTACCGTCTTTCCTGACACCGTACGACTCGAACGGCGAGCTGTGTCCGGATTCCTGATCCCTGCCGAGGACCTTGAACAGGCGCTGGAAACCCTGGCGATATCCCTCGGCAAGAATGCCCCGGTGGTCCCGGCCGACAAGTTCCTGCCTGGAGTACCCGAACAAATGCTCGGCCGCGGCATTCACGAGGACGATGGTGCCATTCTGGGCAAGCACCAAAAGGGCGTCAGGAAGTGAATCGATGATGGCCTGATAATCAGTGCCCGAAAATGCCCTTGGTTCCTGGCTTTCGTGCACCGCCATCACAGCACCCTAAAGAACACGTGAGACCGCCATTTCTTCATAGAATGTCCTCCCTCCGCACATCATAGAGTGCGAAGATCAGGACCGCTTGTCACATGAAAAAACGCCGGCAAAAAGCAACAAAGAATTCACGGCAAAAGGACTTCGGCCGAGGAAATTGGCGCGGCCCTTCACGCCCTCATTGTGAATCTTTTTGCTAGGGGATTTGGACTCCCCGGCGTCCGGATCCGGCCGGCGCCCCGGTGACATGGGCAGAATCCGCGGGCTTCGTTCCTGCGAGGTTCGGCTCGAGGTCGACGATTGCGTTAGCCCCGGTCCCCAGCCCGCGCACAGTCCAGCCCGCCGCCCGCCACTCCGCAGCGTCCAGCACATTGCGTGCGTCCAGCACCGTCCGGCGTCGTACCAGGGCACCCGCAACCAGCGGCGACAGCGAACGGTATTCGTCCCATTCAGTCAGCAGCAGCACCAGCTCGGCACCCTCGAGCGCCCGGTCCGTGCATTTCTCGAACCGCAGCTGCGGGTACCGCATCCACGCATTGTTGATGGCCTTCGGATCCGTCACCGTCACGTGGGCGCCGGCCGCAGCCAGCTGCAGGGCGACGTCAAGGGCGGGGGAGTCGCGGATGTCGTCCGTTGCCGGCTTGAACGCAGCACCCAGCACTGTAACCGTCCGGCCGGCAAGGTAGCCGCCGCACAGCTCCGCGGCGATCTCCACCGTCCGGTGCCGCTGGCCCAGGTTGATGGCGTCCACCACCCCCATCCACTCGTCCACCGAATCCACTCCGAGAGCCGCGGCCTGTGCCCGGAAGCTGCGGATGTCCTTGGGCAGGCAGCCGCCTCCGAAACCCAGCCCGGCATGCAGGTACCGGCTGCCAATCCGCGGATCCAGGCCCATCGCCTCACCCAGTTCGGTGACGTCCGCCCCGGACGCGTCGCACAGCTCGGCCATCGCATTGATGAAGCTGACTTTCGTGGCAAGGTACGCGTTCGAGGCCGATTTGATCAGTTCCGCTGTGGCGAAGTTGCAGACCAGCCGCGGAATCCCGGCGCGCAGCAGCGGCTCGTAGACGGCATCCATCGCAGCCGTCACGCCGCGGCCTGCCCCGCTGGTGTGCTCAAACGCCGCAGCCTTTCCTCCCGGCACGCCGTAGACCAGGCGATCCGGCACGAGCGAGTCCTTCACCGCGGTCCCCTGCCGCAGGAACTCAGGGTTCCAGCCGAGCAGCACGTCGGGGCGCCCGGACAGGACCCCGGCCAGCATCTCGACCGTCCCCACCGGGACCGTTGACTTACCCACGACGGCGGAGCGCGGGGCCAAGTGCGGAAGGAGGCTTTCGGTGGCGGACACCAGGTAGCTGAGGTCGGCGCCGTCGGACGTTTTGGACTGCGGCGTACCCACGCAGAGGAAGTGCACCTGCGCGGCGGCCGCGTCAGCGAAATCCGTGGAGAACGTGAGGCGGCCGGTGGCACGGCCGTGCTGCAGGAGCTCGTCCAGTCCCGGTTCGAAGAACGGGGCGAAACCGCGGGCCAGCTGGTCCACCTTGGCCGCGTCGACGTCGATGCCCACCACGGTGTGGCCCATCGACGCCAGGGTTGCTGCGTGCACGGCACCGAGGTAGCCGCAGCCGATCACGGAAATTCTCACAGGGACACTCCTCTTTTGATTTGGACGGGCGCGACCACCGGAAGGCGCCGGCTTTGTGCGAGCACAGATGCAGGCACAGGCGCGGGCACGGACTCGATCACCGGTTCGCCGGCCATCACTGCCCGGTACTGCCGCACCAGCTCCGCGCTCAGCGCCGGCCACGTCCGCCCCTGGACCGAGGCGTGCGCTGCCGCCGCGAACGCGCGGCGCTTGGCGTCGTCGCCCATCAGGTCCATGACATGCGCACGCAGGCCGGCCAGGTCGCCGGGCTTGTACAGCCAGCCCGTGCGGGAATTCTCCACCAGGTCCAGCGGGCCGCCCCGGCCGGTGGCCACCACCGGCACGCCCGATGCCATGGCCTCCTGGATGGTCTGGCAGAAGGTCTCGAACTCGCCGGGATGCACGAACAGGTCGAAGGACGCCACCGCCCTAGCCAGCTGCTCACCGCCGAGGAACCCCGCAAATACGGCGTTCGGCAATGCTTCCTGCAGCGCCTCCCGCTGCGGGCCGTCGCCGACGATCACCAGCCTGGTGCCCGGCACATCGGCCAGCACCGCCAGGTCCTCCACCTGCTTTTCCACGGCAAGCCGGCCCACGTAACCGATGATCCGCTCGCCACCTGGGGCCACGGAGGCCCGCCACGCGTCGTCGCGCTTGCCCGGCGCAAAGCGCGCGGTATCCACACCGCGCCGCCACATGTCCACCCGCAGTACACCGCGGCCGCGCAGCTGGTTCAGCGCGAAAGTGGACGGCACCAGCGTCCGGGAAGCCAGCAGGTGGATGTTCTCCACCCGGTTCCAGGCCCAGTTCTCCATGAACGGCACCCCGTAGCGCGCCGCGTAACTGGGAACCTCGGTCTGGTAGATGGCCACAGTGGGGATCCCCAGTTGGTGTGCCGCCTGCACCGCCCGCCAGCCGAGCACGAACGGTGACGCGAGATGGACAACGTCCGGCGCGTAATCGGCAAGGATTCTCTTGACCCGGTTCACACCGCCCAACGCCACCCGCACGTTCGTGTACCCGGCCAGCGGCACCGATGGAAGCCGGTGCACGAACGCGCCGTGCACCACATCCAGGACCTCTGTGTCCTGTGTCGACGGGGCGATCACCATGACGTCATCGCCCCGTTCCTGCAGATGCTCTAGCACCCGAAGGATGGAGTGCGTAACCCCGTTCATCAGTGGCAGGAATGATTCAGCAACGATTGCGATCCTCACCCCTCCACGGTGCGCGGGGCTTGTTGCCTAACGGGGGAGCGGGAATGACGGGGAGTAGAAGGTTGGGTTAACAGCCGGGCTGAGTTGAAGCACGACGACGGCGGCGCTCGCCGCCGGGTGTGACCGGGTGGCTCGTCCTCAAGGGCGGGCCAGAATTATTGCAAGGCCCGGATGCTGCCCCGTACCACCCCCAGGCGGGCGCGGGACAACATCCGGACCAGCCTGGGTCAGCGGCCGGCCACCGACCCTGCCGGGGCCATGGGGTTCATAGGGTCGGGCCAGTTGCCGATGCGGGCTTTCATGGTGTTGGGCCACCAACCGATGCTCGCGTTCATGGGGTCGGGCCAGTTGCCGATGGATCCCTTCATCGGGTCGGGCCAGTTGCCGATGCGGGCTTTCATGGTGTTGGGCCACCAACCGATGCGGGTGTTCATGGGGTCGGGCCAGTTGCCGATGGAGGCACGGGCGGGCGCGGAACGGACGATCGGGGCGGCGCTGAAGAGCTGGGTGTAGCTGGACATGACTTTTCTCCTGACTGAGTGTTGATTCCTTACGCCGACGACGGCGTGGGTGGCCATGCTCTGCCTGAAAGAGCGCAGAGGTGGCCTACTCAGTCGGGGGAAGACCCCGGATCAAATGACGGGCCTGCGGCAGGGACCAGGGCCGCGTCCCGCATGAGGCCGCTGCGGGCATCGTGCAGGATGTTCCAGAACGCCGCGACGTCGGCCGAGGCGTCGGCGCCGGCGCTGCCCGCACCAGCCGATGCGGAACCGGACTGGTTCTGCAGGGCAGCAAAGCGGAACCCCGGCTCGGGTTCCGGCGCATTTGCCGGCGCGGGCGCTGCCGAAACAACGTAGCCGATGGTTGCGGCCAACGCCCGCAGCGCCTGCGTATTCGCCAGGAACTCCAGCGGCGATACCGTGCGTCGGGCCTGCTGAAGAACTGTGTCCTTGGCCGCCTGCGAACCTGCACGGGCAGTTGCCTCAAGACCCACGCCGGCAGGTGCCGCCGTCGCCGCGTCAAAGCCCGACGGCGGCACGGTGGTAACGGGTGAAGGCCCGGGGATAGTCACTTCCGGCAAATGCACCGGCAGTTCCGGCAACGGAACCTGCGGTACCGGAACGGTTGGAACAGGCAGCGTGGGTACTGGCACGGTGGGGAGTGGCAGCGTGGGTACTGGCAGCGCAGGGACCTGAACGCCCGGCAAAGCCGGCGCCAACGGATCCACCACTGAGACGACTGTGTCGCTCACTGTGTCGACACTGCCCGTAACCGTGTCGGCGAGTGAGTCCGTGCGCGGCGGGGCGGCCCTGTTCACGACATCGGTGACAGCTTCAGTTGCCTCGCCGACCACCGGATCTGCGACGTCGGCCACGGCCGCCGCCGTGCCGGAGACCGGAAACGGCACAGCGGCGGCCTGGGCTGGAACATCCTGGCTTGCCGGTGCGAACGTGCTGCCGGCGTCCTGAAGAACTGAAACGGTTGCCTGCCCGATCGCGCCCAGCGGGTTCGGGTCTTCGGATGCCGCATTCGCGGAGCCAGCGGCCCACGCCAACCAGGCAACGGTCAGCAGGACGGCGAGGAGGAATGGGCGCAGGGCAGCCAGGCAACAATCACGCAAAGTGCCGCCCATCCAGATCACCCCCCAGTGGCAATGGAAAATCAGGATACGCCCGGTGTTGTCAGCCGTCTAGACTTCCGGGCTTGCGGGCTCAAACTGTCGGGGAATCAGGGCGGAGTGGACCTTGGCGCGGGTCCACCGGCAGCCGGATCAGATCGTCGTAAAATGGGTACAAGAGGTGTTCCAGAAATGTCCGGGCCAATCGTCGTCGTCCTTCTTTTCCTTGCCGTTGTCGCCCTCGTAGGGGTCATCGGAACGGTAGTGGTGGTCATTCGTGACGGCCGCGGACAGCTCCCTCGGGAGCAGTCCGACCGCCCCTGGATGGCCGGAAACCTGCCCAGCGTTCCGTACTCGGTGTGGCGGTTCTGACCGCAACAGGCATGATCGCAGTAGCCCACGGCCGCCCTCACTCACCGCCCGCCGTCGTGCCTCAGCACCTCCGGCAGCTCGTCCACATAGACCGTCTGCGGCGGATCAAAGTAGATGACCAGCACTTCGTCGCCCACCGGAAACACACTGGTCTTGTCGAACGGATGGGCGTGGAAGGCCATGGTGCCGCCGAGATACGGCAGCATGACTTCGCCGATGGTGCCCGGGCCGATGCGCCCGGTCACCCGTCCGATCTTTCCGGTAAGGCTGCGGTCAACGTTTTTATGCATCGGGGGCTTTCGCTGGCCTGCCGTCGCCCTGGGCAGGGCCCTTCCGCGAGTTTTTCAGCGCTGAGGAGAGGGCAGGAAGGTAGTCGCCCACCTGGGCGAGGATCCCGCCGAGCATCTTGTTGACCCCTTCGCCGCCGTTCAGCACCGTCATCTGGCCCACATGCGAGAACGGTTCGGCTGCTGCGGCGATGATGGCCGGCATGTTCTCGGCCAGCTGCTGCGAAATGACGGCGTCCTGGTTGGTCCCGAGCGCCTCGGCGCGGGCCTTGATACCCTCAGCCTCCGCGAGTGCCTTGGCCTTGATGGCCGACGCGGCAGCGTCACCGCGTGCCCTTGTGGCCGCGGCTTCAGCCTCGCCGGTGACCTTCGTGGCGCCGGCAGCGGCCGCGGCAGCCGTGGCATTGGCCTGGGCCTGGAGTTCCGTCCGCCGGGCGTTGACCTGGGCTTCGAGTTCGGTGCGGCGGGCCAGCGCCTCGGCGGCACTGATGTCGGCAGCCTTCTGGCCTTCGGCGTCCGTACGCTTGGCATAGGCCTTGGCGTCGGCGGGCTTGCGGATGGTGGTCTGAAGCTTTTGCTCTTCGCGGTCCGCCTCAAGCTTGGCCACTTCGGTTTCCTGGACCACCACCTGCTGGCGCGCCGTTGCGTCCGCCAACGGGCCGGCCTGGGCGGCGTTGGCCTTGGCCCGCTCGGCGTTGGCCTGTGCCACCGACTGCCGGATGGCGGAGATGCTCTGGGCGTCGGCGATGAGCGCCGCCGCCTCCGCTTCCTTCTCGGCGGCCTCGCGGTTCCTGGTGGCCTCGGCGATGCGGGCTTCCATCTTCACCTGGGCAATGTGCGGCTTGGCGATGTTCTGGATGTACCCGGTGGGGTCCTGCAGGTCCTTGATCTGGAGCGAATCCACCACCAGGCCCAGCTTCTCCATCTCCACGCCGCTGGCGCTGCGGACCTGCGAGCCGAGCTTGTCCCGCTCGCGGATGATTTCCTCCATTGTCATGCTGCCGATGATCGACCGCAGGTGGCCCTCAAAGACGTTGTACACCTGGCTTTCCATTTTGGGCTGCTGGCCCAGGAAACGCCTGGCCGCATTTGCAATGAACGGCGGGGCGTCGCCGATTTTGTAAATCACCACACCTTCGACAATCACCTGGATGCCCTGCGAAGTAACGCAGGAAACTTTGAGCTCAGTTTCATTCAGGGTGAGCGACAAAGTGCGCACCGTCTGTAGCCCCGGAAATACCAGTGCACCCTTGCCGGTGACGATCTTGAAGTCCATTCCGGCCCGGGTTTCAAGGGTTCCGCGGGTCAGGCCGGAGATGATGAGGGCCTCGTTGGGTTCAGCCACTTTCCACATCAGTTTTATTGCCACCCAAATAAATCCAATGACGGCAATCGCCCCAATGAGGGCGGCAATTAGCGGGAAGAAAGCTGACAAGTCCGGCATGACCAGGTCCTTTCAGGGTTATGGAACAGGCATCGCGGTAAAGCCCCAAATGATGCAGCTGCACATTCCCTGCCGGCTTGAATACGGGTAATTCCGGCCTGCCGGGCCAGCTGTTGTAGACAGTCTGGTTGGCCCCCGCCCAAGAGTCCAGAGTCTGGGCGATATTTGCCTGCGGCAACGGCATTGACGCACGACGGCGGCACTTGGCTCACGTCGTCGGGCCGCGTTGGTGGCACTGGAGCCCGGCGCACGAAAAAAGCCGCTCCCTCAGTTGGGGCCTGAGGGAGCGGCGGTCCATTCGGTTTGCCTCAAGTGTTCGTTCGCGCTTGGTGGTGGGCCTCAAGTGTTCGTTCGCGCTTGACTAGTGGGCGGGTTCGGCCACGGGGTGGGCTGTGATCACCGGATGGTCGCGGCCCAGGTTCCCGAGGGGTGAGGCGCCATGGGGCGACCCGAGCTCCTCGAAGAACTCCACGTTGGCCCGGACATAGTCGGCCCACTCGTCCGGAACGTCGTCGGAGTAGTAAATGGCCTCCACCGGGCACACCGGATCGCACGCGCCGCAGTCCACGCATTCGGACGGGTGGATGTAGAGCGAGAGTTCGCCTTCGTAGATGCAGTCCACCGGGCACTCCTCGATGCAGGCCTTGTCCTTCACATCCACGCACGGTTGCGCGATCACGTAGGTCATGGCGCGCTACACACCGGTGTAAACGGTTTTGCCCCAGGTGAAGAAGTCCAGTGCGGACTTGCCCTGTTCGCGGAACGTGTTGGTGGAGGAGTCCTTCACGCCGCCGAACGGCACGTTCAGGTCCAGGCCCGCGGTCGGCCGGTTGACCTTGACCACACCGGCCTGGGCCCGTGCGGCGAAGTCCGTGGCGAGCGCCAGCGAATCCGTGCAGATGCCTGCGGTGAGGCCGTAGCGGGAATCGTTGATCGCGGCGAGCCCGGCCTCGTAGTCGGCCACTTCAAGGACAGCCACCACCGGGCCGAAGATCTCCTCGGTCACGGCGGCGTCGTCGAACGGCAGCCCGGTGAGCACGGCGGCCGGGAAGAACAGCGGACGGTCCGCGTCGCCGTCGTGCGTTTCGTCCAGGATCCCGGAACCGGTCAGCAGCGTGGCGCCCCGTTCGACGGCGGACCGCACCGCCGCGGTGTTCTGTGCGTACTGCTGGCTGCTCACCACGGCCCCCATCCGGACAGCGTCCGGACCGTCAGTGTCCATGCCGTCGCCGGGAGTGTAGGCGGCGCCTTCCTCGGTGAGGGCGTCGAGGAAGGCGGAGCGGATGCCCGGGGTGACGTAGACGCGGGACGTGGCGGTGCAGGCCTGGCCGGAGAGGCCGAACGCGCCGGCAGCCACTACCTTGGCCGCCTTGCGTGCATCAGCGTCGTCGAGGACCAGGACGCCGTTCTTGCCGCCCATTTCCAGCTGGACTCGGGCGCGGCGGGCGTTCAGGATCTCCTGCAGCCCCAGCCCCACGTTCGTGGAACCGGTGAAGGAGAGTCCGGCGATGCGCGGGTCGCGGGCCAGGGCGTCGCCCACCACGCGGCCCTTGCCGTGCACGACGTTGAACACACCGGCGGGGAGTCCGGCGTCCTGCAGGGCACGGGCAAGGTGGGTGGCGGAGAGCGGGGTGAGCTCGGCAGGCTTGATCACCACGGCGTTGCCGCTGATCAGGGCGGGGGCAGTCTTCCAGGCCGGGATGGCGATGGGAAAGTTCCACGGCGTGATGAGTCCGACGACGCCCAGCGGTTCGCGCCGGGTGGTGATGGTGGTGTCCGGCAGGCCGCTGGGCAGGACTTCGCCGGTGGCGGCCCAGCCGAGGGAGCCGAAGAAGCGCAGCACGTCCGAGGCGCGTTTGACCTCGCCCTTGGCTTCGGTGAGGGTCTTGCCTTCCTCCCGGACCAGGTCCTCGGCGATGGCGGTCTGGCGGTCGATCAGCAGGTTGCCGGCGGCGATGAGGATGGCGCCGCGGGACGGTGCGGGCATGGCTGCCCAGCCGGGCTGCGCTGCCGAGGCGGCGGTGATGGCGGCGTCGACGTCGTCCGCGGTGCCGCTGGGGGAGAGGGCTGCGAGTTCGCGGGGGCGGGCCGGGTTCATCCGTTCGGTGCCGGCTTCGCCCAGCCATTCGCCGTTGATGAGGTGCCGGGCGGTAATGAGTTCGCGGTCTGTCGCGGTCTCGGGCAAAAGTGCTGTGGAAATCATGGGGTTCCTTCTGAAGTGTGTGGGGGAGCTACAGGCTGCGGATCAGGCCGCCGTCGCACCGCAGCGCAACGCCGGTGATGTACGACGCCGGGGCGCTGCACAGGAAGGCGGCGGCGGCGCCGAATTCCTCGGGTTCGCCGTAGCGGCGGGCGGGGATGGTCTTGCGGGATTCCAGCTGGATCTCCTCCAGCGTGGTGCCGCGGCGCTTGGCGGCGGCGTGGTCGAGTTCGGCCACCCGGTCCGTGGCGATCCGGCCGGGCAGGAGCATGTTGACGGTCACCGCATCCAGGGCCACTTCGGCCGCCAGGGTCTTGAGGTAGCCGGCCAGTGCGGCACGGCCGGTGTTGGACACGGCCAGGTTGGGCAGCGGTGCCACCACTCCGCTGGAGCCGACGGCGAGGATGCGGCCCCAGCGCCGTTCCCGCATCCCCGGAAGCACCTGGGAGATGAGTGCGTGGTGTGGCTTGACCAGCAGCTCGAAGGCCGCGGCGATGTCCTCGGAGCTGAGCGTCGCGGCGGCGCCGGGCTTGGGGCCGGGGCCGTTGAGCACCAGGATGTCGATGGGGCCGAGGTCCGCCACGGTCTGTTCGACGGCGGACCCGATTCCTTCGGGGGTGGTCAGGTCCGCCTCGATGGCGATGGCCCCGGTTCCGTACGCGGTGTGCAGGTCCGCGGCGATCTCCTTGGCGCGGTCGCGGCGCCGGCCGGTGACGGCCACGCGGACGCCTTCGGCGGACAGGGCGCGGGCTACGGCCAGGCCGAGGCCGCCGGTGGAGGCTGCCACTAGGGCTGTTTTGCCGGCGATTCCCAGGTCCATCAGTAACTCCCTACAGTGCTGTGGTTGTTGGCGGCGGGCGAGTCCGCGCGTGCTTCCAGCGCGGCCGCAGCTTCCCGCAGGTGCGTGAGCATGCTGTACCGCAGCTTCTCCGGGAACGCCGCGGCCGGTGCCCGGACGCCCGAGTCCTTGATGAGCCCGCGCTTCCGCAGGCATTCCTTGCGGACGGCCAGGGCGATCTTTGCCTGCTGCTCGAAGTTGATCAGCGGCAGGTACGGCAGGAGCTGGTCGCGGGCGGCCTCATAGCCGTCACGCTGCCAGGCCCGAACACAGGCGATCAGCGCCTCCGGGTAGGAGAAACCGGTCATGGCGCCGGCCGCGCCGGCCATGAGCTCGTCCAGCAGGCCCTGCCCGCCGAGGCCGCCGAAGACGGAAACCCCGACGGCGGCCGTCAGCTCCGCGATGGCCACGCTGGTGGGCGGCGCTTCCGCCTTTACCGCAACCACGAAGCTGCACCACTTCACCACGGAGATGAGTGCCGGGGTGCTGATGCCAACGCCACTGGCCAGCGGGTAATCCTGCAGCACCACCTTCGCGCCGGTGGCCCGGTGGATGGCATCCAGGTGTCCGATCACCACCTCGGGCCGGGCGGAGTTGGCCTGCACCATCACGGCCGCCAGGCGCTCGCCGGCAGCCGCCTGCGCCGCCTTGATTTCGTCGATGGCCGGTCGGGTGGCCAGCGCGGTGATGCCCACGACCAGCGGGAGGTCCGTGCATTCGACAGTGATTTCGAGGACCTGCCGGCGTTCCTCCGCGGTCAGTGCTGCGGCCTCGCCGAACACGCCCAGGACGGTCAGTCCCGTGGCGCCGATGGCTTCGTAGTGCTCCACCAGCCCGGACAGGCTGTCCAGGTCCACGTCCAGCGTGCTGCCCTGGAACGGTGTGGCCACCACACCCCAGACGCCGGGCGCCAGGGACTCGCGGGCCTGTGGCTTGCGGGCCAGGGACTCGCGGGTGTCCGGTTCACGGGAATACTTCCCGCTGCCGTTGTTCAGCGATCCGTTCATTGAATCCTCCTCGAAGTTGTTGGGCATCAGCGGCCCGGCCAGACCGGCGGCCGCTTTTCCTGGAAGGCGCGCACGCCCTCGGCCGAGTCCTCGCTGTCCAGTGCCGCCATGAGCGCCGGCAGCCGGAGCCCGCGGGCCTCCTTGGCGGTCAGATGGCCCGTCTGCGTGACCATCTGCTTCACCGCACGGACGGAGGTGGGGGCGCAGGCCAGGATCTGGTCCACCCAGCGCTGCACCGCGGCGTCGAGCCCGTCGGCGGGGACCACCTCGTTGACGAGGCCCATGGACTGCATTTCGGCGGCGTCCGCTTTCCGGCCGGTGAGCAGCATGCCCATCGCCTGGGTGTGGGGGATGCGCCGCACCAGCTGGTGGATGCCGCCGTCGAGCGCCAAACGCCCCACCCGCGGTTCCGTCAGCCCGAACTTCGCGTTCTCCGACGCCACCACGATGTCCGCGCCGAGCACGATCTCCAGGCCGCCGCCCAGCGCGTAGCCGTTGACCCGGGCGATGACCGGGATGTCCAGGCTGGTGCGCAGGCTCAGCCCGCCGAACCCGTTCGGGTCCAGGCCTGCCCAGTACTCCAGGCCGGTCCTGTCCACGGCGGCGGCGGACATGTCCGCCCCGACACAGAAGGCGCGGGTGCCGGCGCCGGTGATGACGACGGCGCGGACGTCGGCGTCCTGTTCCAGCTGTTCCCAGATTTCGTTGAGCCGGGCCTGGGCGGTGCCGTCGACGGCGTTGAGCACGTGCTGCCGGTCGATCACCACCGCGGCCACGTGGTTGTCGATGGTCAGGGTGACCTGGTCCACCAGCGTCTGTTCCACCAGCGACTGTTCCACCGTGGCCGTCACCGCAGGACCCCCAACTGCTGCAAGCGGTCGATGGTCTCTTCATCGAAGCCGTTCTCCAGCAGGACCTCCACGTTGTGCTCGCCCAGCCGCGGCGCCACGCGCCGGACGGTGGGCGGGGTGGCGGAGAGCCGGATGGGCGCATTGAGCATGCGCACGGTGCCCACGCCGGGGTGTTCGGCCTCGACGATCATGCCGTTGGCCTCGGTCTGGGCGTCGGCCAGGGCCTGCTCCAGGGTGTGGACCGGGGCGTTGAGCAGCCCCTGGTCCTCCAGCTTGCCGGTCCAGTACTCGGTGGTGTTGGTGGCGATGCGCTCGCGGAAGATCGCCTGCAGCGCCGGCTTGTGCGCGAACTGCTGCTCCAGGTTGGCGAACTCGGGCCGGAGCGTGAGGTCCTCCTCCAAGCCAAGGGCCTCGGAGATGCGGGCCAGCGGATCCGGGGTGAAACCGCCCACCATGCACACGGCGCCGTCGGTGGTTTCGAAGACGCCGCTCAGCGGCATGGCGCCCCAGTTGACCTCGTAGCCGCGGTTGAGCTGCATGCACGCCTCCTGCATCTGCAGGTGCAGCATGGAGTCGTACATGGTCACTTCCACCTTCTGCCCGACGCCGGAGGTTTCCCGGGTGCGAAGTGCCAGCAGGATGCCTTGCATCAGGTGCATGCCGGTGATGTAGTCGCACAGCGTGGTGGGGTAGATGGACGGCTTCTGGTCGTCCGATTCCCGCCGCCACATCACACCGGAGTAGGCCTGCGCGATCGCGTCCTGGCCGCCCTTGTGCGAGTACGGGCCCACGGGGCCGAAGCCCGTTCCGGACGCCCAGATGATGCCGGGGTTTTCCGCCTTGAGCTCCTCGTAGCCGAAGCCCATCCGCTCCATCACGCCGGAGCGGAAGTTGCTGACCACCACGTCCGCATCCGCCATGATGGCGTGCAGGACGTTCCGGCCTTCCTCAGTGCGGGTGTCGATGGAGACACTGCGTTTGTTGCGGTTGATCGACAGGAAGATCGGGTTGTCCTGGCCGTCCTTGTCCGGGAACGAATTGCGCGAGATGTCGCCGGCGCCGGGGCGCTCCACCTTGATGATGTCCGCGCCGTAGTCGCCCAGGAGCTGGGTGCACGACGGGCCCATGAACACCTGGGTGAAGTCCACGATCTTGATTCCATCGAGCGGGAGCGGTGTGGTTGCCGCCTCAGCGGCCGTCCGGGCAGCAGCGGCGGCGGGCGCCGCCGTCGTGCGTTCCTCTTCAGTGACCGCCAGCTCAGCGGTTGCGGTGCTCATACTGCCACCGCCGCGTCGGTGTCCACGGTGGCATTCGACGACGGGACGTCGCCCGGGTCGGCGCCGTGCCGGCGCATGCCCTGCTGGATGTCCAGCGCGGACACGTCGCGGACCAGGACACCGTTCTCGACGGCGAGGGCTGCGGCGACGCCGACGGCCTGGCCCATGGCCATGCAGGGCGGGATCTCGCGGGACATCTTCTGGGCTTCCGGGGTGGCGGAGTAGTGCCGGCCGGCCACCAGGAGCTGATCCACTTCCTTGGGCAGCAGCGAGCGGTACGGGTAGTAATAGTCGCGGCCGCGGGCCACGGTGTCGGCGAAGTGCCGGCGCTGCGTGACGTCGTCCTTGGTCATGACGTACTCGCCCTGCAGGAGCCGGGTCTGGCGGACGCCCATCTGGGAGGCGACGTCCAGCATGTAGCAGTTCTCGAAGCCGGGCAGGTTGGCGCGGACGTAGTCCACGGCCTCGGAGATCCGGTCGCGGGCGGCGAATTCGGCGGCCGTCATGTCGGCCGGGTCCGTGCCGTCGAAGCCGGTCATGTGCGGGGCGTTGCACCAGACCACACCGTCGATGGGGGTCTTGAGCCACCACAGTTCCCAGGCGCCGCCGAGGAGGCGCTTGATCTTGCGGTTGATGGCGCGGGCTTCCTTCGGGTTGGCCTGTTCGAAGGCCTCTGCGGCGTCCGTGTTGACGTTCCCCAGGCGGAAGACGAGCGTGGTGAGGTAGTTGTCCTTGGCGTAGCTGGCGCCGGCCCGGGAAGCGACGTCGATGTCGCCGGTGGTGTCGATGACGATGTCCGCCATGAAGGCCTGCGGGCCAAGTTTGGTCTCGCAGATGACGCCCTTGATCACGCCGTTGTCCACGATGGGGCGGGAGAACCAGGAGTGCAGGCGCAGGTCCACGCCGGCCTCGCGGACCAGGTCGTTGGAGACGCGCTTCCAGCCGTCCGGGTCGAACGCCGCGGCGTAGCAGATGGGCTTGGGGGTGGTGTGGGAGTGGAAGTCGAAGGTGCCGTAGCGGCCCCACTTGTTCCAGAGTTCCTCGGAGGTCTTGCGGTCATCAGCCGGCGGGACGACGGCGAGGCCCAGTTTCTGCAGGCGCTCGACGTATTCGGACACAATGCCGGTGACCGTGATCTCCTGGCCGTTGATCATGTCGTCCAGCACCAGGACCATGCCGCCGGAGGCCAAGCCGCCGAGCGATGAGTAGCGTTCCAGCAGGGTGACCTTGGCGCCCGAGCGGGCCGCGGTGACGGCAGCGGCCACACCTGCGGGGCCACCACCCACCACGAGGACGTTGGCGCGGGAGATGACGGGGGCGGTGAGGTCCGCCGTCGTGGTGGCGAGTTCCAGGGAGCTGGTTGAGGCGATTTCGGGCGCGACAAAGCTGTCGGTGATGTTCATGGGAGGGATCCTTAGTTTCCGACGAAGAGGCCGTTGGTGCGGCGGGCGGCGAGGTAGAAGACGATGCTGAGGACGGACAGGACGGCCACGTAGACCGGGAAGACCCAGCTCAGGTTCATGGACTGGAGCCAGACCAGCAGGTAGGAGGCGGTGCCGCCGAACAGGGCGACGCCGATGCCGTAGCCGAGGGCCACTCCGGCGCCGCGGCAGTTCTTGGGCATCAGGGACGAGCTGACCACGTTGTAGAGGGTCATGTTCAGGACCAGGACCAGGGAGCCGCCGAGGAGAACTGCTGCGAAGCCGCCGATGCCGGGCTGGACGTACGTGAGCATGAGGAACACGGACGGGATGGCCAGGATGCGGGTGATCAGGAACCAGCGGGACATGGACCGGCCGTCGGCCAGCTTTCCGATGATCCAGCTGCCCACCACCAGGATGAGGCCGAGGATGGTGGTCAGGGCGAACACGGCAGTGGGATCTTCCTTGAACCCGCTGCGTGCTGCGCTGGGAAGGCCGACGTTCCAGGCGTAGTTGTAGGCCTGGGCGGCGCCCACCACGAAGATGATGGCCAGGACGGAGAGCCAGTGCTTGCGGACTCCGGTCCAGACGGCGCCGGGGGTGTTGGTGGCCATTTCCTCGGGCTTGAGGGTTTCCGGCAGGGATCGGCGGAGGTAGAGCACCACGAAGCCGAAGAGGGCGCCGATGATGAACGGCACGCGCCAGCCCCAGTCGGCCATCACGGCCCCGCCGAGGGTGAGGCTGCAGAGGAAGCTGACCAGCGAGGCCAGCAGGATGCCGATGTTGACGTAGAAGGACATGATGCCGGCCACGTAGCCTTCGCGGCCTTCCGGCGCCAGCTCAACGGCGTGGGAGGTGGAGAGCGGGGCCTCGATGCCCGTGGAGATGCCTTGCAGGACGCGGCAGACCAGGAGGATGATGCCGGCCCAGGCGCCGATCTGCTGGTAGCTCGGCGTGACGGCGATGATCAGCGTGGTGCCGGCCATCAGCATGATGGACAGCAGCATGACGCGGCGGCGGCCGACGCGGTCCGCCAGGGTACCCAGCAGGATGCCGCCCAGCGGACGGAAAGCGAAGCCGACCGCGAACACGGCCAGGGCGTTCAGGGTGGCGGAGAGCGGATCGGTGTTGGGGAAGAAGTTGGGGCCGATGAAGGCCGAGAGGAGGCCGAAGACCATCCAGTCGTACCACTCGAGGGCGTTGCCCAGGCCCAGTCCCAGCAGGCCTTTGCGGACCTCGGGAGAGAACTTTTCGGATGAGCGGGTGGGGGAGGGGGACGCGACTGCTTTGTCGGTCCCTCGGGGGTCTGTCGTTTGTGTGTCGAGCATGGAAGTGTCCTTACGCTTACGCCACAAAGGGCGTGGGAGGGTATGACGCATCGATGTCTTGGGGGCAGGACGGAAGATGCGAAGGATGCAAGGACTGTCGGCGGGCACGGTTCAGGCCCGGACAGTGGGTGTAAGACGGTAACGGCCGGTTGGGGTCGGCGGATTTACCACGCGTGCGGTGCGTTAACCCAGATCGCTACGCATACCTCTTCGTAGCTGTTTTTGTACCAGTGAGGGATTTCCGAGGAATATGTGATCGAATCGCCCTCGCTCAGGCTGTGGCAGACGCCGTCAAGGTAGACGTCCTTCCGGCCTGAGACGATGTAGCAGAACTCCTCGCCGCTGTGGCTGAAGGGGTTCGAGCTGGTGTCGTGTCCGGGCGGCGTCATGATCCACTGGGCTTCGATGCCGCCGTTGAGGCCGGGGGTGAGCAGCTCGTGCACTGCTTCGCCGACGGATTCGCGGGTGACGCCCTTGAGGTTGCGCCGTTCGGATCTGCGGACCACGGGGGACTTGGAGGCTTCCTGTCCGATGAAGAATTTCCCCACCGGAATGTCCAGGCCGTGGGCCAGTTGCGCCAAGGTGGTGAAGGAAGGATTGGCCATACCGCGTTCGATCTGGCTGACGATCGCCTGGCTGAGGCCGGTGATCTCCGAGAGCTTGGCCAGCGTCATGCCTTTTTCCTTGCGCATGGCGCGGACCTTGTTGCCGACAGTGGCAAGCAGTGCGCTTGTGGCGGCCGGTGCACCGTTCGTAGTCTCGGTGGTCATTGGGATTCCTTCATTGGGTGACCTGACTCACATAACTATAGTGAAGATTTTTAGCGAGTCAATGCTTTTCCATTGATTAAAGTGAAAATCTTCACAGGAATGAAGATTCCGGGCCGCCCGAGAACTCCAGGCCCGCCCCCGACCACCCGCCGTCGGCCGCTCCGCGCAACTAGAGGCCCTTCAACGCAAAAAGCTGGTGCAGCCGCCTGCGTCTACGCAGGGCAACTGCACCAACCGGTGGTTAAAACATTTCAGATTGCTATGAATCGTTCCTCATTAGCGGCTCCTTATGTCCCGGCTTACGCGATCCGGGCTACCTGCGGTCCTCGGCCAGATGCCTCGAGAGGATCCAGCCGGCGCCAATCATCAGCACGCCCAGCACCATGTGGGTCCAGTTATCCATAGTGTTCAGCGACAGGAAATTGGCTGCCGATCCCACTCCGACACTGAGCCCGAAGATGCTGAGGACGATGTACAGCGCACCAAAGCCCATGAGGAAGTTCCGGGCGCCCATTCCACTGCGGGACATCGCCCAGCCCGTTGCACCGATGACCAGCTGCACAATGTTCAGCAGCATGGATACCTGGAACAGGCTAAGGAACATGGCGTGCGAATCAGGTCCAAGGAACCTCAGTTCGCTGTACTGCTGGGTAATGCCCGGGATGAACCCCAGGACACCCACCAACATCAGGACAATACCTACACCCATGCCAACGTTCTGGACGTCCGTACGACCAAAGTGAACGCCATGTGCATGTGGGGATGCGGTAGTCATTTTTCTGCCTCCAACCACTGTTTGCGGACATACCAATTTTACGGCTGAGTAATGAAAAAAGCGCTTGGGGCATGGGGACTTCTGCCCAGCGACAGAACCGCACTGTTCTGCTGAACTGGCAGGACCATGCGCCCTGTAACCGTGATTCTCCGAACCCTTGTGGCCGCCGCCGTGCTGCTGTCCGCCGCCGGCTGCAGCGTTGCCGTCCCTGCCGGCAACGCCCCCGCTGTCGGTGCGTTGAGAATGAGCGAGCAGACGTTGGAGGACGGGGCAGGGGCGGGGGAGCCGCCGTCGGACGGGGCTGCTTCCCAGGCAGCCCCGCCGGCTGCCCCCAAGGCCAACGCCCGCCCGCTGAACAGGGCCGAGCAGCTCCTGCCCAAGGTGAACGCGCAGCCGTGGGCGGCGCCGCTGCCCGTTGTAGTCCAGTCGGCGAGCAAGGACATGCAGTGCTCCATCGACGCGGACGGCGCGGCGTGCCACCTGCTCACTGACGTCGCACCCCGGCCCGGTGATATCAGGGGCCAGTGCACCGGACTCAGCGAGTACTACGGCGGTTATGCGGTGGTGACGCTCGACGGCGGCGCCCAGTACGGGCTGTGCGGCAACGGAACGTCCCCCATGGAGGCGGAGGAAGTGGCCGGGCCGGCATTCCCGGGGCCGTGGATCCAGGACGGCCAGACGGTGCGGCTGGGCAATATGGTGTGCGAACGGGCGCCGGGCGCCATGACCTGCGCACATCTTCGGACCGGGCACGGCTTCATGATCAGCAAGGACAATTACGAGCTCTGGTAACGGCTCTGGTAACTCCGTCGTTTGAGCCTGTCGCGGCCGGGCCCCGGGCGCCTCCCGTGACACCATGGAACACGATGAAACTGCGCGCTGATCAGACCGGAGACCGTGGGATTCCCATGCCCTTGTGGCTGCAGGGAGCGCTTGAATCGGCGCAGGCGGCGGTCATCTCCGCGCTGGTGGTGCTGGCACCCATCGTGGCAGTGTGGGCCACGGCCGGATTCCAGAACAATAATTTCGATTCACTGGCACGGCTTGGCGGGCAGGCCTGGCTCCTGATCCACGGCGTGCCGCTGCACCTGACGATGGTGGCGGGGGAGGCTGCGGCACAGACCGAGTCGGGCACGCTTTCGCTGATCCCGCTGGGCCTCACCCTCATCCCGTTCCTGCTCGCGTGGCGCGCCGGCCGGCGCCTGGCCCGGGCTTCCTATACGGACCAGCTGTGGCAGGCGCTGCTGGGTTCGTGGATGGTCTACGGCGGGTTCGGCATGGCCACGGGTTTCGTGTGCCGCACGGACGACGTCGCCATCTTCCTGTGGTCCGCCGGACTCGTGCCGCTGATTCCGTTCGGCCTGGGCATGGTGGTGGGCGCCCGGCGCGAAGCAGGGTCCTGGAGCAGGCTCATCGGTGTCGACGCCGCGAACTGGATCGCCCGGACCAGCCAGCATTCCCGCTGGGCCGGGTCCTACCTGGGTTCCTCAGTCAAGGCCGGATTCGTGGCGCTGATGGCCGCCTTCACCATGTCCGCGGCGCTGCTCGCCGTGGACCTGTTCATCCACTGGGACCTTGTGATCGCGGTCTACGAACGGCTCGACGCCGGTGCCATGGGCGGTGCCGTGCTCACCATCGCGCAGCTCGGCTTCCTTCCCAACCTGGCCGTCTTTGCGCTCGCCTGGACCTCCGGCTCCGGCTTCGCCCTGGGCGTCGGCTCGCAGGCGGGCCCGCTCGGAACAGCGGTTGGCCCGCTGCCCTCCATCCCGGTGTTCGCCGCGCTTCCCGCCGGACCGCTGGACTACGGCTTCGTGGCGCTGGTGGTGCCGGTCCTCGCCGGTGCGCTGGCCGGCTGGTGGTTCCTGCGCGAAGGCGAAAACCACTTCGACGAATGGCTGTCCATCAAGGTCCGGGCCCGCTGGTTCACGGCATCGGCCTCAACCCTCGCCCTCGGTGCGATCATCGGCGCTGCGGCGGGACTGATGGCCGGTGGAATGGCCTGGGTGGCGCGTGGATCGGCCGGGCTGGGCCGCCTCACGGACATCGGTCCGGACCCGCTGAGCACCTCGCTGTGGCTGGCCGCGGAGGTGGGGATCGGCGTCGTCATCGGTTACGCGGCGGGACCCTGGCTGGAACGCCAGCAGAAGCTGCGCGAAGCGGACCTGGAAGCGTCGCAGCCCTAGGAGGTCCCGCCGTTGGGCGCTACCCGCCGGCTGATCTGCCGGCGGCTCAGCGGAGCTGGGTGGGGAGTGACTTCTCCAGCTGCGTCTGGCACTGGGTCATGGCCTGCTGGGTGAGCGCACTGCGGGAGCACTGCTGGAAGTCCCGGACCTGGTTGAAGAACACCGCCGAGGCCAGGATCAGCAGCACCATCACGGCAGAGACCACCAGCCCCGAGATGGTCCCGAACAGCACCAGTTTGGATTCCTTGAGCTTGATGGCGCGGACCAGCACCACGATGCCGAGCACGATGCTTGCCGTCGTGAGGATGGCCGTCAGCCACAGGTAGGTGACGTCCACCTGGTAGACGAAGAAGGAGCCCAGGACGGTAACAATGAAAGTGCGGAACAGGTTGTGAGTCTGCAGCAGTGACGCCTTCGCTGCATCGCTGAGGGGCTGCCGTGCCGGCTGGGTACTTGCGGGGTCCTTCGGGGGGTTCATGTTTTCCAGCCTACGCGAGCGGCCCCATAAGCTAGAGCCATGCGCATCGTAGTCCTCGTGTCCGGTACCGGCTCCAACCTCCAGGCTGTCATTGATGCCGTCAAGGCGGGCGAGCTGGACGTCGAGATCGCCGCCGTCGGCGCTGACCGGCCGGGGACCTATGGTGTGGAACGCTCGGCGGCCGCCGGAATCCCGACGTTCGTGGTGGATTTCAAGGCCTACGCCGACCGCGCGGACTGGAACGCGGCGCTGACGGAGGCCGTGGCCGCGTATGAGCCGGATGTGGTGGTGTCCTCCGGCTTCATGCGGATCGTCAGCCCGGACTTCATCGACGCGTTCGACGGCAAATACCTCAACACCCACCCCGCCCTGCTGCCGGCCTTCCCCGGCGCGCACGGCGTCCGCGATGCCATGGCCTACGGCGTCAAGGTCACCGGCTGCACGGTGCACTGGGCCGACGCCGGCGTGGACACCGGCCCCATCATCGCCCAGGAAGCCGTTGCCATCCGCGACGACGACACCGAGGACACCCTGCACGAACGCATCAAGGTGGTCGAGCGCAGGCTCCTGGTCTCGACCCTGGCGCAGCTCGCCGCCGCGTAGGCGCACCTGTCCCTGAGGCCCGCCCCGCCGCCCCTTCCCTGCCCTTCCCTGCCCAACTAGGTAGCAGCAGGTGTCGTTTTGGCGGCTCAAAACGACACCTGCTGCTACCCAGTTGGGTTGCATGGATTGGGTCTGTGGATAACTTCCGCGCCCCCGCACAATCTTTGCCACCATGGGGCCATGAAGACCCCGCAGCCGCTGCCGGAACCTCTGAGTTCCGCAGCGTTCACGTACCAAGAAGCGGTCGACGCCGGTGTGACCCGCCGCCGCTTGCGGCACCGCTCGCTGACCATGCCAAGCCGGGGGATCAGGCAGCCCTGGCACAGCGACGGCACCGAACTGCTGCGGCGGGTCCGGCCCGTTACCTTGGTCACCGAATTCTCGGCCGCGTCCCACGCCACGGCGTTCACACTTTGGTCGTTTCCGGGGTTCCTGCCGGGCGCTGACGATCCGATCATTCACATTTCCCGTCCGGACACGGTGACCATCCCGAGGCGAACCGGCGTGCGGGGCCACCGCGGCCAGTTCTTTGGGGACGAAATTGTCGCTCTCGACGGGCTGCTCGTTACCTCTCGGACGCGGACCTGGCTGGATTGCTCGCGGAAGATGAGCGTTGACGAACTGACCGTGGTCGCGGACCACCTGCTGAGGATTCCCAGACCGGATTTCGAGGGGCGGGCTGAGCCACACGCCACGCGTGAACAACTTGAGGACATGCTGGATAGGCACAAAGGAACCCCCGGCATCCGGAAGGCCCGCCTTGCCCTGGAACAGGCTCGGGTAGGAGCCGATTCGGCACCGGAGACCCGTCTTCGGCTGGCACTGGAAAACGCCGGTCTGCCCGAACCGAAACTGAACGTGCCCACAGAGCTGAATGCCGGCGTCGTGCGTCAACCGGATCTGAGCTATCCGGAACACAAAGTGGCTGTGGAGTACGAAGGCGACGGCCACTCCGAGAAAGCACAGATCGTCCGGGACATCGCCCGCGAAGAGGACTTCGCCCGGGCAGGGTGGACCCTTGTCCGGATCTCCAAGCGCCATATGGTGAACGACGCACGCGCTGCGGTAGCGAAGGTCCGCTCGGCGCTCCTCAGCCGCGGACGGTTGCCCATCTAGGTAGCAGCAGGTGTCGTTTTGAGGGCTCAAAACGACACCTGCTGCTACCTAGTTGGGGAGGGAAACGCTTACGTCAGCGTGCGCTGCTTCGTCTCGGGGGAGAAGAACGCCATCCACAGCACCGACAGCAGGACCAGCCCGCCGGCAAGCGTGAAGGACGTCGCCAGTCCCAGTTGCGGCCACAGGACCGAGGCGAAAATCAGCGGGCCGAATCCTGCACCAAACCGCGAGAATGTGGACGCCCAGCCGAAGCCCGTGCCGCGCAGGTCCGTGGGATACAGCTCGGAGACATAGGTGTACAGCACCGGAATGGCCACCTGCACGATGAACCCGAACATCAGCAGCCAGAACACGGCCGCGGCCGGGATGTCCACCACGAACGCCACGATCACCAGGGTCAGCGCGGACAGTGGCCCGGTGATCGCCAGGATCCACTTGCGGCCCACCCGCTCCACAAGCACCGCTGCCACCACCACGCCCAGGAGCCCGACGGCGGCCATGGACGCCGTGGTCAGGAAAGCCTTGTAATCCTCGAAGCCGGCGCCGATCAGAATCCGCGGCATCCACGTCAGGGACAGGTAATAGACCAGCAGGATGCTGAAGAACAGGGACCAGGCAGCCGCGGTGATCTTCCAGTTGAACCGCCAGACGCGGGCCAGCTGGAGCCAGGCGCTGCCGGCGGAAAGCCGCGGCGCATCCTGCGCGTCCGGGAGGCTGTAGGCGCGGGGCTCGGCGCCCGTGGCTTTGACCAGATCGTCAATGACGTTGGCGGCCTCGTCACGGCGGCCCTTGCGGATGAGGAACAGCGGCGACTCCGGCACGCTGCGCCGCACCCAGAACACCAGCAGCGCCGGCAGCACCATCACCAGCATGGTCAGCCGCCAGTCCGCGAAAGCTGCAACCAGCCAGGCGGAGACAAAGCCGCACAGCGCGGCGCCCACCGGCCACCAGCCGTCCATTGCCGTGAGCACTCTTCCGCGCTGCTTCCGGGGTGTGAACTCACCCACCAGGGCATAGTCCACCGGGATGCACCCGCCCAGGCCGAATCCGGCCATGAAGCGGAACACACAGAACCAGACGAAATCAGGGGAGAAGGCGCCCAGGACCGTGAACAGGGAAAAGATCAGCAGGGTGGCCGTGAAGGCCTTCTTGCGCCCGATGGTGTCCGCGATGGTGCCCCACGCGAACGCGCCGAGGGCCATGCCGATGAGGTTCGCCGTGCCGATCCACGCGGCATCGCCGGGGGCGAGCGCCCAGTGCTTGGACAGCAGCGGAATGAGGATCCCGTTGAGCGTCACGTCCCACGCATCGAACATAAAGCCCAGGCCGCCGATCAGGAAGATCCGCCCCTGGACTTTCCATCGCCACGGCAGTTCCTGGACCACCTGTTCGCCGCTGGGCACAGTGGTGTAAGTATTCATCTCGGCCTCCTGAGAAAACTCTACGTTGCACGGCAGGGTCCGTGCGCAGGCCTTCTGGGTCCGGGCGCAGCCTTCACAGTCGGGCGCGCAGGGAGGGCAGCCCGCGGGACACGATAAACTGGCCACATCCCCACCAACCGCGGCACCCACCGTGTCAAAAGACGGAGACCTTTGTGAGCTTTACGCAGCTAGACCGTGTTCCCATCCGCCGAGCCCTGATCTCGGTCTACGACAAGACC
Organism: Arthrobacter sp. NPDC093128; assembly: GCF_040683875.1. Classification (NCBI taxonomy): domain Bacteria; kingdom Bacillati; phylum Actinomycetota; class Actinomycetes; order Micrococcales; family Micrococcaceae; genus Arthrobacter; species Arthrobacter sp. NPDC093128. The sequence continues at coordinate 27,118 of NZ_JBFBEY010000002.1, forward strand.
GGTCTGGAGGAGCTCGCGAAGGGCCTGCACGAAGCAGGCGTCAAGATCGTCTCCACCGGCTCCACCGCCAAGAAGATCGCCGCCGCAGGCATCCCGGTGCAGGAAGTCGAGGAAGTCACCGGTTCGCCGGAGATGCTGGACGGCCGCGTCAAGACCCTGCACCCGCGCGTGCACGGCGGCATCCTGGCCGACCGCCGCGTCCCGGCCCACATGGAAACGCTGGCCGGCATGGAGATCGAGGCATTCGACCTCGTCGTCGTGAACCTTTACCCGTTCGTCGAGACCGTGAAGTCCGGTGCCGCGCAGGACGACGTCGTGGAGCAGATCGACATCGGAGGCCCCGCCATGGTGCGCTCCGCCGCGAAGAACCACGCCGCCGTCGCCATTGTGGTGGATCCCACGTTCTACGGCAACGTTGTCCGCGCCGCCGCTGAAGGCGGCTTCGACCTGAAGACCCGCCAGCGCCTGGCTGCCAAGGCCTTCGCACACACCGCCAGCTACGACAACGCCGTGGCCACTTGGACCGCCAGCCAGTTCCTCGATGAGGACGGCGACGGCGTGATCGACTGGCCCGCCTACGCCGGCCTCGCGCTGGAGCGCTCCGAGGTCCTCCGCTACGGCGAAAACCCGCACCAGCAGGCAGCACTGTACGTCGACAAGGCCGCTCCTGCAGGCATCGCCCAGGCAGACCAGATCCATGGCAAGGCAATGAGCTACAACAACTTCGTTGACGCTGACGCCGCCCTCCGCGCCGCGTTCGACTTCGCCGAGCCCGCCGTGGCCATCATCAAGCACGCCAACCCGTGCGGCGTGGCCGTCGGAGCCGCGGATGCCGCCGACCCGATCGCCGACGCCCACGCCAAGGCGCACGCCTGCGATCCTGTCTCCGCGTTCGGCGGCGTCATCGCGGCCAACCGCACGGTTACCGCCGGCATGGCCAGCACCGTGGCCGGAATCTTCACCGAAGTGGTCATCGCGCCCGGTTTCGAGCCGGAAGCCGTGGAGATCCTTTCCAAGAAGAAGAACATCCGCCTCCTGTCCCTGCCGGAGGGTTACGGCCGCTACCCGGCTGAAATCCGCCAGGTCTCGGGCGGCGTGCTCGTCCAGATCTCCGACAAGGTGGACGCCGACGGCGACAACCCCGCCAACTGGACCCTCGCCGCCGGCGAAGCCGCTGACGCCGCCACGCTGGCCGACCTCGCGTTCGCCTGGACCGCCTGCCGCGCCGCCAAGTCCAACGCCATCCTGCTGGCCGATCACGGTGCCGCCGTCGGCATCGGCATGGGCCAGGTCAACCGGCTCGATTCCTGCAAGCTGGCCGTGGAACGCGCCAACACGCTGGGTGTGAAGGTGGAGTCCGACGTGGAGGGCGCCGGCGGTGCCACTAACGTCGGGACGACAGCAACAGGCGCCAGCTCCGCCCCGCAGCGCGCCCGCGGTGCCGTGGCAGCCTCCGATGCGTTCTTCCCGTTCGCCGACGGACTGCAGATCCTGATCGACGCCGGCGTCCGCGCCGTGGTCCAGCCCGGCGGTTCCGTCCGGGACGACGAAGTCATCGCCGCGGCCAACGCCGCCGGCATCACCATGTACTTCACGGGCGCCCGCCACTTCTTCCACTAGGGCCCAGCACCACGAACGACGGCGACCGCCCCCGAGAAGGGGACGGTCGCCGTCGTCGTTCATTCAGTTAGTCCTCTGCGGCTTCCGCGTCACCGTCGGGGCTTGCCGCCGGCTCTGCGAGCCGGACCTCCCGGGGCTTCGCTTCGGCCATTCGTTCCGGCGTCCAGTAGGCGAGGATCTCCTCCGGGGTCTGGCTGGTGCTGCTGTGGCTCACGCCCCGGTCAGCAGGCTCCGGGTTGTCAGTTCGCTGACGATGCACTCGAGTACGCCTGCTGGATGACTGAGCCCCAGTACGGTCCGTACATAACCTCGGACCGGCTGCCGTAGCCGTAGCTGTTGACGGAGTTCTGGTAGCCGCTGGAGCCGGTGCCGATGAACCACGGACCGCCCGAGGAGCCGCCGGTCATGTCGCACGGGATGCCCTGGGTCTGGAACTGCGGGCTGTACGGATCATTGCTGGCCGGCCCGGTGCAGCTCACCAGGGATGCGCCGTCGAACGGGGCGGCGGCGGGGTAGCCGTAGGACTTGTAGGCCAGGCCGCGGGCAGCGTTGAACTGGACGCCCGATGCGCCTACAACGTCGGCCAGGTTCTGTCCGTCGAGCTGGGAAACCACGGCGAAGCCCGTGTCGTACTGCATGTCCCCGGCCGAGCTCCACTGGGTGGGGGTGTACAGGCCCTTGGCGGCCCACTTGCCGTACGGCGCGGCACCGTCCACGTACGCGGGGACGAAGATGAAGTTGGTGGCAAACGCGCCCGGTCCCTCATTGAGGCAGTGGCCCGCGGTGGACACGGTGTTCTTGTTGTTGGAAACCACCGAGTTGCCGGAGCAGACGTAGTTTCCGCCGGCCATGGTGAAGAAGACTTTGCCAATGTGGGACACCGGATTCTCATCTGCATGCAGCGGCGTCTTGCCCTTGCCCGCCTTGCCGGCAATCCTGGTGCTTGATCCCTTTTCCACCGCAGCGGCAGACGAAGCGTTGCCGCGCTGGAGGGCCTTGCTGGCCAACACATCGCCGGGAACCGCCGTGCGCATGCGGTCGGCCGTCCAGTAGCTGGCGACATTCGCGCTGTCCACCGGCTGGCTGGCGACCTGCCCGCCGTCCGGGGTTGATGCGGGTGAGGCAGTTGCCCCGCCGGCTGCGCAGACCGCAAGCACTGCCGCGGCGGTGAGGCTCAAGAGGCTGGAAGCCAGAGTCTTCGATTTCGTCATGGTTGTCCTAACCAGTCGTGATGCGGCGGCCTCAGATGGTGGCCGCCGCTAGTGGAGATGAACCTACCCAGCCGTGACAACTTTGTAAAGAGATACACAACTCTTGTATTGCGGATTTTACGGCGTTCTCTCCGGTCCCCCCACAGCAGCTGGCGGGGTCATGCTACGGCCCTCCACGGGTCCCGATGGGCGTCGACCCGCCCTACTCGGGTAAGTTAAGCATGTTGAAATAACGCGAGAGTTCCAGATGTATATACCTTCAGGAGACGCCCAAGCAATGGCCAAGATTATCTATACCCACACTGACGAAGCGCCCATGCTGGCCACCTATTCGTTCTTGCCGATCGTCGAAGCCTACGCGTCGACTGCCGGTGTGGAAGTGGAGACGCGCGACATCTCCCTCTCTGGCCGCATCATCTCCGTTTTCGGTGACTACCTCACCGAAGAGCAGCGGATCAGCGATGCCCTGGCCGAACTTGGCGACCTGGCGAAGAAGCCGGAAGCCAACATCATCAAGCTCCCTAACATCAGCGCGTCCATTCCGCAGCTGAAGGCGGCCATTGCCGAACTCCAGGCCAAGGGCTACGACCTTCCGGACTACCCGGACAACCCGTCCTCCGACACCGAGACGGACATCCGCTCCCGCTATGACAAGATCAAGGGCTCGGCCGTCAACCCGGTCCTGCGCGAAGGCAACTCGGACCGCCGCGCGCCGCTGTCCGTGAAGAACTACGCCCGCCAGAACCCGCACTCCATGGGTGCGTGGAGCCCGGAGTCGAAGACCAACGTGGCCACCATGGGTGCCGAAGACTTCCGCTCCAACGAGAAGTCCGTGGTCATCGAAGCTGACGACACGATCAAGGTCCAACTGGTCAAGGAAGACGGTACCGTCAAGGTCCTCAAGCGCGGCTTCCCCGTCCTGGCCGGCGAAGTTGTTGACGGCACCGTGATGCGCGCCGCCGCCCTGGATGAATTCCTGGCAGCCCAGGTTGCCCGTGCCAAGGAAGAAGGCGTGCTCTTCTCCGCACACCTGAAGGCCACCATGATGAAGGTCTCCGACCCCATCATCTTCGGCCACGTGGTCAAGGCTTACTTCACCGAGCTGTTCGACACGTACGGCGTACAGCTCGCCGCGGCCGGCCTGAGCCCGAACAACGGCCTGGCGTCCATCCTGGGCGGCCTCGAAGAACTTCCCGAAGATGTCCGCGAAGGCGTCAAGGCTGCCATCAAGAAGGGCCTGGAAGAGGGCCCCGCACTGGCGATGGTGGACTCCGACAAGGGCATCACCAACCTGCACGTTCCCAGCGACGTCATCGTTGACGCCTCGATGCCCGCCATGATCCGCTCCTCCGGCCACATGTGGGGCGCGGACGGCAAGGAAGCCGACACGCTCGCCGTCCTCCCGGACAGCAGCTACGCCGGCATCTACCAGGTTGTCATCGACGACTGCCGCGCCAACGGCGCCTTCGACCCCACCACCATGGGCACCGTCCCGAACGTGGGCCTCATGGCGCAGGCCGCCGAGGAATACGGCAGCCACGACAAGACCTTCGAGATCCAGTCCGCAGGCACGGTGCAGCTTGTAGACAGCAAGGGTGCCGTCCTGATTGAACACCAGGTGGCCCCGGGCGACATCTGGCGGGCCTGCCAGGCCAAGGACGTGCCGATCCGCGACTGGGTCAAGCTGGCTGTCACCCGCGCCCGCGCCTCCGAAACCCCCGCCGTGTTCTGGCTGGACGAGGAGCGCGCACACGACGCCAACCTGATCGCCAAGGTCAAGGAATACCTCAAGGAATACGACACCGAGGGCCTCCAGATCGAAATCATGTCCCCGGTGAAGGCCACCGCGTTCACGCTGGAGCGCATCCGCAAGGGCGAGGACACCATCTCGGTGACCGGCAACGTGCTCCGCGATTACCTCACGGACCTCTTCCCCATCCTGGAACTGGGCACCAGCGCCAAGATGCTCTCCGTGGTCCCGCTGATCAACGGCGGCGGCCTCTTCGAGACCGGTGCAGGCGGGTCCGCCCCGAAGCACGTCCAGCAGCTGCTGAACGAAAACCACCTGCGCTGGGACAGCCTGGGTGAATTCCTGGCCCTCGCGGTCAGCTTCGAGCACCTCGCCACCACCACGGGCAACAAGCGTGCCCAGGTCCTCGCCGACACCCTGGACCGCGCCACCGGCACGTTCCTGCTCGAGAACAAGTCCCCGCGCCGCAAGGTGGGGGAGCTGGACAACCGCGGAAGCCACTTCTACCTCGCCAAGTACTGGGCCCAGGAGCTGGCCCAGCAGACCGACGACGCCGAACTGGCCGCCGACTTCGCGGCTGTCTCCGGAGCCCTGACCTCAAACGAGGACACCATCATTGCCGAGCTGCTCGCAGTCCAGGGCTCCCCGGTGGACATCGGCGGGTACTACCGCCCGGACGTGGCCAAGGTTGCCGCGGTGATGCGTCCGTCCGCGACATTCACTGAAGTGCTGTCAGGACTGGCCAAGTAGCCAGACCCGCAGAGCGCGAAACGCCCCGCCTCCCATCACGGGAGGCGGGGCGTTTTTCGTGGGTGGCGCAATGGCGCTCGGCGGCGCCGTCACGCGGCGGCTGCCCCGCGGCGTCAGCGCTGAACGTGCTTGCCGAACGGCGGTTCGGTTGCCATGTCGGGGTCGGTGTTCACGGGACGCTCCGTGGGCTCCGAGTCGTAGCCCACTTCCTCTTCGAGGGGGACCGCAGTGGTGGCAGCAATCGGGATTTCCTTCGTGCCGGTCCCGGCGGCACCGCCGCTGACCTCGCCGCCGCTCACCCCGCTGTCGCTGACGCGTTCCCGCCAGGCGCCGGTCTCCACTTCGCGTTCTTCAATGAACTTCTTGAACCGTTTGAGGTCCGAGGCCACCTGGTGCGAATCAAGCCCGACGGCGGCTCCGACCTTCTCCACTGCGGAGTCCGGCTCCCAGGCGAGTTCAACGCTCACCCTGGTTTCGGTCGGGTTGAGTGCTTCGAACCATACAGTTCCGGCGTTGTGCGGCTCGTCCAGGCTTTCCCAGGTCACGCGCTGGTCCGGCTGCTGGACGGTGATCCGGGCGTCGTATTCGCGCTTGACGCCGGCGATGCTGGTTTTGAAGCGAACGGTGGTGTCGTCGAGCTGCCGGACAGAGTCCACGCCGCTCATGAAGTGCGGAAAGTCCTCGAACTGGGTCCACTGGTTGTAGGCCTGGCTCAGCGGGACGTTTACGTTGATTGATTCCTGGACAGTTGCCATGCGTACATCACTCCTTCAGCTGGCGGGCCGGTGGCCCCGCGGTTCTGATCTCGTTGCGGGCTTCATGGGCGCGCTTAATCAAACCTAGCGACATTCACGCCCAATAGTAAGTTTGCTGATGAATATTCCGCCGTTCCATTGTGGTTGCGGAGCATCTTCCCTAGAGTACTAAGCAAGCTTAGCTTCCGATCTGAGGCCGGTTGCAGCGGCGGATTGTCGATACCGAGGAGAAAAGTCCATGCCAGAAGACCGCAACATCCAGATTCCCGGTGCCGTCTCGAGCGAACCACCCAGTGTCGCCGAACCGACCGAACCACGTGAGCCGCTCCCGCCCAAGCTTGACCAGCAGGGCCCCGAAGCCGTCTCACCGACGGGAACCCCGAGCGGCGCCCCGGTCCACTCCCGCGCGCAGTCCGGCGCCTACCTCACCACGGCGCAGGGCCTGAGGCTCCAGGACACGGACCACTCGCTGAAGGCGGGCCGGCGCGGTCCCGTGCTGCTCCAGGACCACCACCTGCGCGAAAAGATCACCCACTTCGATCACGAGCGCATCCCGGAGCGCGTGGTGCACGCCCGCGGCGCCGGAGCACACGGCACCTTCCGCGCCTATGGGTCGGCAGCGAACATCACCCGTGCTGGGTTCCTGGCCAAGGACGTTGAAACCCCTGTCTTCGTCCGGTTCTCCACGGTCCTGGGCTCCCGCGGCTCCGCCGACACTGTCCGGGACACCCGCGGCTTCGCCACCAAGTTCTACACGGACGAGGGCACGTTCGACCTGGTGGGCAACAACATCCCGGTGTTCTTCATCCAGGACGGCATCAAGTTCCCGGACATCATTCATGCCGCCAAACCGCACCCGGACCGCGAGATCCCGCAGGCCCAGAGCGCCCACGACACGTTCTGGGATTTCGTTTCGCTCCACACCGAGGCACAAGCCCACACCATGTGGAACATGTCCGACCGCGCCCTGCCCCGCTCCTACCGCACCATGGAAGGCTTCGGCGTCCACACTTTCCGCTTCGTGAACGCCGCTGGTGAAACGGTGCTCGTCAAATTCCACTGGAAGCCCAAGCAGGGCGTGCACTCGCTGGTCTGGGAGGAAGCCCAGCTCATCAACGGCATGGACCCGGACTTCCACCGGCGCGACCTTGCCGACGCGATCGAGTCCGGAGCTCACCCGGAATGGGAGTTGGGAGTGCAGGTGTTCCCGGACACCGAAGAGGAATTCTTCGAGGGAATCGACCTGCTGGACCCCACCAAGTTCGTGCCTGAAGAGCTCGCCCCGGTGCAGCCGATCGGACTGATGACGCTCAACGCCAACCCGGTGAACTACTTCGCCGAAACCGAGCAGGTTGCCTTCCACCCCGGCCATCTGGTGCCGGGCATCGACGTCACCAATGATCCGCTGCTGCAGGTGCGGCTCTTCTCCTACATCGACACGCAGATCTCAAGGCTGGGCGGCCCGAACTTCGGGCAGATCCCGATCAACCGGCCGCAGGCGCCCGTCAATGACATGCTCCGGGACGGAATGCACCAGCAGGCGGTTCATGGGGGAGCGGCGCCGTACCACCCGAATTCGCTCGACGGCGGCTGCCCCTTCCTCGCCGGGGCGGACCTCAGTGCGTTCATCGACGTTCCCGAGCAGCTGGCGGCGGCCGTCAAGGAACGGAAATCGCCGGCGTCGTTCGACGATCACTTCAGCCAGGTGCGGCTCTTCTTCAGGAGCCTGAGCCCGGTGGAGCAGGACCATGTGATCCAGGCCTACACTTTCGAACTCGGCAAATGCCGGGAGGAAGCCGTCCGGGAACGCCAGCTGCGGAACCTGGCCAATGTCGACGCCGGACTTTGCGCTGCCGTCGCCGCTGGCCTGGGCATGCCGGCGCCCGCAGCTTCGGTCGATGTGGCAGACGCTGACCCCAGCCCCGCGCTATCCCAGATCGGCGGAACCTGGCCAGTGAAGGGGCGCGTGGTGGGTATTGTGGCCGACGCGTCCAGCGATCTGGCTGCTGTGCGTGCCGCGCGCACGGCGTTGGACGCCGCGGGCATCGTGCCGTTGGTGGTCGCACCGTCAGGAGGGTTCCTGGGAGCGGAGTCCGACGGCGGGATCCCCGTCCAGCGCACCTACCTCACCGCTCGCTCCACGGAGTTTGACGCCATGCTGGTCGCCGGGTCCGCTGACCCCGCCTCGGACGCCGACCAGGGGTTGGATGCCAAGGCCGGCGAGCCCGGCGCAACCCTCGATCCGCGGGTGATCCTCTTGCTTTCCGAGACGTTCCGCCACGCGAAGGCGATCGGCGGCTGGGGCGCAGGTGCCGCCGTCGTGGACGCCGCGAGCATTCCGCAGGATGCTCCCGGTTTGGCCTTTGGTGACGGGCCGGCAGACGTTGTTCCACTGCTTCAGGAGCTGCTGGCGGCGCACCGGGCATGGGAGCGTTTCCCGGCGTCCGGGTCCTGATTCTCAACAGTATGTCTGCGCGTTCCGCGCTGGCGGGTCAAGGCAGGGACGGTTGAAGTCCGGTGGCGGAGAGCCGGTTTCAGTCGTCCTTGTCTTTGCCTTTTTCGCCTTTGCCCGGCCCGGAATTTCCCTGCGCGGGTGCTGGAGCCGGGACCTGGGCCGGCGGCTGCGCGGCAGCCTGCGAGGCCTGGGCGGCGGCTGCGGCAGCTGCTTCTGCGGCCGCAGCTTCCGCCGCGGCAGCTTCGGCTTGAGCCTGCGCCGCTGCCAGGTCGGCGCGGACTGCTTCGATGGCCTTCATGATGCTCTGGTGGCGTTTGAAGGATACGCTTCCGTCGGCCGCCGAGGCGTCAAGCTGCGCAACGAGCTCGTCCAGGGATTTCATGGCTGCAGCCGGATCATTTCCGGCAGCGGCCTCGGAAACCGTCAGCACCTTGGCCTGCAATTGCTGGGCGGCATCCTTTTGGAGGTCGGGGGCTGCTGTGCCGCAGCCAGCCAGAACAGCCGAAATCAGACCCGCAGCCAGGACTGTCCGCCAGGGCTTGTGCGACAACTGCCGGGGGCGGGGCATCGACGATGAACTCACGGTTCCACGCTCTTCTGTAGCTGGTCGAGGTGTTCTCCGAGGGTGCCGGTGACCGCCGGGTATTGAACAGGAGCCGGTGTTTCGGGTGTATTGACGGAGAGGATGATCACGGCGGCAACCGCCAGGGCTGCCAGCACGGCCAATGCGGCAGCCAGCTTGCCTCGTCTGCCCAGCGTTCGAAGGCGCTGGGCGGTGCTGGTGCGCACCGGGCTGCGTCCCGTGGCCTTCCTGGGAGCGGTGGTGCGCGGGCCGGTCTCCCAATCCGCTGTCCTGATGTTTTCCGGGACAGCAAGGGGCGGACGCGAAGGGGGTGCGGGAAGTACCCGCGTGGGCTCCCCAGCCATGGCGCCGGGCGCGGATTCCGGTGAGACCAAGGCCTGCCGGAGGGCGGTCTCAAGATCGGCGGCCGACGGACGGTCCAGCGGGTTCAGGTCCGTCATGGAGCTGATGAGCCTGGACCATTCGGCGGGAACGCTGCCGGGGATTTCCGGGGAACGGTGCAGGCGCGCCACGGCGGATTCAATGGCGCCTCCCGGATACTCCACCGCGCCCTTGATGCATTCGAGCAATACCAGGCCAAGGGAATAGATGTCGCTGGCGGGACCCAGGTCCGCGCCCCGTGCCTGTTCCGGGCTCAGGTAGGCGGCTGTCCCCACCATGGTCCCGGTCGCGGTCAGCCGTGTGCCGTCGATGATCCTGGCGATGCCGAAATCCGTCAGTTTGGGACGCAGGGGTTCACCCGGCCGGACCTGCACCAGCAGGATATTGGCCGGCTTGATGTCGCGATGGATGATGCCCAGGTTATGGATGTAGGCCAAGGCATCGGCCACGCCGGCTCCGATCACCGCCAGTTCATCCAGCGGCACGGGACTGTGCCGGATCCGGGTCCGGAGGTCCTGCCCCTCAATCAGCTCCATGGTGAGGAACGGGCGGGGCTCCTCAGGCACACGGGAATCGATGCCCGCATCGAACAGCGTCACGAGGCTCGGGTGGTTCAGCGTGGCGAGGAGTTCGATCTCCGCCTCTTGGCGCTTGAGTTCGTCGGCGTCGGTGGATTGCGGGGCAAAGAGCTTCAGTGCAACGTCCCGGCCGAGGTTCTCGTCCCTGGCCGTGTAGACCGATGCCATGCCACCGCGTCCGATGACCTCGCCGAGACGATAGCGGCCGCCTAGGACCTCTGCCGTATCACTGGGCGAACTCTCCACGATGTGCCATCCTTTTCAGCGTTCCGGCGGAACGCACTCCAAGAATGATACGGGCACTGCTATCAGTTTTCATAAGGCTGCTTGGTAGTTCTGGTGCGTGTGCCGGAATCGCCGCGGGCAGCGGCCTGGCCCGGGAGGCTTTGCGGGCTTCCCGGGCCGTTCCCTTGAATATTCCTAGATCCTGGCCGGACAGGATGCGGGCGGCGCCCGTCATCCTGTCCGTTCCCGGACTAGGCCTTCTTCCGCCGGTACAGCACGAGCGTGATGATCATGCCCGCCGCGAGGAGAAGCAGGGCCGCAGTCAACAGTTCAACGTTGGCCCCCGTGTTGGCGAGCATCGGTGCACTAGTGCCTGCCGTGGCCTTGGCTCCCGTGGCGGCCACCGTTGCAGCCGAGGGATTCATGCCGGTTCCGGTAGCTGCACCGCCGGGGTTGATGCCCGGGGCGTTGGTGCCCGGGACGTTGCCGCCCGGCTCGACGCCCGTAGCAGGAGCGCCGGGGTTGGTTGCACCCGGGACGGTACCACCCGGGACGGTGCCACCGGGGACGGTGCCACCGGGGACGGTGCCACCGGTGGCGGGTCCGCCGATACCCAGATCAATGCCGAGGTCGATCCCGAGGTCGCCAGTGGTGCCGGTCCCCGTATCGGTTGAGCCGCCCACACCGAGGCCGACTCCCAGATCCACGGCAGTATCAGTTCCGGTGGTGCCGGTGCCGAGCCCGAGGTCCACGACTGCGGTGACATCGGTTCCGGCGCTGCCGGTGCCGAGGCCAAGGTCTACGACGGCGGCGAGGTCAGCTGTGGTCGTGTCGGTACCCGTGGTGCCGGTGCCGAGGCCAAGGTCTACGACGGCGGCGAGGTCAGCTGTGGTCGTGTCGGTACCCGTGGTGCCGGTACCGAGGCCAAGGTCTACGACGGCGGCGAGGTCAGCTGTGGTCGTGTCGGTACCCGTGGTACCGTTGCCGGCGCCAAGGTTGACGTCCACAGCAGCGGCGAGGTCGGCGGTGGTGTTGTCGGTTCCTGCTGTCCCGACGTTGCCGGTGCCGAGGTTGACGTCGGCAACTGCCGCGACGTTAGCCGTCGTGGCGTCGGTACCCGTGGTGCCGTTGCCGGCGCCAAGGTTAACGTCGACGACTGCGCCCAGGTCAGCGGTGGTGGTATCGGCTCCGCTGGTGCCGTTGTTGGTGCCGAGCCCGAGGTCTACAACGGCGCCGAGGTCAGCTGTGGTCGTGTCGGTACCCGTGGTACCGAGGCCGAGATCTACAACTGCCGCGACGTTAGCCGTCGTGGCGTCGGTACCCGTGGTGCCGGTGCCGTTGCCAAGGTCTACGACGGCGGCGAGGTCAGCTGTGGTCGTGTCGGTACCCGTGGTGCCGAGGCCAAGGTCTACGACAGCGGCGAGGTCGGCGGTGGTGTTGTCGGTTCCTGCTGTCCCGACGTTGTTGGTGCCGAGCCCGAGGTCTACAACTGCGGCGAGGTCAGCTGTGGTGGCGTCGGTACCCGTGGTGCCGTTGCCGGCGCCAAGGTTGACGTCGACGACTGCGCCCAGGTCAGCGGTGGTGGTATCGGCTCCGGTGGTGCCGTTGTTGGTGCCGAGCCCGAGGTCTACAACTGCGGCGACGTCAGCCGTCGTGGCGTCGGTACGCGTGGTGCCGTTGCCGGTGCCGAGATTGACGTCGACAACTGCGCCGAGGTCAGCGGTGGTGTTTTCCGGCGTTGAGTCACCCAGTAGGCCCAACGACGAGTTTGCGGCAACCGCCGCTGAGACCGTGGCGGTAGTGCCGGATGTGAGACCATCCGACCCGCTCGTTGTATCCGCTGCGCTGGCAGCGGTGGTGCCGAGGGCTAGTAACCCTCCGGCAAAGAGGGTGCTGAGCAGCCCTCTGCGGATATGTGCGTGCATTGTGATTTCTCCTGAAAGTTGTTGTTGGCCGCCCAAGGCAGCCCAAGTGGCCGTTTTCCGCGCATAGGCGCAGGGGAGGCCCAACTAATCAGGAGATGAACCGGGGTCGAAAGACACCGGCGCAGGGGAATTCTGCAAGGGGCCGCTGACGGGGAATACACCGGTCAGTGGAACGTCCAGGTGGAAAGTGGAAAGCCAAGCGGAGCCGCCCGGGCCCGCGCCGGACGACTGGCTGGTCCCCGAACCTGAGCCCGGAACAGCCGGAAGCTTATAAGGGCCTGCAGTGCCGTCGCCGTTGCCGGGGGATTCAGGGCTCCAGGCAGGCGCAGAAGAACGCGCCGAGCCAAGGTTGGCGACCGGCAACGATAGCGCGGACTCCGGCGTTAGCGACAACCGGTAACTGAGGGGGATGGCGTCCAACTGCACGCCCGGGGCTAGCCCGACTTCGGTGCCGAAAACGCCGTCGAAAGCGGAAGAATCCGTAACGGCCGCAAGTCCCGGGGCCAGGGCTTCACTACCCGGAAGAGGGAGTGGCAGCGTATCTGTGCCCGCCAGCAGCTCGTCCACCGGCTCAAGGACCGGTTCAAGAACGGGCAGGGCATCGCCCGCGGCGGGCAAAACGGCGTGAGCGGCTTCGGCCACAAACGTGTCAGCTGCCGCGATTACCGGTGACGTGACCGTGCCGCTGGTCCCGCTGGGCACAATCTGGTCCACCACCGGAACCGCGTCGATGAAGTAGTCCACGGTTCCGGTTGCCGCGCCGGTAAGAGGCTGAAGCATGCCGGCCGATTCGGGAGCTGCCGGTTGGGCTGGAGGTCCGGCGACAGCGTGCCCGACGGAGGCCAGGGCATCGTTGACGGGGGTAGCGGCTGTTCCGGCCACCGACGAAACAGACGAGCTGATGGTGCCCAACAGCGAACCGGTATCGGGTGTCGACTCGGCGTTGGCAGCTGGGGCTGAAAGTGCCAGCCACGCCGTTGCTGCCGCGCCTGCAAGGAGCAAGGGACGGAGCGTGCGCCATGGCGAACGTGCTGATTCCATCCGCGACACCCCCCGATGCTCCTCGAAAAATCGACGATGCCTACAGCCTAGGCACGACAAAGAGCAGGAGTCCAGAGTTTTCGGTTAATAGTCCGGCGAATTGATTATTTTCCGATGACCGGCGGGCCGGGTTAGCGCGCATCATTCGGGTAGGCCACGCCGAGCTGCGCACGGACGCCGTCGAACAGCCGCATGACATTCAGCGAATCCTCAAGCGGCATGACCGGGCTCTCCGTGAGTTCCTGCTGGATGCAGCGCGTGACCTCGCGGAGCTCGTAGGTGTAGCCACGGCCGACAACGTCGAAGCGTTCAATCCGCGGTTCCTCCATGCCGATCCTTACCAGCAGTTCCCTGGGGTTATTGATTGAACCGATGGACTGCAAATACCCCAGGCTTCCAGCGACGGTGGCTGTTCGCGGACCGTAGGCAGTGAGGGACGATGTCAGTTGGGCCTGCGCTCCGTGGTGGTATCCGAGCGTCAACGCGTTCTGGGCATCCACGCCGTCGTCGTTTACAGTGCCTGTGGCACTGACGGACTGAGGCAGGCCCAAGGTTCCCAATGCCCACAACAGGGGGTAAACCGTCAGATCGAGGAGTGCGCCGCCGCCGTCGTTGAGGGCCCAGATACGTGCGGTGGGGGAGTAGACCGCCGGGAATCCGAGATCCGCGTTGACCCACTGGACGGATCCGAGTTCCCCGGACGCCGCGATATCGAACGCTCGCTGCATGCTGGGCAGGAACCGGCTCCACATGGCTTCCATCAGGAACAGCTTCCTGGACCGTGCAAGGGCCACGAGCTCGGCAGCTTCCCGCGCGTTGATGGTCAGGGCCTTTTCGCACAGCACGTGCTTGCCTGCATTGAGTGCGGCCAGTGCAACTTCGTAGTGCTGGGCGTGGGGAGTGGCCACATAGACCACATCCACGGCGCTGTCCGCCAACAGCCGCTGGTAGCCTGTGCCGCTGGCATCGTCACCGTACGTTTTGGCAAAACCGTACTTGGCCGCGAACGCATCAGCGGTAGCCTGCGTGCGGGAGCTGACCGCGTAGAGTTCCGCATCGGCGAGTTGGACGAGGTCCTGCACCACCGCTTGGGCAATGCCTCCTGTTGCTACTACGCCCCACCTCAGAGTGCGTCCTGTGGCGGAACGGGGATCCTGGTCGGACTGGCTGAACAGCCACGGCTGCGCGATAGGGGCACTCATTGTGCCATCCTCTCACTCAGCTGAGAGAGCGTTCAGGAAATACGCGCAAGTAGTGAGAGAGCGTCCGAATATTTCGTGCGAAAAGTGAGAGAGGGTTGCCTTAAAGACTGCAGGAGCTGAGAGAGGGTTCAAATCGGCCCTCCCTTAGCTCCCGCCGACGCTCCCGGGCGCTCCCGCCTGCCCTCCCTCAGCTCCCGCCTACGCCGACGCGGCCATTCCCACCCGGGTGCGTGCCGGCTCTTCGGTGAGGCGCCCCTGCTGCAGCCGAAACCGGCGGTCCGTCTTGTTGGCCAGTGCCCTGTCGTGCGTGACCACCAGGATGGTGGTGTTGTGGTCGCGGCTGAGCGAGCTGAGGAGCTCGATGATGTGGTCACCGGTCTGCTCGTCCAGGTTGCCGGTCGGCTCGTCCGCGAGGATGAGCTTCGGCTCATTGGCCAGCGCGCGGGCAATCGCTACACGCTGCTGCTCGCCGCCGGACAGGCGGTTGATGCGGCGCACGTGCTTCTCCGGATCCAGCTGCACCTGCTCCAGCAGTTGCTTGGCCCGTGCAAGCCGCGCGGCCTTGCGGACCCCCGCGAACTCCATGGGCAGCATCACGTTGTCCACGGCGGACAGGTTGGGGATCAGATTGAACTGCTGGAAAACGAAGCCGATGTCGCGGCGCCGGTACTCGGTCAGTTTGCCGTCCGGCATGCTTGCCAGGCTGACGCCGTTGACCACGACGTCTCCGCTGGTGGGCTTGTCCAGCGCACCCAGCAGTGACAGCAGCGTGCTCTTGCCGCTGCCGCTCTTGCCCACGATGGAGGCGAGCGTGCCCTGTTCGAGTTCGAAGCTGACGTCGTTGACGGGTTTGATGGTGCGGTCGCCGGACTTGAAGGTGCGGACGAGATTCTTGACTTCGATCATGGCTACTCTCCTCGGAGGACTTCGATGGGGCGGATGCGTGCTGTCAGGAGCGCCGGGACCAGCGCACCGATGATGGCGACGCCGAACACTGCGGCGATACCGGCGGCGATCACGCCCGGGGAGGCGCTCGCGGTGACGGTCGTCAGGAGCTGGGACGCTCCGCCGAACGGCCCCCCAGAGGGAAGACCGGCCCCGCCGCCGGGGAAACCGGCCGCCCCTCCCGGCATGCCGCGCCCGGTGGTGGCCGCCGTCGTCGTCGATGAATTGGAGCTGATCAGGGCGGAGGCGATGCCGCCGCTGGCGAAGGAGGCGACGGCGGCACCCACCACGCTGCCGAGCGCCACCAGGACCAGCGCCTCGAGGACGAACTGGAGTCCGACGGTGCGGTTGGGGGCGCCGATCGCCTTGAGCACACCGATTTCGCGACGGCGCTCGCGGACCAGCATCACCATGATCAGGAGGATGATCAGGCCGGCCGTGCCCAGTGCGGCGACGAACGCGATCAGTGAGATGTTCTTGACGCTGTCCAGGGAGCTGACGGCCGTCTCAAGGTTGCGCTGGCCCTGGGTGACGTCGGCTTTATCTGTACCGAGGGCGCCCTGGAGCGCGGTCTTGGCGGCGTCCACGTTCTCCATGCTGTTCACCGTGACGATCATCGTGGACAGTTCACCGGGCAGTTCAGCCAGTGTCTGGGCGGAGGGAAGCGTCAGGTACAGGGCGTTGTTGCCGAACGTGGTGCCGGCGTCGAACAGGCCGGCCACTGTGTAGGTCTGGTCATTGATGGTGAACGTGGAGCCCACCTTGAGGCCGTTTTTTTCGGCGAGGGTGGTGCCCAGGAGCGCGTTGGTTGACTCGGCGGTGTAGTCGCCCAGGCCGGAACCCTCGGTGATCGTCAGGGCCTTGCCCGTGCTGTCCACCTCGGCGCCGATTCCGGTGGCGGTGATGGGCAGCGACATGGTCCGCGCCCGCTGGGTGGTTCCGGTGGACCCGGTGGTGCCCTGGCTGGCCTGGTTGCGGTTGCCGAGGGTTCCGGCGTCGACGGCGGGGGTGAGGCTGGTGGTCAGCGTGGTGGTGCTCTGGCCGCCGGGTCCGGTTGTCTGGGCGCCGGTGGCCGCCTGCGCGGCTGCCTCGGTTGCGTTGCGCAGGCGCAGCGCCTTGGTGCCGACCACGCCGGTAACGTTGGGTACGGCGGCCGCGGTTGCGGCCTGTTCAGCCGTGAGCGGTTCACCGCCGCCTTCGAAGCCCTGGCCGCCCGCCGGGTTGACGGTCAGCACGGTGCCCACCGAGGCGTTCAGTTCCGTGACTCTGGCGGCAACTGCCTGGTTGGCCACCAGCATGGACAGGGCCAGGCCGATTGCCACGGCCAACACCGCCACCACGGCCCCGGTTCGGACCTTGTTTCTGAAGGCATTGCCTACACTTCGGGCGAGGACGCTCACGGTACTCCTAGGATCTCTGGCCGGACAGGATGGCCGGCGTGCTGATCCCACATTGGTGCTCGTGGCTGTGCGGAGGACGGGCCGAAGCTATGAATGCGCTGTGAAGACCGGGCGGCTGTGCGGTCCGGGGAACGCAAGAGCCCCGGTCCCACCCTCTCGGGCGGGCCGGGGCCCTTGACTCGCAGGCGCCGAAGCGCGGACTACTTGGTGATCGGGCCGAGTACCGGATCGTCGACGTAGGCCGTCTTGACGTTCTCCTTGGTCACGATGACCGGCTCCAGCAGGTAGGCGGGAACGGTCTTGACCGTGTTGTTGTAGGACTTGTCATCGTTGATCTCCGGCGTCTTGCCGGCCTGGATGTCCTTGACCATGGTGATCGCGTGCTCAACGAGCTTGCGGGTGTCCTTGTTGATGGTGGAGTACTGCTCGCCGGCCATGATCGACTTGACGGACTCAACCTCGGAGTCCTGGCCGGTGATGACCGGAAGCGGCTTGCCCGCAGCCTTGACGGACGTCAGGACTGCACGCGCCAGGGTGTCGTTCGGGGACAGGACACCGTCCAGGGAAGCGGTGCCGTAGCTGCCCGTCAGCAGGGTGTCGGCCCTACGCTGGGCGTTCTCCGCCTTCCAGCCCTGGGTAACGGCCTGCCCGAAGGACTTCTGGCCGGACAGCACCTTCAGCGTTCCGTCGTCGATCTTCGGCTGGAGGATGCTCATGGCGCCGTCGAAGAAGACCTTCGCGTTGGCGTCATCCGGGGAACCGGCGAACAGTTCGATGTTGTACGGGCCGGAAGGCTTCTTGGCCTTCATGCCGTCCAGCAGCGCCTGCCCCTGTAGCTCACCCACCTTGAAGTTGTCGTAGGCCACGTAGTAGTCCACGTTCTCGGTGTTCAGGAGCAGGCGGTCGTAGGCGATGATGGTGGCGCCGGAGTCCTTGGCCTGCTTGAGCTGGGTACCCAGCTGGGCGCCGTCGATGGCACCCACGATGATGACCTTTGCACCCTTGGTGACCATGGCGCTGATCTGGTTCTGCTGCTCGGAGACGCCGCCGTTGGCGAACTGCACGTCGGCTTTGAAGCCGGCTCCGTTCAGGCCGTCGTTGAACAGCTTCTCGGCCAGCACCCAGTTTTCACTGGTCTTCTGGGGGAGTGCGACGCCGATCGAGGAGTTCTTGGGGAATGCCTCGCCGCCGCTGCTACCACCCGTGGTGCCGGTTTCGGCACGGCCGCAGGCTGTCAGCGCCAGTGCCGCAATAGCAGCGATCGCTGCTGCCTTTCCTGCTTTACCAATCATTTGCATTGCTTGGTTCACTTTCTTTAGATGGTGTGCGGAGAATCGTGGGGAAGCGCTCAGGCTTCCTTGCGGATGACGTCCTTCGTGGCCGTGGTCTCGTCCGGCTGCAGCTCGGTGCTGGTGCGGCCGAAGTTCTTCATCATCATGCCGATGATCGACTTCTTGCCCTGGGTCTTGTTGTAGACGTCGAAGGCGACGGCGATCAGGAGCACCAGGCCCTTGATGATCTGGGTGAGGTCTGCGCCGACGCCCAGGAGCTGCAGGCCGTTGTTCAGCACGGCCATGACCAGGCCACCGACGATCGAGCCGATCACGGTGCCCACGCCGCCGGTCACGGCGGCGCCGCCGATGAAAACAGCCGCGATGGCGTCCAGTTCCCAGCCGACGCCGTCGAACGGGCCGGAGGCGGTGGAGCGGCCAACGAAGATCATGCCGGCCAGGCCGGCCAGGATGGACATGTTCATCATCACCAGGAAGTTGACCTTCTTGGACTGGACGCCTGAGAGTTCGGCGGCGTGCCGGTTGCCGCCCACAGCGTAGATGTGGCGGCCGACGATGGTCTTGGACGAGATGAAGCCGTAGATGATGACCAGGACGGCGAGGATCAGGCCGGGGATGGGGAAGGACGTGCCCGGGCGGCCGGTGGCGAACAGGTACGTGGCGTACAGGATGGCACCGCAGATCAGGACCAGCTTGAGGATCATCACCCAGGATTCGGGGACTTCGGCACCCAGCGCGATGGCCCGGCGGCGTGAACGGACTTCGCTGAACACTACCCAGGCCACGGCCAGCAGGCCCAGGAGCAGGGTGAGGTTGTTGTACCCGGTGCTGGGCCCCACCTCGGGGAGGTAGCCGGATCCGAGGTACTGGAAGTCGTTGGGGACCGGGATGGTGTTGGACTTGCCGACGAACTGGTTGAAACCGCGGAACAGCAGCATGCCGGCCAGGGTGACGATGAAGGCAGGGATGCCCACATAAGCTGTCCAGAACCCTTGCCAGGCTCCGATCAGCGCCCCGAGGGCCAGGCCCAGCAGGACGCCGGCGTACCAGGGGATCCCCCAGTCACGGATCGCCAGGGCCACGGTGACGCCGACGAAGGCGGCCACGGAGCCGACAGAGAGGTCGATGTGGCCGGCAATGATCACCAGGACCATGCCGATGGCCAGGATCAGGATGTAGGAGTTGCCGTTGAAGAGGTTGATGACGTTGCCCGGGGTGAGCGTGCGGCCCTCAGTGAAAATCTGGAAAAAGACGATCAGTGCAACCAGGGCGAAGATCATGCCGAATTGGCGGGTGTTTCCGCCAAAGAGCTTCTTGAGCGCGTTCATTGTTTCGGTCCTTGTGTCTGGAAGGTTCTGGAAGTATCCACAGGGTCAGGCGGCGGTCTTGCGGGCGGATGTCATGAGCTTCATCAGGCTTTCCTGGCTGGCGTCATCCTTGTCCAGGACACCTGTGATGGCGCCTTCGAAGATGGTGTAGATGCGGTCGGAGAGGCCAAGCAGCTCCGGCAGCTCGGAGGAAATCACGATCACTCCCTTGCCCTGGTTGGCCAGCTGCTGGATGATGCCATAGATCTCGTACTTGGCGCCGACATCGATGCCGCGGGTGGGCTCGTCAAGAATCAGCAGGTCCGGGTCGGTGAACATCCATTTCGCGAGCACCACTTTCTGCTGGTTGCCGCCCGAGAGCTTGGCGACGCCTTCTTCCACCGAGGGCGTCTTGGTCCGCAGGGACTTGCGGTACTGCTCCGCAACGGTGAACTCCTTGTTGGGATCCACCACGTTGTGCTTGCTGATCTTCTTGAGGTTGGCCGCGACGGTGGTGGTCTTGATGTCATCGAGGAGGTTCAGGCCGAGGGACTTGCGGTCCTCTGTGACGTAGCCAAGTCCGCTGTCGATCGCCTGGCGTACGGTGCGGAGCGTGACCTCCTTGCCGTCCTTGTAGATATGGCCCGAGATGAACCGTCCGTACGAGCGGCCGAAGACCGAGCGTGCCAGCTCGGTGCGGCCGGCGCCCATCAGCCCGGCGAAGCCGACGATCTCGCCGCGGCGAACGAAGAAGTTGGAGCTCTTGCAGACCATCCGGTCCTGGATCTGCGGGTGGCCCACGTTCCAGTCCTTGACCTCGAAGAACACCTCGCCGATCTTGGGCTCGTGGTCCGGGAACCGGGATTCCAGCGTCCGGCCCACCATGCCCTTGATGATGCGGTCCTCGTCAACGCCGTCGGCCTTCACATCGAGGGTCTCGATGGACTTGCCGTCACGGATGATGGTGATGGAGTCGGCGATCTGTTCGATCTCGTTGAGCTTGTGGGAAATGATGATGGACGTGATGCCGCGGCCCTTGAGCCCCAGCATGAGATCCAGCAGGTGCTGGGAATCGGATTCGTTCAGGGCTGCCGTCGGCTCGTCCAGAATCAGCAGTTTTACCGACTTGCTCAGTGCCTTGGCGATTTCCACCAGCTGCTGCTTGCCAACGCCGATTTCCTTGATGGCGGTATCGGGATCTTCGCGCAGCCCCACCCTGGCCAGCAGCTCCCTGGACCGGGTCCGGGCCTCGGCCCAGTCGATCACGCCGCGCTTGGTGGGTTCGTTGCCCAGGAAGATGTTCTCCATGATGGACAGCTCGGGAATGAGCGCCAGTTCCTGGTGGATGATCACGATGCCGGCATGCTCGCTGGCGCGGATGTCCTTGAACTGCTGAACCTCGTTTTGGTAGACGATGTCGCCGTCGTAGCTGCCGTACGGATACACGCCGGACAGGACTTTCATGAGGGTGGACTTGCCGGCGCCGTTCTCACCGCAGATTGCGTGGATCTCGCCGGCCTTCACCCGCAGGCTTACCTCGGACAAAGCTTTAACGCCGGGGAATTCCTTGGTGATGGAGCGCATCTCGAGAAGTATCGGATCGCTGTGCGTGGTCTGGGACGTCATATGCCCTTACGCCTCCAATGCATGACTTCGTTGTCCGCCCCGCAAACCGCAGGGCCGTCTGATGAAAAAGTAAACTGGATCACAGCCCTTGTCGTCAAGTCTTTAACGCAACAGCCAGATAACGAAACGATCAGGAGCGGCGTATTCCCGCATGCTGGAAGACGAGTGCGGCAGCCCCGAGCGCCTCCGCCCGGTCGCCCAGCGAGGACATTGTCAGCGTGGTGGTCTCGCCGATTACGGGCACCGCGTGGCGGACAAGCCCCCGTCGGATGGGGTCCAGGAGCAGGTCTCCCAACCCGGCCAGCGGACCGCCCACCACAATGACTTCCGGGTTGATGAGGTTGGCCACGTTGCCCAAGGCGCGGCCTACGGCCAGGCCTGCGTCGTCCACTACCCGCAGGGTGGCGGAGTCCCGCTCCAGCGCCTTGCGGACGATGTCTTCGGCGCTGAGCGGCTTCTCCTCGCCGCGGCTGAGGAGCTCGATCATGGTGGTTGTGGAGGCAATGGTTTCAAGGCATCCCCTATTTCCGCAGCGGCAGATGAGGCCGTGTTCATGGATAGTGGCGTGGCCGATTTCGCCGGTGATGCCCACGTTGCCGTAGTACGGGGCACTGTTGAGGATCAGGCCTGCGCCGATGCCCGAACCGATCTTCAGGAACATCAGGTTACTGATGCCACTGTGGGGTCCCCAAGTGACCTCGGAGAGCGCGCCAAGATTGGCGTCGTTGTCAACAAAGACGGGGAAATTCAGCGTGTCCTCAAGGTGCTGGAGGATGTTGATTCCCACCCACTCAGGGAGGATCGCGCCTTGCGCAACCGTGCCCGTGCGGCGGTCGATGGGACCGGGAATTCCGACGCCGGCACCCACCACGGCGCTGCGTTCCACGCCGCTTTCCTCCAGCAGTTTGGCCAGGAGGTCGACGGCGGCCCGGATGCCTTCGTCGTAGTGGTGGCCCAGCGGCAGCAGCACCGACTCTTCGGCGATGATGTGGTAGCTCAGCGTGGCGAGGACCACCCGGAGGTGGCGGCGGCCGAAGTCGATCCCCACGGCGACGGCCCCGTTGCTGTTGAGCCGGACGTTCAGTGCGCGCCGGCCGGAACTGGTGATCGGTTCCGTGGACGCCAGCCCGGCGTCCTGCATGATCTTGACGATGTTGGAGACCGTGGCCGTGGACAGGCCGGTCTGCCGGGCGAGTTCAGCCTGGGTTGACGGACCGTTCAGAAGGCACTCGATGATCCGTTGCTGGTTCAGGTGCCTCAATGCGGACTGTGAACCAGGATTCTTGGTTCGGCTCCTCGTTGAGCGCGGTGTTGAGGGCATGCAATGAAGCGTGCACCATCTCCACCGTTGTAGTCAAGAAGTTAACGCAACATGCAATCATGGTGCCGGACCGGCGCCTACGGACGTTCCGCACCGCGGGCCGCGGATTCCGGGTGGAAATGCACCTGGGCCACCGCAGGGACCCGTGGCTAGGCTGGTAGATACAGAGAGTCCGCGGGTTCCCGCGGGCATCCCGGAGACTTCTAGAGGTGGTAATGATGCTGCTGGCGCTGATGCAGGCGAACTCCGCCGTGCTCGATGTGGAAGCCAACTGCGGCGCAGTCAATGACGCCGCCCAAAGGGCCGCTGCGGCCGGGGCCCGGGTGCTGGTCACGCCGGAACTGTTCGCCGTGGGTTACGCGCCCCTTCGGATCCGGGCGGAACTGGACCCCGCCAGGCTGCCGTCCATCCGCCGGCAGCTGGCCGACATCGCCCGGCGGAACGGCATCGCCCTGGTGTACAGCCTGCCGGCCGTGACCGCAGACGGCCGGTGGCAGATCACCTCCACGCTCGTGGACCAAGAGGGTGCAGAGCTGCTGAACTACGCCAAGGTGCACCTGTTCGGCGCGGAGGAGCGCAAGGCCTTCAGTGCTGCCACCGAACCTCCCGCCGTCGTGGACTTCCACGGGATCAGGACCTCCATGGTGATCTGCTACGACGTCGAATTTCCGGAGGCCGTGCGTGCTGCCGCAGTCCGCGGCGCCGAGCTGCTCCTGGTTCCCACGGCCCTGTCGCAGGGGTTCGATTCCGTCCCGCAGGTCCTGCTGCGCGCGCGGGCGCTGGAGAGCCAGCTGACCGTGGCCTACGCCAATCATTCGGGCACGGAGGACGGCTGCGACTTTCTGGGCGGCAGCGTGATCGCCGGACCCGACGGATCTTTGCTGGCCGCGGCCGGGGCGTCGGCGGACCTGTTGTTCGCCGAGGTCTCCGCAGCTGCCTCCCGAGAAGCGCGGGACGCCGTGCCGTACCTCCGGGAGCGCCGGCCGGACCTCTACCGTGACTGGGAACCGCGCGGGTCAGGCGCGGTACGCGGGCCCGCGGCGGCAGGGGAAGGATCCGCGGCCGGAGGTTCGTCCACGTACTGAAGGGCGAACCAGAGCTCCGCGCGCACCTGGGCCTGGTTGAGGTCGGTGTCCAGCAGTTCCGCGAGGGCATTGATCTGCCGGCGGACACTGTTGCGGTGGAGTCCCAAGGCCTTCGCTGTGGCGTCCCAGCTCCCGTTTTCGCCGAGCCAGGTCCGCAGCACCGCCAGCTGGGCGGACCGCCGCTCAGGGTCTTCCTGGCTGAGCACCGGCTCCAGCAGCCGGGCGGCAAGCATGCTCCCTGCCTCGCGTCCGAGCAGCCCGGCGACCGACCACGTCACCTCGTCCACCCGGGCACTCTTCCCGGTTGCCTGCACCCGCCCGCGCAGCGAAGTCACCCGCTGGTATGCGGACGCCAGCCCCTGGAACTCCGTGGCATCGCCGATCACCAGCCGCCAGCCGAGCTTCTCCGTCTCGGCCAGCAGTGCGTCGTCCACCTTGAGGCGTGTGATGGCGGCGAAGCCGTAGTCGGTGATCTCCACCAGCTTGGTGTCGAACATCCGGCGCCACTGCAGCAGTTCCCGGACGGGGCTGTCGCCAGCCGGCCAGTCGGCGTCGGCTTTGAGTCCCTGGACGACCCGCAGCGGTGCCGAACGCGTGGACGAAATGCTCTGCGCCAGGAGGTCCTTGAGCCCGTTGACATGCCTGGTCCCGCCGGACGCCACGCTGTCCGGGTGCAGCAGCAGCGCCGTCGCCAGCTGGCTCGGCGCGAGTGAGCCGCTGGTCCGCTGCCGCACCAGCAGTTCCAGGAGTCCGACGACAGAGGACACCACGCTGTTCTGCGCGGGCGTGAGGGGACTGCCGGATCCCAGGATCAGCGCGCCGAGGTTGGCGTCGCGGGTGCTGCGGAGCGGATGGCCGAACAACAGGGCGGAACCGGGCTCGTCGAGGGAATCCATTTCCACCCGGGGGCCGCTGCCGGCCAGCAGCTTTGTCAGTATCGGCTGCAGGGCGGAAAGTTCGACGGCGGCGGGCGCGTTCCGCGGTCCGCCTCCCGGGCTGGTGGAGCCGGCGCCGGCTGCGCCGACTGCACTTCCGCCGGCTGCTGCCCGGGCGCGGACCCGGCCGTCCGCACCCACGAGCAGGGCCCACACCGGGACCCGCTGCACCAGCGCCGCCAGGAGCTCGTGTTCCGGCCTGGCCGAAAGGACCGCGCGCATCAGCTGCCTGTTGGTGTCCGCCAGTTGCCGGAACACCCGGGCATTGTCCGATTCCAGCAGCTGGGAGAATTCCAGCCCGATCGCCGCAAACGGAACAGTCTTGGGAACTTCCACCAACGTCAGGTTGTGATGCCGGCACGCGTCAACCACGGCGTCGGGCACGGCATCAAAGTACGGTTCCAGCCCGAACCCCAAGGCACCCACGCCGGCGCCGACCAGCCGCTCCACGTAGGCGTCCACCTTCCCTCCTGCGCCGCCGTCGCCAAGGAACGGCAGCCCGGCGGTGAGGATGAATTCGCCGTCGAGCAGGTACGGCGTCGGGTCCTCCAGCTCGCTCGGTTCCACCCAACGGAGCAGCCCGGCGCCGTTGCCGCCGTCGTGGAGTATTTTCAGCTCCGCCGGCAGCTTCTGCAGGAACTGCGCCAGCGTGACGAAGCCGAGACGCTCGGCGGCCGCCTCACCCGCCAACGGGACCACCGGCTTCCTGGTAATCCGGGCACTCGTACGCACGCGGCAGGCGCGGGGCGATCCGGTTGATGATCTCGTCGCCGTGGCTGCCGATCGCCGCACCCCAGTCATCGGCGCTTGCCGCCCCGGTCTGCGGATCGCCAAATAGCACAGCTGTGTCACCAACGGCCACGCCGTTGGCATCCGGGCCCAGGTCCACCATGAACTGGTCCATGCAGACCTTGCCGATCACCGGGACCCGGCGGCCGCCAAGGAGGATGAGGCTGCGGCCCGAAATGCCCTTCGGAATGCCGTCCGCGTAACCCAGCGGGATCAGCCCCAGGTACCGCGGCTCGTGCGTGAAGGCCTGGTGCTCGTAGCTCACGCCGGTTCCGGCGGGCACCTTCTTCACCAACACCACCGGCGCTGTCACGGTCAGTGCCGGGCGCAGGCCAAAATCGGCCGGAGCAAGGTGGTCCGCCGGAGCCAGCCCGTAGAACGCCAGGCCGGCCCGCACCATGTCGAACGCGAATTCCGGCCGGTCAAGGATGTTGGCGGAGCTTGAGACGTGCCGGAGGGCCGGCTCCAGCCCTGCCGCCCTGGCCTCCCGGACGGCTTCTTCGAAGGCGTCCACGGCTGCCATGTTGGCGGGGTGCGCGGGAACATCGGCCCAGGCCAGGTGGGTCCAGACGCCCCTGACGGACAGGGTTCCCGCACGCTCGGCACAGCGGGCGGCGGCCACGAGCTCCGCCCAGTCCTCCGCCCGCGCCCCGCCGCGGCTCAGCCCCGTGTCCAGTTCAAGATGGACGACGGCGGGACGGCCCAGCCGGCGCGCAACGCCGGCCACGACGTCGAGCTGGGCAACGCTGCCCAGCGACACATCGACGTCGTACTCCAGCGCCTCCCGGATCGTCCCGCTGGAGGCCGCCGCGAGGTAAAGCCACGACAGGACGGGGGCGGTGATGCCCGCCCGGCGAAGGGCGATCGCCTCGTGAAGCTGCGCTGTGCCCAGCCAGTCCGCGCCGGCCTCCAGCGCTGTCCGGGCGACGTCGACCAGGCCGTGGCCGTAGGCGTTGCCCTTCACCACGGCCATGAAATGCGGTGCGGCGGAGCGCTCCCGGAGGTTGCGGATGTTGTCCGAAATGGCCGTAAGGTCAACGCTGACCTGCCCGGTCAGCGCCGCGGCCTGCGGGCTTTCGATGTGTGCATTAAGTCTCATGCCAGAACACTATAGGGCATTTTGCACAACGGTGAGAGGTGGCTCACAAACCTAAGCTGGACCAAGGGGAAACCGACAACTACTCACGAACGGACGTCAATGATGACTGTGCCTACACTCACCGGCCGGCAGCCGGCAGCTGCCCGCCGTCCGGGCCTGGCTGCGCAACTGCTGCGCCGCAAGCCGATCGGCCAGATGGTCAGCGAGGCCGAAAACGGCCATGGCGGCCCCAAACTGGTCCGGAGCTTCGGCGTCCTGCAGCTGACCATGATCAGTGTCGGCGCCACCCTGGGCACAGGCATCCTGGTTATCCTTGGCGAATCGGTGCCCCTGGCCGGTCCGGCCATCTGGATTTCGTTCGCGATCGCCGGCCTGGCCGCCCTGCTCTCTGCCGTTTCCTACGCCGAAATGGCCGGACTGGTCCCGGTGGCGGGCTCCAGCTACTCCTATACCTATGCCACCATGGGCGAAGGCATGGCCTGGATCTGTGGCTGGTGCCTCGTTCTGGAGTACGCCGTGTCGGTGGCTGCCGTGGCTGTGGGCGCGGGCCAGTACGTGAACGAGTCCCTGGCGGTCTTCGGGCAGGTCCTGCCGGACTCCATCTCCCAGCCGCCCGGTGACGGCGGCATCATGAACATCCCGGCCATGATCATCGTGGTCCTGGCCACGATCCTGCTGGTCCGCGGCGCCCGGGAAAGCGCCTGGATCAACACCGCCATCGTGGTGGTCAAGGTCGGCATCCTCCTCTTCTTCTGCGTCGTAGCCTTCACCGCCTTCAACGCAGGCAACTTCGAACCGCTCCTGCCCATGGGCGCAGCCGGTGTCTCGGCCGCCGCCTCTACGGTGTTCTTTTCCTACATCGGGTTCGACGCCGCCTCCACCGCCGGCGAGGAAGCCCGCAACCCCAAGCGGGACCTGCCACGCGCCATCATGCTCTCCATGCTGATCGTCACAACCATCTACGTCCTCGTGGCTGTCGCCGCCATCGGCGCCCGCCCCTGGGGCTGGTTCGATGGCACCGAAGCCGCCCTGGTCAAGATCCTTGAAGAGACCACCGGGCAGCCGTGGATTGCCCTGGTCTTCGCCGTCGGCGCCGTGCTGGCCATTGCCAGCATCGTCCTGACCGTCCTCTACGGACAGACCCGCATCCTGCTCTCGATGTCCCGCGACGGCCTGATCCCCAGGATCTTCGGCCGCGTCTCGTCCCGCACCGGCACACCGGTTGCCGGAACCCTGATCGTGGGCATCGCCGTCGCCCTCACCGCCGGGCTGGTCCCGCTCGGGGCACTGGCGGACGCCACCAGCATCGGCACCCTGTTTGCCTTTGCCCTGGTCAACGTTGCCGTCATCTACCTGCGGCGCAACCGCCCCGAGCTCAAGCGCACCTTCCGCGTGCCGCTGTTCCCGTTGACCCCGATCCTCGGCGCCCTGATGTGTGCGTTCCTCATGGCCAACCTTGGCGCCGACACCTGGGTGGTCTTCGGCATCTGGATGCTGGTGGGCCTCGCAGCCTACTTCGGCTACGGCCGGCGCCACTCCAGGGTGGCGGCGCTCAGCCACGAGGAATACCGTGAACTCAGCGGGCGCGAAACTTCAACACCGTCCACCACCGAACCGACGAAGGCAGACCTTTCATGACCATCGCCACCGAACTGCCGGCAAACGATCCCGCGGCCGCACCCGGCCCGGACGCCGGGCCAACACCGGGCCAGGCAAACGACGCCCCCATCACCATGCTGAACCCGGACTTCCCGTTCAGCTATGACCACTACCTCGCCAACCCGGCCGGCCTCGGGTCGGTCCCGCCCGAGCTGTACGGGACCGAAGTGGCAGTGGTCGGGGCAGGGCTCTCCGGGCTGGTCACGGCTTACGAACTGATGAAGCTGGGCCTCCGCCCGGTCATGTACGAGGCGGACCAGATCGGCGGCCGGCTGCGCACCGCCAGCTTCCCTTCGGCGCCGGGCGTGATGGCGGACCTCGGCGGCATGCGGTTCCCGGTGTCAGGCAGGGCGTTCTACCACTATGTGGACCTGCTGGGCCTGCAGACCCAGGAGTTCCCCAACCCGCTGGCCGCCGCCACCTCCAGCACCGTGATCGAACTGGCCGGGCAGAAGCACTACGCCAGCACCCCGGCAGACCTGCCGCCGTTCTTCCGCGAAGTGGCGGACGCCTGGAAGGCAGCCGTGAACGACGGCGCCAAGTTCAGTGAGATGCAGGACGCCATCCGTGCGCGGGACACGGCCAGGATCAAGGAGATCTGGAACGAACTCCTGCCGCTTATGGACGAACAGACGTTCTACGGCTTCATCGCCGCCAGCGAGTCCTTCAAGGAAGCGGGCTTCGCCCACCGCGAAGCGTTCGGCCAGGTGGGCTTCGGAACCGGCGGCTGGGACACGGACTTTCCCAACTCCATCCTCGAAATCCTGCGCGTCGTCTATACGGACGCCGATGACCAGCACCGCCTCATCGCAGGGGGAGCGCAGCGGCTCCCCGAGGCACTGTGGCAGCACGCGCCGTCGGGCATGGCCCACTGGCCGGAAGGGACGTCACTCGCGTCACTGCATTCGGGCTCCCCGCGCGGTGCCGTGGACCGGATCAGCCGGGACGCCAACGGCGACCTGCGCCTGCGCGAACGCTGGGGCCGGGAGGCGTCCTATCCTGCGGTGGTCACCACGTGCCAGTCCTGGCTGCTGTCCACCCGGATCCACACCGAGGAGGCATTGTTCCCGGCGGAGCTGTGGACGGCAATCGAACGCTCGCACTATATGCAGTCCTCCAAGACCTTCGTGATGGTGGACCGTCCGTTCTGGAAGGACACCGATCCGGCGACCGGCCGCGACGTCATGTCCATGACCCTGACCGACCGGTTGAACCGCGCGACCTACCTGCTGGATGACGGCCCGGACAAGCCCGCCGTCATCCTGCTCTCCTACACCTGGAACGACGACGCGCTGAAGTGGCTCGCGCTCGACGCCGACCAGCGGGTGGAGCTCATGCTGCACTCACTCGAGCAGATCTACCCGGGCGTGGACATCGCCAGCCACATCATTGGCCAGCCCATCACGGTCTCGTGGGAGGCGGACCCCAACTTCATGGGCGCCTTCAAGGCGAACCTGCCCGGGCACTACCGCTACCAGCAGCGGCTGTTCACGCACTTCAAGCAGGACAAACTGCCGGAGGGCCAGCGCGGGATCTTCCTCGCCGGCGATGACGTATCGTTCACCGCCGGCTGGGCCGAGGGCGCCGTGACCACCGGCCTCAACGCAGTCTGGGGCGTGGTGAACCACCTCGGCGGACACTCCGCTGCGGGGAATCCGGGCCCGGGCGAGCTGCTGGACGCGCTGGGGCCGATCAGCCTGGACTAGCCGTGCATTTCCCGGTGCGCCCGGGCCAGTTCGCGGTAGTGCGCGGCGTTGCGCTGCACGCCGTCGTACTCTTCGTCGGTGAGCTCGCGCCGGACTTTCGCCGGGACGCCGGCCACCAGCGACCGCGGCGGGATGACCGTTCCTTCGAGGACGACGGCGCCGGCCGCCACGAGCGAGCCGGCGCCGATCACCGCGCCGTTGAGGATGGTGGCGCTCATGCCGATGAGGCAGTCGTCCTCAACGGTGCAGCCGTGCACGACGGCGCTGTGCCCCACGCTGACGCGGGCGCCCACGGTGCAGGGGAATCCGGGGTCGGCGTGCAGCACCACGTTGTCCTGCAGGTTGCTGCCGGCGCCTACGGTGATGGCGGCGGTGTCCGCACGGACAGAGACGCCGTAGAACGCGCTGGAGTCCTCGGCCAAGGTGGCATTGCCGATCACGGAGGCGCTGGGGGCAACGAAGACTGAAGGGTGGACATCCGGGCTGGTGCCGGCAAAAGGATAGAGAGGAGCCATGAGCCCAGCCTAGGACACTGTTCACGTCAGCCCACGTACGGGGTCTCCGCAGGCGGACTTTGTGCCTAGTGACGCCGCTGACCTGACTCACTAGCATGGGGCCATGGAACTTCGGGGTTTTGGCCCTCACGGGCTTCAGCTGCAAGGACTTCACCTGCGGAAGGACGGAGGCGGCGGGGCCGGCAGGTTCCGACGATTGATGCGGCGGATTGAACAGCTCGAGGCCCTTGACCCTGCAGTCTCGTTGGCTGAGCCGCGGGCCGGCCGCCTCGTCGAAAACCCGCGGATGCGCAGCTTCCTCCATGGCGACGCAACCGGAATACCCCTGCACGGCATCCTGACCGATGTCCCCTTCGGGGCGTGGTTCATGGCGATGTACCTCGACCTGTTTGCGGATCCCGGGACCCAGCGGGCAGCCACCCGGCTGGTGGGCCTTGGCGTCCTGGCCGCGGCGCCCACGGCACTGACCGGATGGGCCGAGTGGGCGCTGGCCGGCAGGGCAACGCAGCGGGTTGGCATCGTCCACGCCGGGCTGAATGGCGTGGCCGTGCTGATCTTCCTCGGATCCTGGACCGCGCGGCGCCGGGGCAAGCACAGGCTCGGCGTCCGGCTGGCCCGGATCGGGGCACTGCTGTTGATTGCGGCCGCATTCCTGGGCGGATACATGGGCAGCGCCCGTCGGGGTACATAGGACAGCGCACGGCTTCCCCAACTAGGTAGCAGCAGGTGTCGTTATGAGCCCTCAAAACGACACCTGCTGCTACCTAGTTGGGTTGGGCTGGGCAGGGGGAGTGCGGAGGACCAGGAACTGGTAGTGCTGTGTCCAATGACCCGCGCCCGGGCCTGATTCAGCGCCCGTGCCCTCCGGCCATGTGACGAATTCCTCGATGTCGCCGTGCCGGCCGAAGATCCGCCGCAGCGCTGCGTCGCTGCGGCGGCTGAAAAAGCGCGGCGGCTCTATTTCGTCTTCGGGGTTGAGTACCTCTTCGTCGTCCCCGGACCAGAGTCCGACGGCGATCGGCGCCCCGGGGGCGGCCACGCGCACCAGTTCGCGGACGACGTCGTCAATGTCCCGGTTGGGGACGTGCAGCAGCGTGCTCATGCTCCACACTGCCGGGAAGACGCCGTCGGCGAAGGGCAGGCTCCGGGCGCTGGCAACCGAGACGTTCAGTCCCTTGGACGTTGCTATCCGCACGTGCTCTTCGGACAGGTCAATGCCCGTGTAGTGGATCCCGGACTGGACGAACTTCAGCCCGTCGAGCCCCAAGCCGGAGCCGATTTCCAGCACGCCGTGCCGGCCTTCGGCCTTCAGCCGGGCGATGAACCGGTCCCGCTGCTCCACGCGCTGAGGGGTCAGCGGATGCTCCGGATGAAGGACCGCCCTCTGGTTGTAGAACGCGGCCAGCCGGTCCTCGCCCCCATGCTCCGTGGCGAAGTGCTCGACCACTAGTTGAAGACGACCGTGCGGTTCCCGTCGAGCAGCACCCTGTGCTCGGCGTGCCACTGGACTGCCTGGGCCAGCGTGCGGCCTTCCACGTCGCGGCCCATCTGCACGAACTGTTCGGCCGTGCGGCGGTGGTCCACCCGGATGACTTCCTGTTCGATGATCGGTCCCTCGTCCAGGGCGGCCGTGACGTAGTGCGCCGTGGCGCCGATCAGCTTCACGCCGCGGGCGTGGGCCTGGTGGTAGGGCTTCGCGCCTTTAAAGGACGGCAGGAAGGAGTGATGGATGTTGATGGCCTTGCCGGTGAGCTCGGTGCACAGGTCGTTGGACAGGATCTGCATGTAGCGGGCCAGGACGGTCAGTTCGACGCCTTCCTCCGCGATGATCTTCCGCAACTCGTCCTCGGCCTGGACCTTGGTGTCCGCAGTGACGGGGATGTAGTGGAACGGAATGCCGTAGAACTCCGCCAGCCCGGCCAGGTCCTGGTGGTTGGACACGATGGCGGGGATCTCGATGGGCAGCGTGCCGGAGCGCTGCAGGAACAGGAGATCGTTGAGGCAGTGGGCGGACTTGCTCGCCATCAGCAGCGTGCGGACCTTGCGTCCCTCGGGGTTCAGGCTCCACTGCATGCCGAACGCAGCCGCCACCGGTTCCAGCGCCGCGTACACGTCAGCCTGCGAACCAGCCGTGGTCGCCTCAACCCGCATGAAGAAGGTGCCGGTGGACTGGCTGCCGTACTGCTGCGAGTCCGTAATATTGCAGCCTGCCACGAGCAGTGCTCCCGCAACGGCATGCACGATGCCGGGACGGTCGGGGCAGGAAAGGGTCAGTACGTAGGCGGAGGCCAGCTGGTCTTCAGTCACGAAGAACAGCCTACCCGCGCCGGAGGCTCTGCTTTCGACGGGATGGACGGTCCACATTAAAGGTTTTTGATAGGCTTAACCGGTCGCAACTGGCGTTGGATGGCTAACCATCAGGGAGCGGCACCTACGAAGACCACGGATCGTACGCCTGGGCCGAGGGTCATGTTTTGCCGGTAGGCAGTTTAACCGCTGCCGACCCATGGCGCCGTGCTGCCCGTAACCAAGGGGCGGAGCAACGTCACAGCCGGTAGCCTGACCTTAGCAGCGCCCATCCCTAGCCAGGAGTTTTTCGTGACTACATCACCGACTTCCGTCAGCACTTCCTCCACCGTCAGTAACCTGCCGCTGGCTGAGCTCGATCCCGAGATCGCCGCCGTACTGGACCAGGAGCTTGGCCGCCAGCGCGGCACCCTGGAAATGATCGCCTCCGAAAACTTCGCCCCGCGCGCCGTCATGGAAGCCCAAGGCTCCGTCCTGACCAACAAGTACGCCGAGGGCTACCCGGGGCGCCGCTACTACGGCGGCTGCGAATACGTGGACATCGCCGAGCAGTTGGCGATCGACCGCGTCAAGGAACTGTTTGGCGCCGAATACGCCAACGTCCAGCCGCACTCCGGTGCACAGGCCAACGCCGCAGCACTGTCGGCCATGATCACGCCCGGTGACAAGATTCTGGGCCTCTCCCTGGCTCACGGCGGCCACCTCACCCACGGCATGAAGCTCAACTTCTCCGGCAAGCTCTACAACGTGGCCGCCTACCAGGTGGAGCAGGACAACTTCCGCGTCGATATGGACAAGCTCCGCGAGCAGGCCATCGCCGAGAAGCCCCAGGTGATCATTGCCGGTTGGTCCGCCTACCCGCGCCACCTGGACTTCGCAGCCTTCCGCTCCATCGCCGATGAAGTCGGTGCGCTCCTCTGGACGGACATGGCGCACTTCGCCGGCCTCGTGGCAGCGGGCCTGCACCCGAGCCCGGTGCCGTACTCCGACGTCGTCACCTCCACCGTGCACAAGACCCTCGCCGGCCCCCGCTCCGGTGTGATCCTGGCTAAGCAGGAGTGGGCCAAGAAGCTCAACTCCAACGTCTTCCCCGGCCAGCAGGGCGGACCGCTGATGCACGTCATCGCCGCCAAGGCCGTTGCCTTCAAGATTGCCGGCACCGAGGAATTCAAGGAGCGCCAGGAGCGTGTCCTCGAAGGCGCCAAGATCATTGCCGACCGCCTGAACCAGGCCGACGTCGCCGAAGCCGGCGTCTCGGTACTCACCGGCGGCACCGACGTGCACCTGGTCCTGGTGGACCTGCGCAACTCGCAGCTGGACGGCCAGCAGGCAGAGGACCTCCTGCACTCCGTGGGCATCACCGTGAACCGCAACGCCGTCCCGTTCGACCCCCGCCCGCCGATGGTCACCTCCGGCCTGCGCATCGGTACCCCTGCCCTGGCCACCCGCGGCTTCGGCGCCGAGGAATTCACCGAGGTTGCCGAGATCATCGCCACCGCACTGAAGGCCGGCTCCGCTACGGACGTTGACGCCCTGCAGGCCCGCGTGGATAAGCTCGCGGCCGACTTCCCGCTCTACCCGCAGCACGAGCAGTGGTGAACCCGTCCATGTCGCAGACTGCAAGGATCCTTGACGGCAAGGCAGCTGCTGCCGCCATCAAATCCGAGCTGGCTGAGCGTGTCGCAGCACTGAAGGCCCACGGCGTCATCCCGGGCATCGCCACCGTGCTCGTGGGCGCGGACCCGGCCTCGCAGCTGTACGTGTCCATGAAGCACAAGCAGTCCGTGGAGATCGGGATGAACTCGATCCAGCGTGAGCTTCCGGCGGATGCCACCCAGGCCCAGGTTGAGGCCCTCATTGACGAACTCAATGCGGACCCCGCCTGCCACGGGTACATCGTGCAGCTGCCGCTGCCCAAGCACCTGGACACCGACGCCATCCTCGAACGGATCGACCCCGCCAAGGATGCCGACGGACTGCACCCGACCAACCTTGGCCGGCTGGTGCTCAACGTCAACGGCGAGATCACCTCGCCGCTGCCGTGTACGCCCCGGGGCGTCATCGAGCTCCTGGAGCGCAACGGCTACAGCCTCGCCGGCAAGCACGTTGTGGTGGTCGGCCGTGGCGTCACCATCGGCCGCTCGATCGGCCTGCTGCTCACCCGGCGGGCCGTGAACGCCACCGTGACCCTGACGCACACCGGCACCAAGAACCTCTCGGAGCTGCTGCGGCAGGCAGACGTCATCGTGGGTGCGGCGGGTGCCAAGCACATCGTCAAGGCTGCGGACGTGAAGCCGGGCGCTGCCGTGCTCGACGTCGGTGTCACCCGTGAAACCGACCCCGAGACGGGCAAGAGCAAGGTCCACGGCGACATCGAACCTGCCGTTGCCGAAGTAGCCGGCTGGATTTCGCCGAACCCCGGCGGCGTCGGTCCCATGACCGTGGCACTGCTGATGACCAACGTGGTCGAAGCCGCCGAACGCCAAATGGCGGCGGAAAGCAGCGCCGGCGCTGCCTAAGCTGACTGACTGAAAAGGCAACAGGGCGCCTACTCCCGGGGGAGTAGGCGCCCTACGCCGTTAAGCCGACGACGCGGGACGGTCGGCGCGGCTAGGCTCGGAGTATGCCGCGCCGATTCCAGGGTCCGCCCACTGCCTTCGTGGTGATCGCCGTGGCTGTGGTCCAGGTGGTGGGCACGGTCTTCGCCGCCGCGCGCCAGCCGGACACGCGGCCCCTGGACGCCCTGGCCTTCGTGCTGCTGCTCGCCGGCCCGGCAGCGTTGTCCCTCCGGCGGCGGTCCCCGGCAGTCATGCTCCCTGCGGTTGCCGCGGCAACCCTCTTGTACCTGGCCTCCGGTTATCCCTGGGGTCCCGTGCTGCTTTCCCTGGCGCTGGCCATCGTCTTCTCGGCGGCCGCCGGCAGGCGGTGGCAGACGTGGACGGTGGTTGTGGCCTGCGCCGCCGCACTGGTGGCCCACTTTGTGGCCGCCGGCGACGACGGTGCCCTGATCCGGGCCGTGGCCGGAACATCGTGGCTGGTGATCCTGGTGCTGCTGGGGGAGGGCGCCCGGCTCCGCCATGAACGGGTGGCCGAAAGGCGCCGCCAGCAGGAAACCCGCGAACAGGCCGCCCGCGACGAATACCGCCTTGCCCTCGCCAGGGACATCCATGACGTTGTGGCGCACTCGCTGTCCATGATCAACGTCCGGGCCTCGGTGGCACTCCACCTGGGGGACCGGGATCCCGACCAGTTCCGCCCCGCCCTGGAGGCCATCAAAGCGGCGAGCAAGGAATCCCTGGACGAGGTCCGCCAGCTTTTGGGCGTGCTCCGGGACGATGCACCGCTCCGTCCGGCGTCGGGGCCGGGGCTGCGCAAGCTCCCCGAACTTGCCGAGAACGCGCGCCGTACCGGGCTGGACCTGAAGCTGCAGGCCCTCCCGGACACCGGAACGGACACGCCGGTCGCGGGAGCCGTGGAGGAAGCGGCCTACCGGATCGTGCAGGAGGCGCTCACCAACGTGGTGAGGCACTCCGGCGCCGGCCGCGCCGCCGTCGTGCTGGAAATTCCCGCGGAGGGGCCCGACGCCGGACAGCTCACCATAACGGTCGACGACGACGGCCGCGGCGCCGCCGGCGCACCGGAGGGCAACGGCCTGACCGGGATACGGGAGCGTGCGGCGGCGCTGGGCGGCACGGTCCGGTTCCTCCCGCTGCATCCGGGGTGGCGGGTCCAGGCGGTCCTGCCGCTGGGTAGCACCCCGAATACGGTCGCTCAGATTGAAGGGCAGCAATGATCCGCATCCTGATCGCCGATGACCAGACACTCATCCGTGCCGGATTCCGTGCGCTCCTGGACGCCGAATCGGACATGGAAGTCGTGGCTGAATGCGGAACCGGTGACGAGGCCGTCCGGCTGGCGGCACGTGAGCACCCCGACGTCGTGCTCATGGACATCCGCATGCCGCAGGGCGACGGACTGGACGCGACCCGCCGGATCCTGGCCGATACGGCCCTTCCTGGAACGCGGGTCATCATCCTCACCACCTTCGAACTGGACGAGTACATCGCCGAGGCCGTGCGGGCGGGCGCGGCCGGGTTCCTCGTCAAGGACACCGAGCCGGAGGAACTGCTCCGCGCTGTGCGCGTGGTGCACGACGGCGACGCCCTCCTGTCGCCGTCAGTGACGCGCAGGATCATGGCCCAGTTGGCCCTCCAGCCCCGCGCGGCCGGCAAGCCGCCCGACGCCGGGCTGGACCGGATCACCGACCGTGAACGCGAAGTGCTCCGGCTGGTGGGGGAGGGACTGAACAACGCGGAAATCGCCGGGCGGCTCTTCATCACGCCGCTGACCGCCAAGACCCACGTCTCGCGGATCATGGCAAAGCTGCAGGTCCGGGACCGTGTGCAACTGGTGGTGCTGGCCTATGAGTCGGGTCTGGTCCGGCCCGGCTGGAGCAGCTGACGCGTCTCCGGGGATTCTCCAGGGGGAGTCTCCCGGGGGAGTACGCCGCCCGCCCCAAGTGCCTCCCGTCGCCGGACGACGGCGGGGCGTCCCCAAACCAGACTTGAAGCAGAGCCGAGATACGGCTCGTTGAGAGTTTGGAGCTGACATGTTGACAGCAATGAGCACCGCCATCAGCGCCGCCGCTGTGCAGGCGGCGGCGGTGCAACTTCCGGCCGGCGTCGCCGTCCATGCCCCGTGGTACGACGGCGGGTTCTCGCCCTGGTTCCTGCTGTTCCCGCTGTTCTGGATCCTGGTCATCGGCCTGATCATTTTCATCGCCCGACGGACGTGGCGGACCAACCACCGCTGGGCGGCGCGACAGGGCGGTGAAGGAGTGCTCCGCGAACGGTACGCGCGGGGGGAAATCGACGAAACGGAGTACCGCCAGCGCCTGCAGGTCCTCCGCGCAGAGGAAAAGTAGGTCCGCCTCCGGCGCCCTTAACAGCAGGGCGCCGGGGACGGGACGGGGCGGACAAAATCGAATGGATTTTTTGAGATTCAACTCTTTCTTTGTTCGAACGTGAGTACTAACGTTGTGTGGGTGCCTGAACTTGTGTCCAACGAAGAACTGTCAAGCAAACCATCCCGCAGCCAGACTCAGGGCGACCAGATGCACTACGTCATCACCGCCAAAAACCTCACCAAAACGTATGGCGACGTCACCGCCGTCGACGGCATTTCCTTCAGTGTCCCGGCCGGCGAGGCCTTCGGCCTGCTTGGCCCCAACGGTGCAGGCAAGTCCACCACCATGAAGATGATTGGCGGCGTCTCGCAGCGCACCTCGGGAAGCCTGTCCATCATGGGGCTGGACCCGGAAAGCCACGGGCCGGAAGTCCGCGCCCACCTGGGTGTTGTGCCACAGCAGGACAACCTCGACGAAGAGCTCAAGGTGCGCGACAACCTGCTGGTCTACGGCCGCTACTTCGGGCTGCCGATGAGCTACCTGCGTCCCAAAGCGGATGAGCTGCTGGAGTTCGCCCAGCTGACGGAAAAGGCCAAGTCCAAGGTGGACGCACTCTCCGGCGGCATGAAGCGGCGGCTGACCATTGCGCGCTCGCTGATCAACGAACCCCGGATCCTGCTGCTGGACGAGCCCACCACGGGCCTGGACCCGCAGGCCCGGCACATTCTCTGGGACAGGCTGTTCCGGCTCAAGGAACAGGGCGTCACGCTCATCCTGACCACGCACTACATGGACGAGGCCGAACAGCTGTGCGACCGTTTGATCGTCGTGGACAAGGGCCGGATCATGGCCGAGGGCTCGCCCGCCAGCCTGATCCGGGAGTACTCCACCCGTGAAGTCCTGGAGCTGCGCTTCGGCTCGGAACGCAATGCCACCATCGGTGCCGAGCTGGAGGGCATCGGCGAGCGGCTGGAGACGCTCCCGGACCGGGTGCTGATCTACGCCCACGACGGCGAGGCCGCCCTGGAACAGGTCTCCGCGCGCGGACTGCGCCCGGTCACCTCGCTCGTCCGCCGGTCATCCCTGGAGGATGTTTTCCTCCGCCTCACCGGTAGGAGCCTCGTTGACTGATCAGTCCGCGCCTGCCGTTTCGGATGCCGGCCGCGGTTCTGCCGCGCCCGCCCTGCTTCGCGCCCACTCGCCGGCCGTGTCCGCTGCCCGTGCCCGCCGCTGGGGCTCTTTCTACTACGCAGAGCAGGTCCTCCGCGTCATGAAGGGCTACGGTTGGACCATCGTGATGTACGGCGTGGGACAGCCCGTGGCGTACCTGTTCGCCATGGGCGTTGGCCTGGCCACCCTGGTGGACACGAACAGCCAGGCCGCGTTCGGCGGCGTCAGCTACCTCGCGTTCATTGCCCCCGCCCTGCTGATCTCGGCTGCGGTCATGACGGCAGCCAACGAATTCACGTTCCCGGTCATGGACGGGTTCAAATGGCGCCGCGTCTACTACGGGCCGCACGCTTCACCGCTCACGCCGGAACAGATCGCCTCCGGCCACATCATGGCCGTGACGCTGCGGTTCCTGCTGCAGTCCGCCATCTATTTCGTGGTGGTGGCGCTCTTCGGTGCGTCGCCGAGCGGCTGGGGCTGGGTGTCCGTCCTGGTGGCCACGCTGGCGGGGCTGTCGTTCGGCCTCCCGTTGATGGCCTATGCCGCGTCCATCAAGGAGGACAAGGGCCAGTTCGCCATGGTGATGCGGTTCATCGTGACCCCGCTGTTCCTGTTCTCGGGGACGTTCTTCCCGCTCGATTCGCTGCCGCTCGCGGTGCGGTGGATCGGCTGGATTTCGCCGATCTGGCACGGCACGGAACTGGGCCGGGTCTTCAGCTACGGCTACGAGGAACCGCCGCTGCTGACCATCGCCCACATCGTGTTCCTGGCGGGTCTCACCGTTGCCGGCTGGATGCTCACCAAGCGCCAATTCGTCAGGAGGCTGGGCCAATGAGCACTCTGGCAGAAAGCCACAACCCAGGAAGTCACAACCCGGGAGGCCACAGCGTCACCGAAGCGGCACGGAACCGCCGCTTCGGGCCCATGTACTCACGGAACGTCAAGGCAGTCATCGCCCGCGGGCTCATGGCCACCAAGAGCAGCAACTGGATGGTGATGCTCTCCGGCTTCTTCGAGCCGGTGCTCTACCTGATCTCCATGGGGGTTGGCCTGGGCGCAATCGTGGGCGCCGTGCAGGGTCCCGGCGGCCAGGAAATCAGCTACGCCGCGTACATTGCGCCGGCGCTCCTGGCCGTCTCCGCGATGAACGGCGCCGTGTACGACTCCACCTGGAACGTCTTCTTCAAGATGAACTTCGCCAAGCTGTACCAGGGCATGCTCTACACGTCCCTGGGGCCGCTGGACGTGGCCATGGGGGAGATCTTCCTTGCGCTGCTGCGGGGCCTGCTGTACGCCACCGGGTTCACCGCCGTCATGGGACTCATGGGGCTGATCACCACGCCCTGGGCCATCCTCATGATTCCGGCGTCCGTGCTGATCGCCTTCGGTTTCGCCAGCTTCGGGATGGGGATCACCAGCTTCATGAAGACCTTCCAGCAGATGGACTGGATCAACTTCGTGATGCTCCCGATGTTCCTCTTCAGCGCCACCTTCTACCCGCTCAGCGTGTACCCGCAGTACATCCAGTGGCTCATCCAGGCCATGCCCCTGTGGCATGGGGTGGAGCTGCTCCGGCAGATCAGCGTCGGGATTTTCAGCCCCGCCACGGCCATCCATGTCGGGTACTACCTCGTGATGATCGTGCTGGGGGTCATGCTCACCGCCGGGCGCTTGCGCAAGCTGTTCCTGAAGTAGCGTTCGCCCCGGGTGGAAGCGGCCATTTCCACCGCCGCGTGTTTGAGACAATGGAGGCATGCGAACTCTGGGTAACCCTAACTCTGCCTCCAACCCGGCCAAGGGCGGGTTCTCAATGCTCCGGATCAGCGGCCCGGGAATGATGGTTTTCGTCATTGCCTTCGTCGTTGCCGTCATCTTCGCCGCCAACCAGAACGACGTCGTGGGCTGGGTTGTGGCCATCATCGCCGCGTTCTGGCTCGCGCTGGCCGCGTTCGTCGTCTTCAGCATCCAGAAGGCGGCCAAGAAGGCGACCGCCAAACTCAACGAGGCGCAGAACGCCTTCAACGCCGCGACCGGCCGCGCACCGTCGTCGGGCAGTGCCGACCACGGCGGCACCCGCCTGGTGAAGTCACGCAGCGAGGCTGACGAAGTCCGGGACCTGAAGCTGGACCACTCCTTCAAGATCGTCCAGGTCCAGGTGCGGGTCGTCGACCAGGAACGGGCCAAGGGCGACGCAGCAGACCAGGACACCATCCGCCGCGCACTGGAAACCATCGAAATCACGGCCACCAATGCCAGGGACATGATCAAGTCCTCCGGTGGCGCTGACGAACCCGTCAGCGGAACCATCATCGACTAGAGTGGAGCGGGTGAGCTCGGCATTGAAGAAGGACCACCTTCGCATCGCATCAGTCAACGTCAACGGCCTCCGCGCCGCCTACAAGAACGGCATGGCGGAATGGCTTGAACCCCGGGACGTGGACATTCTCTGTCTCCAGGAGGTCAGGGCACCCGACGCGATTGTTCGGCAGCTCCTTGGCGAGGGCTGGTTCATCCTGCATGAGGAAGCCGAGGCCAAGGGCCGCGCAGGCGTGGCCATTGCCTCCCGCACCGAGCCGCTGGCCACCCGCTCACACATCGGCGACGACTATTTCGCCACCGCGGGCCGCTGGGTCGAGGCAGACTTCCGGGTGACGGACGCCGCCGGTGCAGCCGCCACACTGACAGTGGTCAGCGCCTACGTGCACTCCGGCGAGGCAGGAACGCCCAAACAGGACGACAAGTTCCGTTTCCTCGACGTTATGGTCAACCGTCTTCCGGAGCTGGCAAAGCACAGCGACCATGCCCTCGTGGTGGGCGACCTGAACGTGGGCCACACCGAGCTGGATATCAGGAACTGGAAGGGCAACGTCAAGCGTGCCGGCTTCCTTCCGGAGGAGCGTGCCTACTTCGACCGCTTCTTCGGCGAAGAAATCGGATGGAGGGATGTCCACAGGGGCCTGGCGGGAAACGTCGACGGCCCCTACACCTGGTGGTCCCAGCGCGGCAAAGCCTTTGACAATGACACAGGCTGGCGCATCGACTACCACATGGCCACCCCCGCCCTTGCTGCCGCCGCGATTTCGGCAGTGGTGGACCGGGCGCCGTCATGGGACACCCGCTTCTCCGACCACGCACCGCTGGTAGTGGACTACCAGCTCTGAGCCCCGAAGGTTTTTCTCACAATGACTAGCTCGACTTCCCCCGTGACCAAGAAACGCATCCTCTCCGGTGCCAAGCCCACAGCGGACTCGCTGCACCTGGGCAACTACATTGGCGCGGTCCGCAACTGGGTCGACATGCAGGCCGAATATGACGCCGTGTTCTTCATCCCCGACCTCCACGCCATCACGGTGGACTTCGAACCCGCCGAGCTGGCCAAGCGCACCCGCGTGGTCGCCGCGCAGTACATTGCCGCGGGCATCGACCCGGACAAGAGCATCTTCTTCGTGCAGTCCCATGTCCCCGAACACGCCCAGCTGGCCTGGGCCCTGAACTGCATCACCGGCTTCGGCGAGGCCTCCCGCATGACGCAGTTCAAGGACAAGACCCAGAAGTCGGGTACGGACGCCGCAACCCTCGGCCTGTTCGCCTACCCCACCCTCATGGCCGCGGACATCCTCCTGTACCAGACCGACCTTGTGCCGGTCGGCGAGGACCAGCGCCAGCACCTGGAACTGACCCGGAACCTGGCCCAGCGCTTCAACACCCGCTTCGGCCACACGTTCACGGTCCCCGAGGCCACCATCCTCAAGGCCACCGCCAAGATCTACGACCTCCAGAGCCCGACTGCCAAGATGTCGAAGACCGGCGGGTCGCCCCACGGTTCCATCCAGCTCCTGGAGGACCCCAAACTCGCGGCCAAGCGCATCAAGTCCGCTGTGACTGACACCGGAACGGAGATCCGGTTCGACGCCGAAGCCAAGCCGGGCGTGTCCAACCTGCTCACCATTTATTCGACCCTTACCGGGAAGTCCGTCGCCGAGCTCGAGGCGGAATACCAGGGCAAGATGTACGGCCACCTCAAAAAGGACCTCGCGGATATTATGGTCGACTTCATCACGCCCCTCCGGGACCGGACCAACGAACTGATGGCGGACCCGGCGGAGCTGGACAGGCTCCTGGCCCAGGGCGCCGAACGCGCCCGGGAAATCGCGTCCGTGACCCTGGGCCAGGTCTATGAGCGCATGGGTTTCCTGCCGTCCCTCAGCCTCGCCGGAGTCCGCTAGACCTATGTCATCCGCCAGCAAGGTCACGGCAAGCGAAAACTCCCCTGCATACCGCGGGG
This sequence comes from Arthrobacter sp. NPDC093128, assembly GCF_040683875.1. Classification (NCBI taxonomy): domain Bacteria; kingdom Bacillati; phylum Actinomycetota; class Actinomycetes; order Micrococcales; family Micrococcaceae; genus Arthrobacter; species Arthrobacter sp. NPDC093128. The sequence goes on from NZ_JBFBEY010000002.1 coordinate 69,941, forward strand.
AGGGACAATTCGTTGACGCCGACGATGACGCTGCCGTGGTCCGTGGCACCGCGCCGGGTAACCGCCAGGCCAGGACCGACGGCATGAGCGTCGGCGTCATCCTGGGTTTCCCGCCTGACATCGCCGAGGAACTGCAGCGCTGGCGAGCCTCCTTCGGCGACCCCATGGCCGGGGTGATCCCCGCGCACATCACGCTGGTCACCACCACGCCCACCAAGGACTGGGAAGCCACCCGCAGCCATGTCCGTGAGGTGGCGCGCAACCAGCAGCCGTTCACGGTCACCATCGCCGGAACAGGCTCGTTCCGGCCGGTTTCCCCGGTGGTCTTCCTGAACGTCGAAGACGGCTTCGGCGACTGCGTGAGCCTGCACGAACAGCTGCAGACCGGGCCGCTGGAACGCGAATTGCCGTTTGCCTACCACCCGCATGTGACCATTGCCCACGATGTGGCGCCGGAGAGCCTGGATGAGGCCGAAACGGTGCTCAAGGATTACCGGGCCACGTTCCCTGTGGTTAGCATGGGGCTGTACGAGCACGACATCAACGGCATTTGGCAGCTAAGGGAAGAACTCGACTTTGGCATCGAAACTGACCACGCCCGAGGAAAGTCCGGCGCAGAACGGCGCTGAGCCTCCGCTTCCTACGGAGCGCGCCCGGCTGAAGCTGGAAGTGAGTCGGAAGAAGGTCGAGTGGAGCAAAGCCCGCAGGTCCGGCAGCGGGGGAGCCGCCGGGCTTCTGGCCATGGTCCAGTGGCTGCTTGCCCGCCTGAACGCGTTCCGGCCCGTGCGGGCGTTCCAGCACTACAACCTGCAGCACGGGCCGCTCATGGCCGCCGGCATCGGCTTCAACATGTTCTTTTCCATCACCGGTCTGCTGGCCACCGGATTCTCCGTTGCGGGCCTGCTGCTGCGCGGTCAGCCGGCCCTGCTGGACCGGATCGTCAGCAGCGTAGCGGTGAGCGCGCCAGGCTTGGTGAAGGTCGACGGCGGCGATGGCCTGGTGGATCCGCAGGAACTGCTTAATCCGGCCGGCCTTGGCTGGACCGCGGTGATTGCGGCCGTGGTCACCATCGTGACCTCCCTGGGCTGGATAGCCGGCGTCCGGGAAGGCCTGCGGGGAGTGATGCGGCTGGGTCCGCGGAAGTTGAACCCTGTGGTCCAGAAACTGCGCGACGCCGGCACCCTGCTGCTGCTCGGCGTGGCACTTGTGCTCAGCGCGGGTGCGTCCCTGATTTTCGGCACTGCGGCCGGTTGGGTCACTGAGCAGCTGCAGCTGGATCCGGTCATGTCATGGCCGCTGACCACGTCCATCAAGGTCGGTGTCCCACTGGCCCTGGGGTGGGTCACGGCCGTGATCATGTTCCGTCTTGCCGCAGGGCTGAAGCTGTCCCGCCGGGCACTGCTGGAAGGGACCATCCTCTCCGCGGCGGGCACCACGGTGCTGCAGATCTTCAGCACGGAACTCCTCGCCAGCGCCGGCCGCAACCCCATCCTGGCGCCCTTCGCCATCATCATCGGCCTGCTCATCTGGTTCAACCTGGTCAGCCAGGTCTACCTGGTTGCGGCCGCGTGGTCCGCTGTCCGGGAAGAAGACCTCAAGAACGCCCCCGCGCCCAAGGCGACCGGCTGGGGTTCACGCCAGGTGCAGCCGGGAAAAACGCCCGTCGAGCGGGAGCGCCAGGCAGCTAGCGTCCGGCGTCGAGGTACTGAGCGGCCCACGCGGAAATAATCAGCGCGGCGCGGGCGGCCTGGCCTTTCCCGGTCAGCAGGTGGTCGCTGCCTTCCAGCGAGACGAAGCTGCGCGGGTGCCGGGCGGTCTGGAAAATGGTGCTGGCATTTTCGATCCCCACGGTGTTGTCGGTGGGGGAGTGCAGCACCATCAGGGGCTTGTGCAGGCGCTTGATGCAGTCGGTCAGGTCGGCGTTTTCCAGGTCCTCGACGAAGTGCCGGCGGATCTCAACACGCTTGCCGCCGAGGTCCACCTCCGCGCTGCCTTCGCTCAGAATCCGGTCCAAGGCCGCGTCAAAGACGTGGGCCACGTGCTTCGGCGAGAACGGGGCTCCCACGGTGGCGACGGCGTCGAGTTCGGGAATGTGCCGGGCCGCCGACAGGACGGCGGCACCGCCGAAGGAGTGCCCCACCAACAGCGATATTTCCTTGCCCTCGGCGCGCATGAATTCCGCCGCCCGGACCGTGTCGGCCACCTTGTGGCTGAACGAGCCTTCAGACCACAGCCCGGCCGACTCTCCCAGGCCAAGGTTGTCGAAGCGGAGCATACCCACGCCGTTGTCCGCCAACGCCTTGCACATCCGTGACGCGGAAGGATGGTCCTTGCCGAGGGTGAAGCCGTGCGAGAAGACACCCCAGCCCTTCACCGGCCCGTCGGGGCGGTCCAGGATGCCGGAGAGCAGTTCTCCGGTGGAACCTTCGAACGAGACTTTTTCGGAGCGGGACACGGCGTCCCCTTTCGTTGTGGCTGTCGTGTGTTAAAACGACGACGGCGCCATCCACCGTAAGGTGAGCGACGCCGTCGGCTGTTTAACGTCCGTTCGTAAACGGGCGCTAGATCTTGCGGGAGAGGATTGCCTGCTTGACCTCGGCAATGGCCTGGGTCACCTGGATGCCGCGGGGGCATGCTTCGGAGCAGTTGAAGGTGGTGCGGCAGCGCCACACACCTTCCTTGTCGTTCAGGATCTCCAGGCGCATGTCGCCGGCATCATCACGGGAATCGAAGATGAAGCGGTGGGCGTTCACGATCGCCGCCGGGCCGAAGTACTGGCCGTCGGTCCAGAAGACCGGGCAGGAGGACGTGCACGCGGCACACAGGATGCACTTGGTGGTGTCGTCGAAGCGTTCACGGTCCTCGGCGGACTGCAGGCGTTCCTTGGTGGGCTCGTGGCCCTTGTTGATGAGGAACGGCATGACTTCACGGAAGGACTGGAAGAACGGCTCCATGTCCACGATCAGGTCCTTCTCCACCGGCAGTCCCTTAATGGGTTCCACCGTGATGGGCTTGGACGTGTCCAGGTCCTTCAGCAGGGTCTTGCACGCGAGGCGGTTGCGGCCGTTGATGCGCATGGCATCGGAACCGCAGACGCCGTGGGCGCAGGAGCGGCGGAACGAAACGCTGCCGTCGATCTCCCACTTGACCTTGTGCAGGGCATCCAGCACGCGGTCGGTGCCGTACATGGTCACCTTGAAATCGTCCCAGGTGGCGTCCTCGGAAACCTCGGGGTTGTAGCGGCGCACGCGGAGGGTGACGTCGAATGTGGGGATCTCGCCGCCGCCACCGATGTGTGCGGGCAGTTCGATCTTGGAGGCTGGCTCAGCAAGTTCGGCGGACATCTTAGTACTTCCTCACCATCGGCTCGTAGCGGGTAAAGACAACCGGTTTGGTGGCCAGGCGGATGCCGGCGATTGCTTCGGCCGATCCGTCAGCCGGGGCGTGGTCGTCCTTGTACGCCATGGAGTGCTTCATGAATTTTTCGTCGTCGCGGTCCGGGAAGTCCTCCCGGAAGTGTCCGCCGCGGGATTCCTCACGGTGCAGGGCAGCAACCGTCATGACCTTGGCCAGTTCCAGCAGGAAGCCCAGTTCAACGGCTTCGAGCAGGTCCAGGTTGAAGCGCTTGCCCTTGTCCTGGACGCTGATGCGCTTGTACCGCTCTTCGAAGGACGCGATGTCCTTGAGGACCTGGTTCAGCGTGTCGGCCGTGCGGAACACCTGCATGTTGGCGTCCATGGTGTCCTGGAGTTCCTTACGGATCACGGCCACCTTCTCGTCGCCGTTACCGTTGCGGGCGATATCCAGCAGCTCGATGGTGTACGCCTCCGGGTCCTCCGGGAGCTCCACGAAGTCAGCCGTCTTGGCGTACTCCGCGGCGGCGATGCCGGCGCGCTTGCCGAACACGTTGATGTCCAGCAGCGAGTTGGTGCCCAGGCGGTTGGAGCCGTGAACCGACACACAGGCCACTTCACCGGCCGCGTAGAGGCCCGGCACCACGGTGTCGTTGTCCTGCAGCACTTCAGTGGTGATGTTGGTGGGAATGCCACCCATGGCGTAGTGCGCCGTCGGGAACACCGGGACCGGCTCCGTGTACGGCTCAACACCGAGGTAGGTGCGGGCAAACTCGGTGATGTCCGGCAGCTTCGCATCGATGTGCGCCGGCTCAAGGTGCGTCAGGTCCAAGAGGACGTAGTCCTTGTTCGGGCCACAGCCGCGGCCTTCGCGGACTTCGTTGGCCATGGAGCGGGCCACGATGTCACGGGGTGCAAGGTCCTTGATGGTGGGGGCGTAGCGTTCCATGAACCGCTCACCCTCGGAGTTGCGAAGGATGGCGCCTTCGCCACGGGCGGCTTCCGAAAGCAGGATGCCCAGGCCGGCCAGACCGGTCGGGTGGAACTGGAAGAATTCCATGTCCTCCAGCGGGATGCCGCGGCGGAACGCGATGCCCATGCCGTCACCGGTCAGGGTGTGTGCGTTGGACGTGGTCTTGAAGACCTTGCCCGCACCGCCGGAGGCGAACACCACGGACTTGGCCTGGAACACGTGCAGTTCGCCGGACGCGAGGTCGTAGGACACGACGCCGGCAACGCGCTTCTGCTTGTACGGCGTGCCGTCTTCGCGGACGGCGTCTTCCTCGACCGTCAGGAGGTCCAGGACGTAGTACTCGTTGTAGAACTCCACGTTGTGCTTGACGCAGTTTTGGTACAGCGTCTGCAGGATCATGTGACCCGTGCGGTCGGCGGCGTAGCAGGCCCGGCGGACCGGGGCCTTGCCGTGGTCGCGGGTGTGGCCGCCGAAGCGGCGCTGGTCAATCCGTCCCTCCGGCGTGCGGTTGAACGGCAGACCCATCTTTTCCAGGTCCAGCACGGCGTCGATGGCTTCCTTCGCCATGACTTCGGCTGCGTCCTGGTCCACCAGGTAGTCGCCGCCCTTAATGGTGTCGAAGGTGTGCCACTCCCAGTTGTCTTCCTCGACATTGGCCAGTGCTGCACACATGCCACCCTGCGCCGCACCGGTGTGCGAGCGGGTGGGGTAGAGCTTGGTCAGTACTGCTGTGCGCGCGCGCTGACCGGATTCGATCGCGGCGCGCATGCCAGCGCCACCGGCACCGACGATGACGACGTCGTACTTATGGACCTGCATACCAGACGCTCTTTCTCTCAAAATTCGCTATAAAACCACGGGCGGGCGGAGCCTGCTCCGTAAAATCGTTGCCCGCACACCGTGCGGGCGCAGCTGTTCCCCTGACGGGGAAAGGGTGCCGCTAAGGGGCCGGGCAGAAGCCGCCCGGCAGCGGTACACCGCTTGCGTCCAGCGGGCACGGGTTGAAGGTGAAGATCACCAGGGTGCCCAGGATGATGATGACGGTGGTGGCGGCGTAGAGGACGGTCTTCAACCAGAAACGCGTCGAGTCCTTCTCGGCGTAGTCGTTGATGATGGTGCGGACGCCGTTGGTGCCGTGCAGCATGGCAAGCCAGAGCATGGCCAGGTCCCAGAACTGCCAGAACGGATCTGCCCACTTGCCGGCCACGAAGCCGAAGTCAATGGCGTGGATGCCTTCGCCGGCCAGGAGGTTGATGAAGAGGTGGCCGAAGATCAGGACCACCAGGACGACGCCCGACAACCGCATGAACAGCCAGGCCGCCATCTCGAAGTTGCCCTTCGAGCCGCCGGTCCGGCGGTAGTTCGGGGCGATCAGTCCGGCGCCCGGTTTCCCGCTACTGTTCTGTCCACTTCGCGGATTCTGAATCTGGGTAGCAGTCATGGCTTAGTGACCTCCGAAGGCGAGGGAAAGGTGGCGGATGGAGAAGCCGACCATGACGATGACCCAGAGGATCAGGACCGTCCACAGCATCTGGCGCTGGTACTTCGCGCCCTTCTTCCAGAAGTCGACGGCGATGATCCGCAGGCCGTTGAAGGCATGGAAAACGATCGCTGCGACAAGGCCCGTTTCACCCAGGGCCATAAGGGGGTTCTTGTAGGCGCCGATCACGGCGGTATATGCCTCTGGGGACACGCGCACCAATGAGGTGTCCAGCACATGGACCAACAAGAAGAAGAAAATCACTACACCAGTAATGCGGTGTCCAACCCAGGACCACATGCCTTCACGGCCGCGGTACAAGGTGCCAGCTGGTTTTGTCGGCACTGAATAAACCTCCCTGCAACACAGCGGCGCTGGCATGGGATCCACGCGGGGGGAACGCCTGCTGCGAGAGCACTCGTAAGCTCAAGCCTAAATCTAGGCTTCGCTCACAGCTTATTCAATTTAGGAACTCCTTGGTGTCGCCTGCCTGCGCGGTTTTTGTCCTTATTTGAGACGAACGCCACATTAAGGCGCCCGAAGGGGCGCCGGAGGGACGGCATCTGCCCGTATCAGGGCGGTGGTCGGCTAAAGTGGGCCTTGATGACTACAGACATAGCGACAAGCCGGGATTCACCGCTGGACCGTTTTATAGCGGTAATTCCTGCAGGCGGAGTGGGGACCCGCCTCTGGCCCCTGTCACGTGCAGCAGCCCCCAAATTCCTCCACGATCTCACCGGTTCCGGCAGCACACTGCTGCGGGCGACCTACGACCGCCTGGAACCGCTGGCCGGTAAGGGCGTACTGGTTGTTACCGGTGTCGCCCACCGGAACGCGGTGTGCAGCCAGCTTCCCGAGATCCAGGATTCCGATCTGGTGCTTGAAAGCGAGCCCAAGGACTCCGGCGCGGCCATCGGCCTCGCGGCGGCCATCCTTTACCAGCGGGATCCTGAGATCATCATGGGGTCCTTCGCCGCGGACCAGGTGATCAGCCCCGACGATCTCTTCCAGGACGCCGTACGGGAGGCCATTCACACGGCTGCTGCCGGCAAGATCGTCACCATCGGCATCAAGCCCACCCACCCGTCCACCGGGTTCGGGTACATCCGCTCCGGCGAGAACCTTTCCATCGCGAAGGCGCCGAGCGCGCAGGCCGTGGTGGAGTTCGTTGAGAAGCCCAGCGAGGACGTTGCCCAGCAGTACGTGGACAGCGGCGAGTACGTATGGAACGCGGGCATGTTCGTTGCTCCTGTGTCACTGATGCTCAAGCACCTCGAAGCAAACCAGCCTGAACTGTTCAAGGGACTCACGGAGATCGCCGAGGCCTGGGACACGCCGGAGCGTGACGAGGTCACCGCCCGCGTCTGGCCCACGCTGCCGAAGATCGCCATCGACTACGCGGTGGCGGAGCCTGCCGCCGCCGCCGGGGACGTCGCCGTCGTGCCCGGTGCCTTCCGCTGGGACGACGTCGGCGACTTTGCCTCCGTGGGCCGGCTCAACAGCGCCAAGGAAGTGGACGATGTAACCGTCCTCGGCGAAGGCGCCCGTGTATTCACCGAAAACGCGAGCGGCGTTGTGGTCACGGACACCAAGCGTGTCATCGCGCTGATCGGCATCAAGGACGTTGTCATCGTTGACACCCCGGATGCTTTGCTGGTCACCACCATGGCGCACTCGCAGCGGGTCAAGGCCGCCGTTGATGCGCTCAAGGCCAGCGGCGACACCGACGTCCTCTGATTTCGGACCCAGCCCAAGCTTTCCGGCGCCGCCGGGGAGCTTGGGCTGACCTGTGTCCGGTGCCGGAAGCCGGCTCCCGGATCCGTAACCCGCAGACCCTGATGCGGGTATTCGCAGCACCATCGCTAGAGTTGTTCCGTGCGCAATTACACTACTGAAGCCGAGCCCACCGCCCTTGTGGGGCCGTGGCTGGAGCCGCTCCTGCCGGAACTCATCGATTTCCGCCGTGACCTCCATGCGCATCCGGAGCTGTCCTTCAAGGAGTTCCGTACCACCAACAAGCTGGCGGAGCGGCTGGAAGCTGCCGGCCTGAAGCCGCGCCGGCTCGAAGGTACCGGCCTCACAGTTGACGTCGGCGAAGGCCCCATCGCCACGGCCCTGCGCGGAGACATCGACGCCCTCCCCATCATCGAGGAAACCGGCCTGCCGTTCGCGTCGAAAAACCACGGCGTCACCCATGCCTGCGGCCATGACGTCCACACCACCACCATGCTTGGGATTGCCTTGGTGCTGCACCGCATGCACCAGGAATCGCCGCTGGGCGGCAGTGTCCGCATCATTTTCCAGCCTGCCGAGGAAACCATGCCCGGCGGAGCGCACGCCTGCATCGAGCAGGGCGTGCTAGAAGGCGTGCCGCGCATCCTGGCCCTGCACTGCGATCCGCGCATCGACGTGGGCAAGATCGGCACCCGGATCGGGGCCATCACCTCGGCCTCGGACACCATCCGGATCGAGCTTTCCGGACGCGGCGGCCACACCTCCCGCCCGCACCTGACCGAGGACCTCGTCTTCGCCCTGGCGCAGATCGCCGTGAACGTGCCGGCAGTGCTGTCCCGCCGCGTGGACGTCCGCAGCGGCGTCTCCGTGGTCTGGGGACACATTTCCGCCGGCTCGGCACCCAACGCCATTCCCGGCACAGGCTACATGGCCGGAACCATGCGGTGCCTGGACCGCGATGCCTGGCACAGTGCCGGCAAGCTCCTGGACGAAGTGGTGCACCAGGTGGCCGCACCGTACGGGGTGGACGTCCGGCTGGAGCACACCCGCGGCGTTCCCCCGGTAGTGAACTCCGAACACGAGACGGCACTCATCGAGGCTGCAGCACGCGCTGAAATCGCCGAGAGTGCCGTGGTCCTCACCCCGCAGTCCATGGGCGGCGAGGACTTCGCCTGGTTCCTGGCCGAACTTCCCGGGGCGATGATGCGGCTTGGCACCAAGACGCCCGGCGGCGAGGAGTACGACCTTCACCGCGGCGATTACATCCTGGATGAGCGTGCCCTGGGCTACGGCATCCAGGTCCTGACCGCCGCGGCCCTCCGCACCATCCGCGACCTCTAAGCAGCGCCCCTCAGAGCGCGAACGGATCCTTATGCCCACGCGTACTGCGCGAGCGGACAGTTGAGGCCTTGAACCAGGGCCTCAACTGTCCGCTTGTGCCGGGCGCCAAGTGTCCGTTCGCGCTCTCCCCTTTGCCTGGATAAGTTGTGCACAATTCAATTGTGCGTTATCGTTTTTCTATGACCGACGCTCCCAGACTCAATCGCCAGGTGTGCTTCGCGCTGTATTCCGCGTCGAAGGCAGCCACCGCCGTGTACCGGCCCATGCTGGACGAGCTGGGGCTGACCTATCCCCAGTACCTCGTCATGCTGGTGCTCTGGGAGGACCAGCCACGCAGCGTCCGCGAACTGGGGGAGGAGCTGGGCCTGGACTCGGGCACGCTCTCCCCGCTGCTGAAGCGGCTCGAGTCGCTGGGGCTGGTGCAGCGCCGGCGTTCGGCCGAGGATGAACGCCGGGTTGAGGTCTTCCTCACGGACTCCGGTACGGCCCTCAGCGCCAAGTCCAGCGCAATTCCCCAGCAGCTGGCCGACGCGGCAGGCCTTTCCGCGGCCGAACTCGACCAGCTCCGGGAGACCCTCGGCCGGCTCACAGCCGCCCTCCATTCCTCCCGCTAGATCCCCCCGCCAGACAGATTTCCATCCAACAGACTTTCCATCCAACAGAACGGAACCACGTGAAGACTCTCTACACAGCAGAAGCACTGGCCTCAGGCGAGGGCCGGGACGGCAATGCCCGCACCAAGGACGGCAAACTCGACGTGACGCTGGCCAGCCCCGTGGAACTGGGCGGCGACGGCCAGGGCACCAACCCGGAACAGCTCTTCGCAGCCGGCTACGCGGCGTGCTTCCACTCGGCCCTCCGCCTGGTGGGCCGGAAGGAAAAAGCCGACCTCACGGATTCCGCCGTCGCAGCGAAGATCCACTTCGGCGCCCTCGAGGACGGTGTGGGTTACGGCCTGGCCGCCGAGCTCGAAATCGCCCTTCCCGCCCTGGACCTGGCCACAGCGGAGGCTCTCGTGGCCAAGGCGCACCGGATCTGCCCCTATTCCAACGCCACCCGCGGCAACATCAACGTAGACATCAAAATCCTGGAGGTGGCCGCATGAGCGCCAACACCGTAACCCTTCCCGTCACCACCCGCGAGATCCAGCTGGCGTCGCGTCCGCACGGCCGCCCGGTGCCGGAGAACTTCCGCCTCGCCGAGTCCGGACTCCCGGAACTGGAGGACGGCCAGGTCCTGGTCCGCAACCGTTTCATCTCCGTTGACCCTTACATGCGCGGCCGCATGAACGACGTCAAGTCCTATTCCGCGCCGTTTGCGCTGGATGCAGCGCTCGACGGCGGCGCCGTCGGCGAGGTGATCGCGTCCAGGTCGGAGGAACGCAAGGTAGGGGACGTCGTCGTGCATTCCCTTGGCTGGCGTGAATACGCCGTGCTGGACGCCGCCGCCACCTCCCCGGCCCGCACCGACCTGGCGCCCGCGTCGGCGTTCCTGGGAGCACTGGGCATGACCGGGCTGACCGCTTACGCCGGCCTGCTGAAAGTAGCCGAGTTCAAGCCCGGAGAGGTGGTTTTCGTTTCCGGAGCTGCGGGTGCCGTCGGGTCCCTGGTTGGCCAGATCGCCAAGGCGATGGGTGCCTCCCGAGTGATCGGCAGCGCAGGATCGCCGGACAAGGTGGCCCGCCTGCTGGAGCTCGGCTTCGACGCCGCCTTCAACTACAACGACGGCCCGGTGGCCGACCAGCTCGCCGCGGCAGCGGGTGAACGCGGGATCGACGTGTACTTCGACAACGTCGGCGGTGAACACCTGGAAGCGGCGCTCTCCGCGCTGACTGTCGGCGGCCGCGTGGCCATGTGCGGCGCCATTGCGCAGTACAACTCGACCGAACCCACTCCGGCTCCCCGCAACCTCATGCTCGCCATCGGAAAGCAGCTGACCCTCAAGGGCTTCCTGGTCGGCGGCTACTGGCAGTACATGGGCGAGTTCGTCGAGGCCGTGTCCGCCTGGGTTGCTGACGGCACGGTCCGCTACGACGAAACCGTGGTGGACGGCCTGGAGAACGCCCCGCAGGCTTTTATGGACCTGCTCGACGGCGCCAACACCGGGAAAATGCTGGTCCGGATCTAGGAAATGGACGTGACTTGCGGTGGCGGCTACCGATAGGTAACAAGTTCTCAACAATCTTCCGGAAGGTGTGCCGGCGTGGTATCAGGACGTGTCCCAGGCCACTACAGTAGCTGACATCAGTGCGCCTCGGCGCAGTGCTGCGAAACCATCAGTGAAAACAGAATTTCAGTGTGGAGCATTCGAAACGGACACTCATTGAACCCCCGTCGTAGCGCCTATCTCTTTGTTCCTGGAGGAAAATTGAAGAACTCACTGCGTGCAACCCTGAAGCGCGGTTCAATGGCCGGTGTCGCCACCGCAGGTGCGGCCGCCCTGCTACTGACAGGCTGCGGGGCTCCCCCGGAGTCCGGCAGCACCGCAAGCGCCACCGCCAGCGACTACACGGGCTGCATCGTGTCCGACTCCGGCGGATTCGACGACCAGTCGTTCAACCAGTCCTCGTACGAAGGGCTGAAGAAGACCGAGAAGGATCTTGGCATCAAGGTCAACCAGGTCGAATCCAAGACCAACAACGACTTTGAACCGAACCTCCGCGCCATGGTGACCGCAGGCTGCAACCTGACCATCACTGTTGGCTTCCTGCTTGGCGATGCCACCAAGGCCCAGGCCACCGCCAACCCGGACAAGCACTTCGCCATCATCGACTTCGGCTACGACACCCCCATTACCAACGTCAAGCCGATTATCTATGACACGGCCCAGGCTGCTTTTATGGCCGGTTACCTCGCCGCCGCGTCCACCAAAACCGGGACGGTCGCCACTTTCGGCGGCATCAAGATCCCTACGGTCACCATCTTCATGGACGGCTACGCCGACGGCGTGAAGTACTACAACGAAAAGAAGGGCAAGGACGTCAAGGTCCTTGGCTGGGACAAGGCCAAGCAGGACGGCAGCTTCACCGGCGACTTCGAAAAGCAGGACAAGGGCAAGCAGCTGACCCAGAACTTCCTGGACCAGGGCGCGGACATCGTGATGCCCGTTGCCGGACCCGTGGGCAAGGGGGCCGGCGCGGCCCTGAAGGAAGCCAAGGCAGCAGGCAAGGACGTCAAGCTCATCTGGGTTGACTCCGACGGCTTCCTGACCGCCCCGGACTACAAGGAAATCATGCTCTCCTCCGTGATGAAGCAGATGGGCGAGGCCGTTGAGACGGTTGTGAAGGAAGACAAGGATGGCAAATTCACCAACACGCCGTACGTCGGCACCCTCGCGAACGACGGCGTCCAGCTGGCCCCGTTCCACGAGCTGGAGTCGCAGGTTTCCGCGGAACTGAAGACTGAACTGGACCAGATCAAGAAGGACATTGTTGACGGCAAGCTGAAGGTCGAGTCGGCAGCAAGCCCGAAGGCCTAGTTCCCTCCGCACAGCGCCACCACCCGGTTGGTCATTGACTTCCGGGCGGTGGCGCTTTGCGTTGGGCGTCGGCTTTTCCAGCGGGCTCTTCCCGTTCCGTCAAAGGCTGCAGGCACTAGGCTGGTGCTGCAGCCACATATCCCGTCCGGACACATTTTCCGGACGCTTCGAGATTGGTCAGAGTTTTGAAACTTGAACTCAGAGGGATCACCAAACGCTTCGGCTCCCTAATTGCCAACGATCACATCGATGTGGTTGTTGAACCCGGGCAAATTCATTGCCTGCTAGGTGAAAACGGCGCTGGCAAGTCCACGCTAATGAATGTCCTGTATGGACTGTACGAGCCCAGCGAGGGCGAAATCCTGGTGGACGGCAAAGCCGTTACCTTCCGCGGCCCGGGCGATGCCATGGCTGCAGGCATCGGCATGGTGCACCAGCACTTCATGCTGGTCCCGGTGTTTACCGTCGCGGAGAACGTGGCGCTCGGCGCCGAGACTACCAAAGCAGGCGGCTTCCTCGACCTGGACGACACGCGCCGGAAGATCAAGGAAATTTCCGACAAATACGGTTTCGACGTTGACCCCGACGCCCTGATCGAGGACCTTCCGGTGGGCGTCCAGCAGCGCGTTGAAATCATCAAAGCCCTGGTCCGCGATGCGAAGGTGCTCATCCTCGATGAGCCAACGGCCGTACTGACACCGCAGGACACCGATGAGCTGCTGGACATCATGCGCCAGCTGAAAAGCAGCGGCACGTCGATCGTCTTCATCTCCCACAAACTCCGCGAGGTGAAGGCGGTGTCCGACACGATCACCGTCATTCGGCGCGGCAAAGTGGTGGGCACGGCGCACCCCGGTGCGTCCACCACCGAGCTTGCCTCCATGATGGTGGGCCGCGCGGTCAGCCTGACCCTGGACAAGGCAGCGGCCAAGCCGCAGGAAACCACGTTCCAGGTTAAGGACCTCACCGTGATCGCCCCGACAGGCCAGCACGTTGTGGACGGCGTCAGCTTCGACATCGCCCGCGGCGAAATCCTCGCCGTGGCAGGCGTGCAGGGCAACGGCCAGACTGAACTGACCGAAGCCATCCTTGGCCTGCAGGAGCGCTGCCACGGATCAATCCTGCTTGACGGCGAAGAACTCCTGGGCCACAGCGTCAAGGAAGTGCTTAATGCAGGCGTCGGCTTTGTCCCCGAAGACCGGACCGTTGACGGGCTCATCGGCACGTTCTCCATCGCGGAAAACCTGGTGCTGGACCGCTACGACCAGCCGCCTTTCGCCAAGGGCATCAGCATGAGCCCCGCCAGGATCCTGGAGAACGCCAAGTCCCGGATCGACGAGTTTGACGTCCGGACCCCGTCCGGGTCACTGGCCGCGGGCACACTCTCAGGCGGAAACCAGCAGAAGGTAGTCATGGCCCGGGAGCTGTCCCGGCCGCTGCGCCTCTTCATCGCCTCCCAGCCCACCCGCGGCGTGGACGTCGGGTCCATCGAGTTCCTACACAAGCGCATCGTGGCCGAACGCGACCAGGGCACCCCGGTGATGATTGTGTCGACCGAACTCGACGAAGTGATCGAGCTCGCCGACCGCATCGCAGTGCTCTACAAGGGCAAGCTGGTGGGCATCGTGCCGGCCGGCACCGGCCGCCACGTCCTGGGCCTGATGATGGCCGGGCTTTCCCCGGAAGACGCCCACGCGGACACCGCCCACGCTGACGCAGCCCGCCCGCACAAGCCGGCACAGACTTCCACCTCCGGCGCAGAAGGAGGCGACCATGACTGAACAGGACAAGCCCAAACACATGGCTGACGGAAACGCGGAGGAAAACCGCGACACGCAGGCGCCCGAACCCCAGGCCCCGGCCGAAGACGCAGCAGCCGCCGCCTCGCTGGACACCGCCGGCGGCGCCATGCAGCCCTCGGCCGTTCCCGTGTCGGCCCAGAGCGGCACCGTCCCGGGTGGACCGGACACCTTGGTGCGTCGGATCTTCACGGGCAGCGGCATGGTCTCGGTCCTGGCAGTGCTGCTCGCCCTGATCCTCGGCGGGCTCCTGATCGCCAGCACGGACAAGCAGGTGGGAGCCACGGCAAGCTATCTCTTTGCCCGGCCCTCGGACTTCCTCTCGGCTGTCTGGACCGCTGCGACGCGTTCGTACGTCGCGCTGTTCCAGGGCTCGGTGTTCAATCCCCGCGGCTCCAGTGTCGCGGTGCAGTTTGCGCCGCTGATGGAGACCCTGACCATCGCGACACCGCTTATCACCGCGGGCCTGGGCGTGGCGCTGGCATTCCGTGCCGGCCTGTTCAACATCGGCGCCCAGGGCCAGATCATCATGGCCGGCATCCTTGCCTCCTGGGTCGGCTTCGCGCTGCACCTGCCCGTGGGCCTGCACCTCCTGCTGGTCCTCGTCGCCGGCATCGTGGGCGGTGCCATCTGGGGTGGACTGGTGGGCCTGCTGAAGGCACGCACAGGAGCCCACGAGGTCATCCTGACCATCATGTTCAACTACATCGCCCTGTACTTCCTGCGCTACCTGCTGAACACCCCGGCGTTCCAGCGGCCGGGGGAGTCCAACCCCATCTCGCCGGTCCTGGATCCCTCCGCTGTGTACCCGCAGATTTTCGGGACCCAGTACAGGCTGCACCTGGGCTTTGTCCTGGCCATCGCGGCCACCGTCCTCGTCTGGTGGCTGCTAAACCGGTCCACCGTCGGATTCGAATTCCGGGCCGTCGGGGCCAACCCCAAGGCGGCACTGACCGCCGGCATCAACGTTCCCCGGGCCACCGTCCTGGTCATGGCAATCGCCGGTGCCCTGGCAGGCATGTCCGGTGTGGCGCAGGTGGCGGGAACCGAAAAGGTCCTGACCGACGGCGTCGCCGCCACCTACGGCTTCGACGCCATCACCGTTGCACTCCTGGGACGCTCGACGCCGTGGGGCACCTTCGCGGCCGGCCTGCTGTTCGGCGCCTTCCGCGCCGGGGCGGTGCAGATGCAGATCCAGACCGGAACCCCCATCGACATCGTGCTGGTGGTCCAGTCGCTGATCGTCCTGTTCATCGCGGCCCCGCCGCTGGTGCGTGCCATCTTCGGGCTCAATCCCCGCAAAAAGAAGGCCGCTAAGCCCGGCAAGTCCAGGACGGCAGCAACCACCGGAGGTGCAGCATGAGCACAACAGCAACATCGCCCGTTCCGGGCTCGCCGCAGCCGGGAACACCGCAGTCGGCCAAGGAAAAGGCCCCCGCAATTTCAGCGAAGCCCGTGACCTGGAAAGTGCCGGTCCTGCTGGCCGTCCTCGGCGTCGTGGCGTTCATCTTCTTCGGGGTCATGGGACCCAACCAGACAGCAAGTTTCGGGATCTCGTCGAGCGGTGATTTCTTCCAGCTTCCGGCCCTCCAGGTGCCCGCCTTCCTCGGCGGCATCGTGCTTTCGGTCCTGATGCTGGGCCTCGCCGCCTACGCGGTGTACCTGAAAACCCGGAACGAACCCTCGCCCGGCTGGCTTCCCATCGTCTTCATCATCCTTTTTGTGGCAGCCTTCCTGATCTGGGTGGTGGGTGGCGCCCGCACACCCAGCATCTCCCTGGCCGGTCTCATCGCCGGTTCCGTGACGCTCGCCGTTCCCCTCGTCTTCGGCTCCCTCTCGGGCGTGCTCTGCGAACGCGCCGGCGTCGTCAACATCGCGATTGAGGGCCAGCTGCTCGGCGGTGCGTTCACCGCGGCCATGGTGGCCACCCTGACCAAGAGCCCCTTCATCGGGCTGTTGGCGGCGGCCGTTGCCGGCGCCGTCGTCTCCATGGTGCTGGCGGTCTTCAGCATCAAATACCTGGTCAACCAGATCATCGTGGGCGTCGTCCTCAACGTGCTGGTCTCCGGCCTGACCGGTTTCCTGTTCAGTACCGTGATGCAGGCCAACAAAGCCCTGTTCAACTCACCGGGCCGCCTGCCCATTATCGACATCCCCGTGCTGTCCAGCATCCCCGTGATCGGCCCCATCCTGTTTAAGCAGTCCGTGGTGGGCTACCTGATGTACATTGCGGTCATCGTGGTGTGGATCGGCCTCTTCAAGACCAAATGGGGCCTGCGCGTCCGGGCCGTCGGGGAACACCCGCAGGCCGCCGACACCATGGGCATCAAAGTCAATGCCACGCGCTTCTGGAACGTCACGCTCGGCGGTGCCGTGGCAGGCATCGGCGGTTCCTTCTTCACGCTGGTGGCGATTGACAGCTTCACCAAGGAGATCTCGGGCGGACGCGGCTTCATCGCCCTGGCCGCGCTCATCTTCGGCCGGTGGAACCCGATCGGTGCCTTCTTCGCCGCGCTGCTGTTCGGCTTCGCGGACAACCTGCAGAGCATCGTGACCATCATCGGCACGCCGGTTCCGAGCCAGTTCATGGCCATGCTGCCCTACCTGGTGACGGTGCTCGCCGTGGCCGGACTGGTTGGCCGCTCCAGGCCGCCGGCGGCTGACGGCATACCCTACGTCAAGGGTTGACGGCCGTGGAAGACGCTTCGCACCCGGAGGCTTCGCCCCACCCGGCCGCGGACGTGGACTGGGCGGCCCTCGAAGCCGCCGCCGTGTCCGCCATGAAGAACGCGTATGCCCCGTACTCGAAGTTCGCGGTGGGGGCAGCGGCCCTCACCGCGGACGGCAGGATCGTCAGCGGCTGCAACGTCGAGAACGCCAGCTACGGCCTGACACTCTGCGCGGAATGCTCCCTGGTGGGAAACCTGCACATGACCGGAGGCGGGCTGCTGCGCGCCTTCTACTGTGTGGACGCCGGCGGCAACATCCTGATGCCGTGCGGGCGCTGCCGCCAGCTGCTGTACGAATTCCGGGCTCCCGACATGGAGCTGATGACAACGCAGGGAATCAAAACCATGGACCAGGTGCTACCCGATGCCTTTGGTCCCCAACACCTGGAGGAACCCCGGTGACACAAACCCCAAGCAAAACCGAGGCGTTCGACGCCGTCGACATCATCCGCATCAAGCGGGACAGGGGCGTCCTGACCCCGGCACAGATCGACTGGACCATCGACGCCTATACCCGGGGCGCGATCGCCGACGAGCAGATGGCCGCCCTGAACATGGCCATCCTGCTCAACGGCATGGACCGTGCGGAGATCTCGCGCTGGACCGCCGCGATGATCGCCTCCGGCGAACGGATGGACTTCTCCGGCCTGCGGCGTCCCGACGGCGGTGTGAAAGCGACATCGGACAAGCACTCCACGGGGGGAGTGGGGGACAAGATCACGCTGCCGCTGGCACCGCTGGTGGCTGTTTTCGGCGTGGCCGTCCCGCAGCTCTCCGGGCGCGGCCTCGGCCACACCGGCGGCACGCTGGACAAGCTGGAATCGATCCCGGGGTGGCGCGCAGCGCTAAGCAACGACGAGATGATGGCCCAGCTGCAGGACGTCGGGGCGGTGATCTGCGCCGCGGGCGCCGGGCTGGCACCTGCGGACAAGAAGCTCTATGCCTTGCGGGACGTCACCGGAACCGTGGAGGCCATCCCGCTCATCGCGTCCTCCATCATGAGCAAGAAAATCGCCGAAGGCACCGGCTCGCTGGTCCTGGACGTCAAGGTGGGAAGCGGCGCCTTCATGAAGGATGAGGCCCGCGCCAGGGAACTGGCCGAGACAATGGTCGCTTTGGGCAAGGACGCCGGGGTCAACACGGTTGCCCTGCTGACCAACATGGACACGCCACTGGGACTCACGGCGGGAAACGCCATCGAGGTGGAGGAATCGGTGGAGGTGCTGGCCGGCGGCGGTCCGGAAGACGTCGTCGAACTGACCGTCCGCCTGGCCGAGGAAATGCTGGCCTGCGCAGGCGTGCACGACGCCGACCCGCGTGCCGCGCTCAAGGACGGCCGGGCCATGGACGTGTGGAACCGCATGATCGAGGCGCAGGGCGGCGACCCCCGCGCCACATTGCCTGTGGCCAAGGAGTCCGAGGTTGTCTACGCACCGGCCGACGGTGTCCTCGTGGAGCTGGACGCCCTGGCCGTGGGCGTGGCGGCCTGGCGGCTGGGCGCCGGCCGGGCCCGCAAGGAGGACCAGGTCCAGGCAGGAGCCGGCGTCAGGCTGCACGCCAAGCCCGGTGCCGTGGTCCGTGCCGGCGAGCCGCTGATGACACTGCTGACGGACACCCCGGAGAAGTTCGGACGTGCCAAGGAAGCCCTTGAAGGGGCCGTGCTGGTTGCGCCGGAAGGCTCCCGGCCGGCGCAGAAACTCATCATCGACCGCATCGCCTGACCACGTGGTTCTCTCCGGCCGGGTCCCTGCGGCGGCGGCATGGGCCGTCCGCGGACCGGCCGGGGAGAAAACGGGTGGCCCCGGCCGTTAGGAAACTGTGCAGGCTATCAACGACTTTATTCTTGCGGCGGCCGGGCAGCCCTGGGTTCTCCTGCTGGTGCTGGCCTGCTGCGTGATCGACGGGTTCTTCCCGCCGATCCCCAGCGAGTCGGTGGTAGTGGGCCTGGCCGCCGTGGCAGCAACCGCCGACGTGCCCAACCCTTGGCTGCTGATGCTCATGGCCGCGCTGGGTGCATTCGGCGGTGACAACATCGCCTACCTGATTGGACGCCGGGTAGGTACGCGGCGGTGGCGGTGGATGCGCGGACCGCGGATGCAGACAGCCTTCCACTGGGCGGGGAATGAACTGAGGAGGCGGCCGGCGTCCCTGGTGCTCGTGGCCCGTTTTGTTCCGATCGGCCGGGTGGCAGTGAACCTCACGGCCGGTGCCACGCATTTTCCGCACCTGCGGTTCGTAGGGCTGACCGTGCTGTCCGCTGCGCTGTGGTCCTCATATTCCGTAGCGATCGGCCTTTTTTTCGGGCAGTGGTTCGAGGACAACCACCTGCTCGGTGCCACCATTGCCATTGTCTGCGCCATCCTGCTCGGGATCATTGTTGACATCATGATCGGCCGCTTCCGTGGCCGGCTGCCCGAGGAACCTGCGGAGGAGCCCGCATCAGGTCCCTAGCAAGGGCGCATGCAGCGACCGGCGTACTAGCACGCGCCCGCCCGGAGGAGGCTCCAGTGAATTGTTTTTCTCCCACCGGAGCGTAGCGAATCATGCTTCTTACATGCGACACTAAATAGGATTTCCATCACTTCATAGGAGCAGGGCCCCGCGTGGAATTTATCAATGAGGCAGTGCTCCATGCCGCAGGCCAATGGTGGATTTATCCCATACTGCTGGTGTTCTTTTTTGTCGACGGTTTCGCGATGGTCGTGCCCAGCGAAACACTGATCGTCGCCCTCGCTGCGTTCTCACGCCAGAGCGGCGAACCCAACCTCTGGATTCTCGGTGCCACAGCGCTGGTCGGCGCCATTGCCGGCGACAACATGGCGTATATGCTGGGTCGGAAGATCGGGCTGGAACGGTGGCGCTGGATGCGCAAGCCCAAGGTGCAGAAAGTCTTCGCGTGGGCCAACTATGAGCTGGAGAAGCGCGGCGCGGTGCTGATCTTCACGGCCCGGTACATTCCCTGGGGCCGCGTGGCCGTCAATTACGTCGCCGGCACCACCGCCTTTCCGCACCGCAGGTTCTTTATCCTGGATGCCTTTGCCTGCTTTACCTGGGTGGGCTATTCGATCGGGATAGGCCTGCTGGCCAGTTCCTTCCCCCTGCTGCATGACAACCCGTTGCTCGGCGCCGGCATTGCCGTGGTATTCGCCATCATTCTGGGGATCATCATCGACCACCTGCTGCGCTGGTGGCACAAGAGGCTCGGCCGCCACGACGCCGAAGTCGTGGACGAGTGGCTGGACGGCGGAACGGGCACCGCCCCGGCGGCTGTCCACGGCCACGGAACGGTCCTCGCCGCCCCCGCCGGAGATGCCGAGGCCAGGGAAGCCTGACGGCTGGCATTACGCGGCCGCCGACCCTAAGGTGGGAACCGTGACTGACCCTATTCTTGACGCTGCCCCTGCCATCGACTTCGACCTCAAGAGCCTCCCCAAGGTATCCCTGCACGACCACCTGGACGGCGGCCTGCGCCCGGCCACCATCATCGAACTGGCGGAGGCCGTCGGACACACCCTGCCCTCCACCGATCCGGTGGCGCTGGGGGAATGGTTCCGGGAATCCGCCGACTCCGGCTCCCTGGTCCGCTACCTCGAGACCTTCGACCACACCATCGCCGTGATGCAGACCAAAGAGGGCCTCTTCCGGGTGGCCAAGGAATTCGTTGAGGACCTTGCTGACGACGGCGTGGTGTACGGCGAAGTGCGCTGGGCGCCGGAGCAGCACGTGCAGAAGGGGCTGACACTGGACGAAGTGGTCGAAGCCATCCAGGAAGGGCTCGACGCCGGCGTGGACGCCGTCGCCGAAACCGGCCGGGAAATCCAGGTCGGCCAGCTCATCACGGCCATGCGCCACGCGGACCGCGGCCAGGAGATTGCCGAACTGGCAGTCCGGCACCGCAACAACGGAGCCGTGGGCTTCGACATTGCCGGCGCCGAGGACGGCTTCCTGCCGGCCCGCTTCCGGGATGCCTTCACTTACCTGGCCCAGCACAATTTCCCCGCCACGGTCCACGCCGGCGAAGCCGCAGGCCTGGAAAGCATCCAGTCCGCCCTTGTTGACGGCCGTGCCCTGCGCCTGGGCCACGGCGTGCGCATCGCCGAGGACATCACGGTCGAATTCGACGACGAAGACGCAGAAGAGGGAGACGACGCCGATGACAACATCGGCATGGTGACCCTTGGCGAGCTCGCCAGCTGGGTCCGCGACCGCGGCATCGCCCTGGAGATCTGCCCGTCCTCCAACCTGCAGACCGGCGCCATCGCCGGCTTCGGGGAGGGCATCGAAAGCCACCCGCTGGACATGCTCTACCAGATCGGCTTCAACGTCACCATCAACACCGACAACCGGCTGATGAGCGGCGTGACCCTCACCGACGAGTTCGAACTGCTCGTGGAAACCTTTGACTACGATCTGGACGATCTCCTTGAGCTGACACTCAACGCCGCCGAGGCCGCGTTCCTGCCGCTGGAGGAAAAGGAAGCCCTCGTTGAGTACATCAACGACGCCTACGCCAATCTTGCCTAAGGACGGTTCGGGCCCGACCGCCTCAGGGGTCGCCTCTTTGGCGGCCAGGATAGCCGCCCTCCGGGAGCACTGCCCGTGGGTGGGGGCACTCACCCACGAGTCCCTCGTGGAGTATCTCCTCGAGGAGGCCTTTGAGGTCGCCGAAACAATTGAAACCGGCGCCGACGAGGCAGAGCTCCGCGGGGAGCTGGGGGATGTGCTGCTCCAGGTGGTGCTGCACGCCCGCCTTGCGGAGGAACGGGGGAGCTTCGGCTTCGACGACGTCGTTCAGGGGCTTGAGTCGAAGCTGATCCGCCGGAATCCGCACGTGTTCCGGCCGGACGGCTCGCTGCAGGACACCTTCCCCGCCAGCGTGGCGGAGATCGTCCGGAAATGGGACTCCATCAAGCGGGCCGAGAAGCAGGAACGCGGTGATCCTTTCGAGGGAATCCCGCAGGCTCTTCCGGCCCTCGCCCGGGCCCAAAAGTCCCTGGACCGGGCCGGGCGGGCAGGCATCACGGCGGCCGCACCCGTCCCCTCAGTGGGTCAGCTCGTCGGCGCCTTCGCCACTGAGGATGAGCTCGGAGAGTTTCTCTTCGAGCTCGCCGCCGCCGCCCGAACCAGGGATTTCGACGCCGAACGCGCCCTCCGCGGGGCCGTCCGGCGTTACCAGGACAGCCACCGCCCTGGTCACCCGGCTACGCCCCGGACGGGATCATGACGTCCGGTTCTGGATAGGTTTCCGTAACGTGCACCACTCTCGACTACGCTAGTCCCTGACGAGGACGTCGAGTTTTTCCGCTAGTTTCCCAGTAAATCGCTTCACCATAAGGAGCATATTCATGGCGCTTATCGATGCCATCCACGCCCGCGAGATCCTCGATTCCCGTGGCAACCCGACCGTAGAAGTTGAAGTTCTGCTGTCCGACGGCCAGATCGGCCGCGCAGCAGTCCCCTCCGGTGCTTCCACCGGCGAACACGAGGCCGTTGAACTCCGCGACGGAGACAAGGGACGCTACCTCGGCAAGGGCGTCCAGAAGGCCGTTGACGCTGTCATCGACCAGATCGCTCCGGCCCTGACCGGCTTCGACGCCACCGACCAGCGCAGCATCGACCAGGCCATGATCGACCTGGACGGCACCGCGAACAAGGGCAAGCTCGGCGCCAACGCCATCCTGGGTGTTTCCCTGGCCGTGGCCAATGCCGCTGCAGCTTCGGCTGACCTGCCGCTGTACAAGTACCTCGGCGGCCCCAACGCGCACGTCCTGCCGGTTCCGCTGATGAACATCCTCAACGGTGGCTCGCACGCCGACTCCGACGTGGACATCCAGGAATTCATGATTGTCCCGATCGGCGCCGAGACCTTCTCCGAGGGCCTGCGCTGGGGCGTTGAGGTCTACCACAACCTCAAGTCCGTCCTGCAGGCCAAGGGCCTCTCCACCGGCCTCGGCGACGAGGGCGGCTTCGCTCCGAACCTGCCGTCCAACCGTGCCGCCCTGGACCTGATCCAGGAAGCCATCAAGAACGCCGGCTACACCCCGGGCAAGGACATCGCCCTGGCACTGGACGTTGCCTCCTCCGAGTTCTTCAAGGACGGCGCCTACCAGTTCGAAGGCAAGGCACTTTCCGCCACCGAGATGAGCGCCTACTACGCCGAGCTCGTGGCGGACTACCCGCTGGTTTCCATCGAGGACCCGCTGGATGAAAACGACTGGGAAGGCTGGAAGACCCTCACCGACTCCATCGGCGACAAGGTCCAGCTCGTGGGCGACGACCTGTTCGTCACCAACCCGGCCATCCTGCAGCGCGGCATCGACACCAAGACCGCCAACTCGCTCCTGGTCAAGGTCAACCAGATCGGCTCCCTGACCGAGACGCTGGATGCAGTGTCGCTGGCCCAGCGTGCCGGCTACACCACCATCACCTCGCACCGCTCCGGCGAAACCGAGGACACCACGATTGCTGACATCTCCGTTGCCACCAACGCGGGCCAGATCAAGACCGGTGCCCCGGCACGCTCCGAGCGCGTTGCCAAGTACAACCAGCTGCTGCGCATCGAAGAGGAACTCGACGACGCCGCACGCTACGCCGGACGCAGCGCATTCCCGCGTTTCAAGGGCTAGCCTCCAAAAAAACAGCTGACCGGTGGCTATGGTTGAAAGACCATGGCCACCGGTTCTGTTTGTGCCAAGGACCGGTTCGCGGCCAGAACTGAGCACAGCACGGACCATTCATTACAGGAGTGTCATGGCCACCCGCCGTCCCAAGGTTCCCCGGGCTACGCCCGCGGCGCGTCAGTCCAAGGACGCCGACGACGGCGCTGAAGTCATCCGCGCGGATTTCGGCGCGACGCGGCACCTGCCCGCCGCCGAGGCCAAGCCGCCCGCTGCACCCGGTAAAGCCACCACGGCAGGCCGCCTGGGGGCGTCGGTCAAAGCCGGGGTTGCTGCCGGCAAGCAGGCCGCGGGCCGTCCGTCCGGCAGCCAGTCACCGGGCCAATCCACCCGGGCGTCCGGGACAAATGCCTCGGACAACCAGGATCCCGTCCCCGCCAAGGCCTTTTCCGGACGGATGCTTGCCCTGGCCGTGGTCATGATTGCCATCACCATCATGCTTGCCCCCACGGTCAAGATCTTCATCGACAAACGGGCCGAGATCGCCGCGCTTGAGGCGGATATTGCGGCACGGCAAGCCGAACGGGACAACCTGAAACTCCAGGTCTCCCGCTGGCAGGATCCGAACTACGTGAAACAGCAGGCCCGCGACCGCATTAACATGGTTATGCCGGGAGAAACCGGCTACTGGGTGTTTGGCAGCGATCTGCCGGCCGGGACCGCCAGTGGCCAGGCCGGTACAGGATCAGCTGAGGACCCGGCCAACCTGCCATGGGTGGACTCGCTTTGGGAGTCCATCAGGCGTTCGGCAACAGACTAGAGGCGGTGCCCTCCGCCGGCTGTCCCACGGGTCAGCCTCCAAGGGCAGGAAGGCGGCCGCGCCAGTGGACCAGCATGCAGTGGGCGAAAATGCCCTGGACGGGAACCCCGTGGAGGAAGGCGCCGCAAGCGTGTCGGCTTTCAGCCACCCGTCTGCCCGTGACCTGGACGTCCTGAGCCGCCAGTTGGGGCGTCCGGTACGCGACGTCGTCGAAATCCCGGCCCGCTGCGTCTGCGGTAACCCCTTGGTCGCGGCGACGTCACCCCGGCTCAGCAACGGAACACCGTTCCCCACCACGTTCTACCTGACCCACCCGGTCATTACGTCGGCCGTGTCCCGCCTCGAAGCCGCCGGCCTGATGAACCGGATGAACGAGCGCCTCTCCGCAGACTCCGGCCTCGCCGCGGACTACCGCGCGGCACACGAGGCCTATCTCGTGTCCCGGGCGGAGATTGGCGAGCGGTCAGGCATTGGCGCCGTCCCCGAGATCGACGGTATCTCCGCCGGCGGGATGCCCGCCCGTGTGAAGTGCCTCCACGTCCTGGTGGGCCATTCCCTCGCTGCCGGCCCGGGAGTCAACCCGCTGGGCGATGAAGCCGTTGCCGCCATCAGCGAATGGTGGACAGCGGACCGCTGCTATTGCGACGGCGCCTGGGACACCGGGGGAGAGGCGCCCTCAAAGGACCTCAGCCGCCACGGGCCGCAGGGACTTCCGGACATCGTGGGCCGCGCGGCGCCCGTACGCAACACCCAGCGGCACGCTGACGAGACCACCGAAGACTCCACGGAGGCCGCCAAGTGACCCGGGTTGCCGCCATCGACTGCGGAACCAATTCGATCCGACTCCTGATCGCGGACGTGGACGGAAACGGCAGCAGTTCCACGCTCACGGACGTCGTGCGTGAAATGCGTGTGGTCCGGCTGGGCCAGGGCGTGGACGCAACAGGCGAACTGGCACAGGAGGCCCTCGACCGGACCTTTGCGGCAACATCCGACTACGCCGGACTTATCCGTGAGCACGGAGCCGGGAAGGTCCGCTTCGTTGCCACCTCCGCCACCCGCGACGCCCGCAACCGGAAGGTGTTCGTGGACGGCATCCGCGAGATCCTCGGCGTGGAACCCGAAGTCATTACAGGCGACGAGGAAGCCGCGCTTTCCTTCGCCGGCGCCAGCAGCGTGCTTCCGTCCCGGGGCGCCGCCCCCGTGCTCGTGGTGGACCTTGGCGGCGGAAGCACCGAATTTGTCCTCGGCGACGCCAGCGGCGTCATTGCGGCCAAATCAGTGGACGTCGGCTGCGTCCGGATGACGGAACGCCACCTTCGTAACGACCCGCCGTCGGCGGAGCAGATCGCTGCGGCGGAGGCCGACGTCGACGCCGCCATCAGCGAGGCGGGACTGGCCGTTCCGCTGGACCGCACCACCGCCGTCGTCGGCGTGGCAGGGTCGGTCACCACCATTACCGCCCATGCGCTGCGGCTGCCGGAATACTCGCCCGGGATCATCCACGGCACGGAACTTCCCCTCGGCACTTTTGGCGAAGCCTGCACGGATCTCCTTGAGATGTCCAAGGCCGATCGTGCCGGACTGCCGTACATGCACCCTGGCCGGGTGGACGTTATCGGCGCCGGCGGCCTGGTCTGGCGCCGTGTCTTGGAGCGCCTGGCCGAGGTGACGGAGGGCAGGATCACTTCGGCAGTGGCCAGTGAACACGATATTCTCGACGGAATTGCCCTGAGCATCAGCTAATGACTTCGCCTGTAGAGCCGATTGGACCCGAATGACCAGAGCAACAACCCGCTGGGGCCGGACGGCCTCCGCCGTGACTGCGATGGCCCTTGCCGCAGGAAGCCTGGCGACGTCGCTGATCGCGGCGCCGGAAGCCCGTGCCGATTCATGGCGGGACAAGCAATACTGGCTGGCCGAGTCCGGCATCACCAAGGCGTGGGAGGTCTCCAAGGGCGCCAACGTCAAGGTGGCTGTCATCGACAGCGGCGTGGACGCCAAGCACCCGGACCTGAAGGGCGTGGTTGTTGGGGGAAGCGACGCTTCCGGGGCCGGCAGCGCCGACGGGCAGAAGAGCATCGGTTCAAAGCCGGAGCACGGCACGCTGGTGGCAACGATGCTGGCCGGCCGCGGCCACCAGCCGCCGAAGTCCACCGCCAGTCCCGGTGCCAAACCGGCACCCGGCCCGGACGGCATCGTGGGCGTCGCCCCCGAGGCGCAGATCCTCTCGGTTTCCACCTGGCTTGGGTCTTCGAATCCCGGCGGGAAGAGCGACCAGGAACAGATTCCCGCCGCCGTCCGCTGGGCGGTCGACAACGGCGCCCGCGTGATCAACATTTCGCTGGGCAGCACCTCGCCGGAGTGGCCGCAGAGCTGGGACGCGGCGTTCCTCTACGCCGAACAAAAGGACGTGGTCATCGTTGCCGCTGCCGGCAACCGCGTGGGCGGCAACGTACAGGTGGGGGCGCCGGCAACCATTCCCGGCGTCCTGACGGTGGCAGGGCTGGACCGCAAGGGTGCTGCCAGTGTGGACGCCTCATCCCAGGGCATCAGTATCGGCGTGGCGGCGCCGGCGGAAAACCTGATCGGAGGCATGCCCGGCGGCGATTATGCGGAATGGGCCGGCACCTCCGGTTCCACGCCCATCGTGTCCGGCGTGGCGGCGCTGATCCGCTCCAAATGGCCGGAAATGACAGCCAGCCAGGTCATCAACAGGATTGTCACCACGGCCAAGGACGCCGGTGCGCCGGGCAAGGACCCCATCTACGGTTATGGCGTGCTCAACGCCGAGGCGGCGCTGAAGGACGACGTGCCGGAAACCAAGGTGAACCCGCTGGGCACCGTAGCTGACTGGATCAGGGTCCACCGCCGCGGCGAGCCCGCCGCCAGCACACCCGCTGTAGCACCCGGGGACAGCCCTACGAGTGCCCCGCCCACGCTTCCCGCCGCCACGATACCCGTGGCCGAGGCCCCGTCCCGGCTGGACAGTGCCGTGCCGGCGATGGTGGTCATCGGCTTCGGACTGCTGTTCGCGGCCATCGTCGCAGGTGCCGCATTCCAGCTTCGACGGGCATCCCGTAATCCCCGGCGCGTGCGCGACGAGCCCGAGACCGGAGTGCTGGACGCGGTGGACTCCGGCGGAACGTAACGGCCGGCCAGTAGTTAGTGAAGATTTTCACAAACTACTGTATTCTTAAATCATGGCAACAACCCCACAGCTCCAGGACCGTCCCAGGGTACTCGTCGTCGGCGGCGGGTACGTCGGCCTGTACGTAGCCCTCAAACTGCAGAACAAGATCGCGAATGCCGGTGGCATCGTCACTGTCGTTGATCCGCTGCCCTACATGACTTACCAGCCCTTCCTGCCGGAAGTAGCCGGCGGAAACATTGAGGCGCGCCACGCTGTCGTCTCCCACCGCCAGCACCTGAAGCAGACGGAACTCATCCAGGGCCGCGTCACGTCGATCGACCACGCGAACCGGACAGCCGTGGTTGCCCCGTCCGACGGCGGCCCGAACTTTGAGGTGCCGTACTTCGACGTCGTCATTGCCGCTGGCGCCATTACCCGCACCTTCCCGATCAAGGGCCTGGCGGACAAGGGCATCGGCCTCAAGACAATCGAGGAAGCCGTTGCACTCCGCAACAAGGTCCTCGAGCGGATCGAAGCCGGTTCCACCATCACCGATCCCGCAGCACGCGCCCGTGCCCTCACCTTCGTGGTGGTTGGCGGCGGCTTCGCCGGCATCGAGTGCATCACCGAGATGGAAGACCTCGCCCGCGCGGCAGTCAAGAACAACCCCCGCGTCAAGCAGGAGGAAGTCCGCTTCGTCCTGGTTGAAGCCATGGGCCGCATCATGCCCGAGGTTACGGCCAAGCAGGCCGACTGGGTCGTTGAGCACCTGCGCAGCCGCGGCATCGAGGTGCTGCTGAACACCTCGCTGGACAGCGCCGAGGGCTCCCTGAAGCTCATCAACCTTCCGGACAAGACCCCGGCACAGGAATTCGAAGCAGACACTCTCGTCTGGACTGCCGGTGTGCAGGCCAACCCGATGGTCCGCTCCACCGACTTCCCGCTAGAGCCGCGCGGACGCGTCCGCGTCCTTCCGGACCTGCGCGTCGCGGGTGATGAAGGCATCATCGAGAACGCCTGGGCTGCCGGCGACATCGCCGCCGTGCCGGACCTCACGGGCAGCGGCCTGCCGGACGGTACCTGCGTACCGAACGCGCAGCACGCCCTTCGCCAGGCCAAGCGCCTCGCCAAGAACCTGTGGGCCTCCCGCTGGGACAAGGAGCTCAAGGACTACAAGCACAAGAACCTGGGCGCCGTTGCCGGTTTCGGCGAATGGAAGGGCGTTGCCAACATCAACCTCCTGGGCCGCATCGGCCTCAAGGGCCCCCTGGCCTGGCTGGCGCACCGTGGCTACCACGGAATGGCCATGCCCACGGTTGAGCGCAAGATCCGCGTCATCTTCGGCTGGATCCTCTCCTTCATCATGGGCCGTGACACCACGCAGCTGATCGACCTGGACAACCCGCGCGGCGCATTCGTCGCCGCCGCCGCTCCGGCACCCAAGCCGGCTGCAGCTCCAGCCGCACCGGCCGCTGAAAAGCCGGCGGAGTCCGGCAGCGCCGGAAGCAACAGCCAGCAGAAGCAGACCGTGTCGGCTGACAACAAGTAGCAGGCGAAAGCCGTCGACGGCGGCCGTTCCCCCGGGGGAACGGCCGCCGTTGCTGTTTAATGGCCCCATGACTGGTGAAAAGGACATCCGGACCCTCTTGGCATCCATCCACCCCATCCTGCGGGAGGGTGAGTATGTCTACGCCCTCTGGCCGTACGGCAGGCCGCTTGTTGCCGGCATCGAAGCCGCGGTCCGGGAGGCGGAAGGCCTCACGGTGGTGCTGCCGCGGGCGGAGGCGGACAAGCTGGAGCTTCCCTACGACTTTGTTGCCGCGTGGATCACGCTCGAGGTGCATTCATCCCTCGAAGCCATTGGGCTCACGGCCGCCGTCAGCGCGGCGCTCACGGACGCCCGCATCAGCTGCAACGTCCTGGCCGGATTCCACCACGATCATCTCCTGGTTCCGGTGGCCGACGCAGACCGTGCCCTGGAGATACTCCACGAACTTGCGGCCGAAAGCTCGGACCAGCCTGCGCCCGAACTTGTCCTGCGCAGTGAGCGGCCGGAGGACAGGCCGGCCATCCTGGAGCTGACGGCGGCGGCCTTCTCGGTCTCGCCGGTGACCGGGCTCCCCGTTGAAGGCGAACCCGTTGAAGTCGGGCTGCTGAAGGAACTCTTCGACTGCGAGGAGTACCTGCCCCAGTTCAGCATCGTTGCCGAACAGGCAGGCGAAGTGGTGGGCCATGTCATCAGCACCCGGGGTTGGGTGGGTGACCTCGAGCTGCTGGGCCTTGGCCCCATCGGAGTGGTGCCCCGGCTGCAGCGCCACGGGATCGGCTCCGCACTCATGCAGGAAACCGTGTCGCGTGCCAACGCCGCGGGGGAGAGGGGGATTGCCTTGCTGGGCGGTCCGGAGTATTACTCCCGTTTCGGATTCGTGCCGTCGGTCTCCCTGGGCATCGAACCGCCGGAGCGGTGGGGTGAACACTTCCAGCTGCTCCCGCTGGCCGTTTGGCCCGGAGGTGTCCATGGAAGGTTCCGGTATGCCGGGCCCTTCGAACGGCTCTGACGGGATACCATTGACCGGGCGCCCCAGTAGCCCAATTGGCAGAGGCAGCGGACTTAAAATCCGCGTGTTGTGGGTTCGAGTCCCACCTGGGGTACTTTCCTTTTCTTGACGCGCCGTCCTTGTGTGCGCCCTCCTCCGGCGGGATCATGCCGCTTTCCTGCACGTCAGCATCGTGGTTTCCCATATGCAACGACTGTTATAAGGATGTGACCATAGTCACTTATGTTCGCGTGAAAATTGCACTAGCTTGAAGTTGAATCAGGAACACCTGGTAATTCGCATCAAAGGCCGTTCGCACCTTTCGATCGAGGAGACTCTAAATGATTTCACTCCCCCAGGCGGCGCCCCGAGTCGCTAAGCTGACAGCGCTTAGCATCGGCGTCGCCCTTCTGGCTACGGCCTGTGGCGGCTCGTCCACCCCGGGTTCGACAGGCTCCACCACCCCGGCAGCCTCTGGCATTGCGTGCCCGGCGCCCAGCGCCAGCGGCGGCGCCACCACCGCGCCAGGTGCCGGCGGCTCGGTTCCCGCCTCGACCACCACCACCGAAACACCGCTCAAGATTGGTTCGCTCCTGCCGACAACGGGGTCGCTGGCGTTCCTCGGCCCGCCCGAAATTGCCGGCGTCAACCTTGGCATCAAGGAAGTCAATGACGCAGGCGGCGTACTGGGCAAGCCCGTTGAGGTGATCCACCGCGACTCCGGCGACACCAAGACGGATATCGCCACGCAGTCCACCACGGCGCTGCTCGGCAGCGGCGTCAGCGCCGTCATCGGTGCTGCTTCATCTGGTGTTTCCAAGACAGTCATCAACCAGATCACCGGTGCAGGCGTAATCCAGTTCTCGCCGGCGAACACGTCCCCTGACTTCACCACCTGGGATGACAAGGGCCTCTACTGGCGCACGGCTCCCTCGGACGTGCTGCAGGGCAAGGTCCTCGGCAACTACATGGCGACCTGTGGCGCACAGACCGTGGGCATGATCGTCCTGAACGATGCGTACGGCACCGGCCTGGCGAAGAACGTCAAGGAAGCCTTTGAAGCTGCCGGCGGCAAGGTTGTTGCCGAGGAACTCTTCAACGAAGGTGACTCGCAGTTCAGCAGCCAGGTGGACAAGGTCATTGCCTCCAAGCCCGACGCCATTGCCCTGATCACCTTCGACCAGGCCAAGAGCATCGTTCCCCTGATGACCGGCAAGGGCATCAAGGCGACCCAGATGTTCATGGTGGACGGCAACACGTCGGACTACAGCAAGGACTTCCAGGCCGGCACGCTGAAAGGCGCCCAGGGCACCATCCCCGGCACGTTCGCCAAGGATGACTTCAAGAAGAAGCTGCTGGCCATTGACCCGGCCCTGAAGGACTACAGCTACGCAGGCGAGTCCTACGACGCCGTCAACCTGGTCGCCCTGGCAGCCGAGGCCGCCAAGAGCACCAAGGGCACTGACATCGCCAAGCAGCTCAAGGCAGTCTCCGAAGCCGGCGAGAAGTGCACCGACTTCGCATCATGCGTCACGCTGCTCCGCAACGGCAAGGACATCGACTACGACGGCCAGTCCGGCCCGGTGACCTTCTCCGACGCCGGTGACCCGACGGAAGCCTACATCGGCATCTACGAGTACCAGGATGACAACACCTACAAGCCGTCCAAGGAAGAATTCGGCAAGCTGTAAAGCCGCCTCAACCCAGACAGCACGAAAGCCCCCGTCCAGCCGGACGGGGGCTTTCTGTTGCGTAAGCCTGGCTGTGCGTCGGCCACGCGCGCAGGCGCCGAGCAAGGACCTCCGGAGGCGCCCGGAGGAAGCCCCGCGGGGCGACCGGCGCAGCGGGACGCATTGGGGTACGCAGAAGGGCCGCCACCATGCGGTGACGGCCCTTCTGCAGCTCCTGGCGGCGGCTTAGACTTCGTCCGCCAAGGTGCCGAGGTAGAGCTGGATGACCTTGGGATCCTTCATGAGCTCACGGCCGGTGCCCGTGTACGCGTCTTTGCCCTGGTCCAGCACGTAGGCCCGGTCGCAGATCTGCAGGCACCGGCGGGCGTTCTGCTCCACCATGATCACCGAAACACCGGCCCGGTTGATCTCGTGGACCCGCAGGAAGGTCTCGTCCTGCTTGACGGGGGAGAGGCCGGCCGACGGCTCGTCGAGCAGCAGGACGGCGGGCTCCATCATCAGTGCACGTCCCATGGCCACCATCTGGCGTTCACCGCCGGAGAGTGAGCCGGCCCGCTGGGCGCGACGCTTGGCGAGCTCAGGGAACAGGCTGGCGACGAACTCGAACCGTTCGGCGAAATCCTTGGGCCGCTGGAACATGCCCATCTGCATGTTCTCCTCAATGGTCAAGGTCGCGAACACATTGTTGTTTTGCGGGACGAAGCCCACGCCCTTGGACACCAGTTTGTTGGCCTTGAGCCCGGTGATGTCCTGGCCCCGGACTACAACAGAGCCCGAGTGCACCTTCACCAGGCCGAACATCGCCTTCAACAGCGTGGACTTGCCGGCGCCGTTGGGGCCGATGATGCCGATCAGCTCGCCTTTGCGGGCTTCGATGCTGCAGCCGTTGAGGATGTTGACGCCGGGAATGTAGCCCGCCACCAGGTTGGTGACCTTGACGACCGCTTGTTCCGCTGCGGCCGGTGTGGCGGCCGCAGCCGCGCTGGTGGCACTCATTCGGTCTCCTTCTTCCTGGATTCGGTCTCATCGCTCTCGGCAGCAACAACGTCGATGGCAATGATGCCGGCGTCTTCGGTGCCGACGATCGACTCCTCGTCGGCTACCAGTTCGGCTGCCAGCTCCTTGATGCCTTCAGCGTCGCCCAGGTCCACGTCGTGGTGGGCGCCCAGGTATGCGTCGATCACCGCGGGGTTCTTCATGACGTCGACCGGCGGGCCTTCGGCAACGATCTTGCCTTCGGCCATGACCACTACCCAGTCGGCAATGTGGCGCACCATGTTCATGTCGTGCTCCACGAAAAGCACGGTCATGCCTTCCGCTTTGAGGTTCTTGATGTGGTCCAGGAGGGACTGGGTCAGAGCCGGGTTGACGCCTGCCATGGGCTCGTCCAGCATGACCAGCTTGGGCCTGACCATCAGCGAACGCGCCATTTCAAGGAGCTTGCGCTGGCCTCCGGACAGCGACGCCGCGTAGTCGTCCTTCTTCGCGTCCAGCTTGAACTTCGCCAGCAGAACGTTCGCCTGGGCGGTGATCTCCTTTTCCCGGCCGCCCCACAGGCCCTTGAACAGGGCCTTTGAGAGCCGCTCACCGGGCTGCTCCGAGCCGCCCAGCCGCATGTTTTCCATCACGGTGAGTTTGCCCATGACCTTGGTCAGCTGGAACGTGCGGACCATCCCCATCCGGGCCACCTTATAGGGGGAGACGCCGGCGAGGCTGTTGCCTTCGAACTGCCACTTGCCCGAGTTCGGCATGTCGAACCCGGTAAGGAGGTTGAACAGCGTGGTTTTGCCTGCACCGTTGGGTCCGATGAGGGCGGTGATCTTGTGCCGCGGGATCTCGAGGTACTCGACGTCGACCGCGTTGATGCCGCCGAAGCTGCGGGTCACGTTTTCGGCCACGACGATGGGGTCCCGCTTCTTGCAGCCGGGAGCCGTTTCCCCTGCAGCGATCGGCCGGGAGTCCGTCATGTAGTCGATTTTTTCGGTATTGCCTTGTGTTGGCACATTGAGTTGTTCGCTCATGCGAATGCCAGCTCCTTCTTGTTGCCAAAGACACCCTGTGGCCGGAAGATCATCAGCAGCATCAGTGCGACACCCACGAGGATGTAGCGCAGCTGGCCGGCCTGGACGGTGTTCAGCCAGGTCACGGCGCCGGATTCAATCAGGCCGTAGAGGATGCCCTGGGTAAGCGACAGCACCACCCAGAAAATCATGGCGCCGACCACCGGGCCCAGCACCGTCCCGAGACCGCCCAGCAGCAGGCAGGTGTAGAGGAAGAATGTCAGCTCGGTGCCGTAGTTGGCAGGCTGGACAGCGCCGCGGGGGAGCGTGAAGATCATGCCGGCCAGGGCGCCGAGAACGCCGCCGATGACCAGGGCCTGCATCTTGTAGGCGTACACGTTCTTGCCGAGTGAGCGGACGGCGTTTTCGTCCTCGCGGATGCCCTTGAGGACGCGTCCCCACGGACTCCGCATCAGGAGCCATACCAGCGTGCAGCAGACGATCACAAGTCCCCACCCGACTACACGGATGAAGAAGTCCCTGTTGTTCATGCCGAGGTAAGAGCCTTCGGGGAACGGGTTCATGGAATAGAACCCGCCTTCGAAGGCGGCCAGGCCGTTGGCGGAACCGGTCACGGAGGTCAGCTGGTTGGTGGTGACGATGTAGCGGACGATTTCCGCTGCCGCGATGGTGACGATGGCCAGGTAATCGGCGCGCAGGCGCAGGGTTGGTATACCCAGGAGCAGCGCGAAGATCGCCGAGCAGACGATGGCGATGAGCAGGCCGATGAAGAACGGCACGCCGAAGCTCAGGGTGGAGATGGCGAACCCGTAGGCGCCCACCGCCATGAAGCCGGCCTGGCCGAAGTTCAGCAGGCCGGAGTAGCCGAAGTGAACGGCGAGGCCGAGGGCGGCAAGCGCGTACGCCGCCGTCGTCGGGCTGAACAGTTCACCGGCAGCGCTGGAGAAAATAAATCCGAAGTCCATGGCTGTCTCCTAACCCACGCGCTCGCGACGGCCGAGGATGCCCTGTGGCCGGAACAAGAGGACAACAATCATGATGAACAGTGCTCCCACGTATTTGAGGTCGGCTGCAAGGCCGAACACGGTGGTCAGCTCCACAAAGATGCCGACGATAACGGATCCGATCAGTGCACCGAAGACGGTGCCCAGACCGCCAAGGGTCACACCCGCGAAGATGAGCAGCAGGATCTGTGAACCCATGTCGAACGTAACGCCCGGCCGGTAATAGGCCCAGAGGATACCGCCGAGGGATGCCAGCATGCCGCCGGCGACCCAGACAATCCGGATCACGTTGTCGACGTCGATGCCGGAGGCTGCGGCGAGGGCGGGGTTGTCGGCGACGGCACGCGTGGCCTTGCCCAGCCGGGTCTTCAGCAGGATGATGCCGATCATGGCGATGACGACGGCACTGATGATGAGCGACCACAGATTGTTGGGCGAGATGGATACGGGCCCGATCTGGATCTCGGTGCTTTGTGCGTACGGCAACTGCTGGGTGGATCCGCCGAAGTAGAACTGTATGACGTAGCGGACCGCCAGTGCGAGTCCGATGCTGACGATCATCATCGGCACCAGGCCGGTCCCGCGGCGGCGCAGCGGCTTCCACAGGCCGGCGTCCTGGACGTAGCCGAACAGACCGCCGCCCAGCAGGGCCAGGATGATCGCCAGCCAGAACGGAAGGCTCATGGCGTTAAAGGCGAAGACCAGGACCGCGCCGAAGGTGACCATTTCGCCATGGGCAAAGTTGGTGAGGCCCGTGGTTCCAAAAATCAGCGAGAGTCCGACGGAGGCCAGCGCCAGCAAAAGGCCGAAGCTGAGACCGGCCACGAGCCTGTTGAGCAGGTTCTGGCCGAAGTCCTGTTGCTGGACGACGATGCCTTTGCCGAAGGCGAAGATCACGGAGAGATTGGAAGTCTGGCTGAAGGTGACGTTGCGGGGATTTTCCTGGCCGTCGGCGAGCTTGATGCCTTCGGGGAGGGTGGATTCGTCCAGTTCCACTTCATAGGTGCCCTGGACCGGGACTCCGATGGTCCAGGAACCGTTGGCGCCTGATTTTGCGGTCCCGGTGAAATCGCCGCTTTTGGCGGTGATCGTAACGTCAGCGATAGGGGCGCGGGCATCGTCCCGCAGGAAGCCGCTGATGCTGTTTTGGAACTGCTGGTTCGACGGGGATGGTGTCGGCGAGGGGGTGGTGGCCTGCGATGCCGGGGCAACGACGAGCAGAATTGCGACGACGGCGGCGAAAATAGCTCCCACAGCCTTCAGCAATCCGCCGCGCCGTCTGTGCGACAGGCCTCTCGGTGTGCTTCTCAAAATGAAAACCTCCACATGGGGGTGGTCTGGGTTGCGCCTTTACAACCACTGCGAACGGAGCAGGAGACCGATCGTGGCGCCAAATATGCGGTAGACAAACCGAATATCTTGTGATGTTGGTCACCCTGCTTGGGCTTATGTTACAGCCAGCAGGCACCAAAGAAGCCCCGTGTAGGCACGCCTAAGATAGCGATCGGATAACAACCGTGAAGCCCAGCCTGAGAATTAATTCAGTTCAGCTAAAGAAAACTTTTGTTGAGTCTGCGTGTTCCTAAACAGTCGTCCCGCCTGCCGGGCGTGGGGCCGGACCGGGGAAACCTCCTCAGGCGGCAGTGGCCCATGTCACGGTTGGGTTTCGGGTGCCCCCGCGGGGGAACTATCCCTGCCGCCCGTACGTGGAAATTGGTACCTTGAACTATAAGGATCACCACCTACCCCCTTTATTTGGAGGACACCCGCAATGGCACTTGGCGGAAACCCGATCTTCAACGGAAAGAATTTCCGTGGAGCCACCCAGGCACCGCCTGTTCCGCAGGCTCAGTACGGCCAGAACCCCTACGGTCAGCAGTACGGCCAGGCCCCTGGCCGCGCCCCCGGCCAGGTCATGGACGCGCAGGGCGGCTGGATGGCCCAGCAGCAGAACATGACCCATGATCAGCTGCAGCAGATGTACAACCAGCCGGCAGCCGGCCCGGCCGAAACCGGGCGGATGACTTTTGACGACGTCATCATCAAGACGGCCGCGTGCCTCGGCGTGCTGATCGCCGGTGCGGCTGTGACGCTGTTTGTGAGCATGCCGCTGGCCTCGCTGCTGATGATCGTCGGCGCACTGGGCGGCTTCGTCCTGGCGCTCGTCAACACCTTCAAGAAGCAGCCGTCGCCGGCGCTGATCCTGGCGTACGCGGGGCTGGAAGGACTCTTCCTCGGCGGACTGACCCGCGTCCTGGACACGATGTACCCGGGAGTCGGCCTGCAGGCCGTTATCGGCACGCTGTCCGTCTTCGCGGTGACGCTGCTCCTGTTCAAGAGCGGCAAGGTTCGCGCCACGCCCAAGGCCATGAAGTTCTTCCTGATCGCCATGGTCGGCTACGCCCTGTTCTCCGTGGTGAACCTGGTCATGATGATGACGGGCCTGACGACTGAACCGTTCGGCCTGCGCAGTGGAATTATTGGCGTTGCCATCGGCATCCTGGCGATCGGCCTGGCCGCGTTCTCGCTGGTCATGGACTTCACCAGCATCGATGAAGGTGTCCGCAACGGAGCCCCGGAACGGTTCTCCTGGACCGCAGCTTTCGGCCTCACTGTCACCCTGGTCTGGCTGTACGTGGAGATCATCCGCCTGTTGGCGATCCTCCGCGGCGACGACTAGGACCCACGCCGGCGAACGTCGTCGTGCTGTTGCTGAAAAGGCCCCGCCAAACGGCGGGGCCTTTTCCTTTGGTGGCGAGTTTCCCTTCGGCCTAGCTAAGCCGCTCGAACACCACTGCCATTCCCTGGCCGCCACCAACGCAGAGTGTGGCGAGCCCGAGCGTGGCGTCGCGCTCCCGGAGTCCGTTCAGCAGTGTGGTGGTCATGCGGGCTCCGGTCATGCCGAACGGGTGCCCGAGGGCAATGGCCCCGCCGTGGACGTTGAGCCGTGCATGGTCGATGCCGAGTTCACGTGCGCTGGCCACCACCTGCACAGCGAAAGCCTCGTTGAGTTCCACGAGGTCGATGTCCCCGATGGCCAGCCGCGCCCGCTCCAGTGCCACCCGCGTGGCTTCCACGGGGCCCATGCCCATGAGTTCGGGGGAGAGGGCGCTGACGCCCGTGGACACAATCCGTGCCAGCGGCTCCAGTCCGAGCTCACGGGCCCGGTCAGCGCTCATCACCACCACGGCGGCCGCCCCGTCATTCAGTGGACACGCGTTGCCGGCGGTCACCGTCCCCTCGCTGCGGAACACGGGCTGGAGCGCGGCAACTGCCTCGAGGGTGACTCCGGGGCGCGGGGAGTCGTCCAGCGCCACGACCGTGCCGTCGCGGCGGGTGTACGGGGTGATCTCGCGGGCAAAGAATCCCGAGGCTATGGCAGCCTCCGCACGGTTCTGGCTCAGGACCGCCCAGGCATCCTGCTCGGCCCGGCTGATCCCGTAGGTGGTGGCAACGTTTTCCGCGGTCTGTCCCATTGCGATGTAGATGTCCGGCATGCGCCCGCCCAGCCGCGGGTCGGTCCAGGGCGTGTTGGATGCGGCCCGCGCCTCGGTACGCCGCCGTGCTGAGTCGAAGAGCGGGTTGTGCGTGCCGGCGTCGGTTTCGCCCGCGCCGGCCCAGTTGGGATACCGGGACACGGCCTCGACGCCGGCAGCCACGAACGCGTCACCTTCGCCCGCCCTGATGGCATGGAAGGCCATGCGGATGGTCTGCAGACTGGAGGCGCAGAACCGGTTGATGGTGGCGGCCGGAACGCCGTCCAGGCCGGCGAGGATGGTGACCACCCTGGCCATGTTTGAGCCCGCTTCACCGCTCGGTTCGGCGCAGCCCAGGTAGAGGTCGTCCAGGCCCCTGCCGTCCGTGCCGTGCGGATCGAAGGAGGGGATTTTGTCCAGCGCGGCCGTGACCATCGCCGCGGCCAGGTCATCCGGCCGCTCGTCCTTCAGGGACCCCTTGAAAGCGCGTCCGATAGGGCTTCTGGCGGCGGAAACAATGACAGCTTCTGACATGCGCCCAGCCTACGCCCGAGCTACACGAGCCGCATCGCCCCGGCCGCCGGAGTGACGGTGAAGATGTCCGGCTTCCGGTACCCCGCGCGGGAGAAGGCCTGTTCGACGGCGGTGCGCACCTCTTGCTCCGCCGACAGCGGTGTGAGGGCGATCGCCGCGCCGCCGAAGCCGCCGCCTGTCATG
Source organism: Arthrobacter sp. NPDC093128 (assembly GCF_040683875.1). Classification (NCBI taxonomy): domain Bacteria; kingdom Bacillati; phylum Actinomycetota; class Actinomycetes; order Micrococcales; family Micrococcaceae; genus Arthrobacter; species Arthrobacter sp. NPDC093128. The sequence goes on from NZ_JBFBEY010000002.1 coordinate 108,843, forward strand.
CGCGCACCGATGGCTCCGCTGGTGCGGGAGGTGTCCACCGCCAGGTCCAGTTCGGGGCACGAAATCTCGAAGTCGTCCCGCATGGAACGGTGGCTGGCATCGAGCAGGGGCCCGATGGCGCCCGGTCCGGCACTGCCGAGCAGTTCCACGGTCTGCAGGACGCGGTCGTTCTCGGTGACGACGTGGCGGACCCTGCGGAACGTGACTTCGTCCAGGAGCCCGGCCGCTTCGTCAAGGTCCTCAACGCCCACATCGCGGAGCGCCTTGACGCCCAGCACTTCGGCCCCGAGCTCGCATGAAGCGCGGCGGGAGGCATAGCCGCCGTCGGAGTGTGAATGGGAGACCTTCGTGTCGATCACCAGCAGAACCAGCCCGGCTGGTTCGGTCTCGAACGGGACGAGCCGGACACTCTGGTCCCTGCAGTCGAGGAAGACGGCGTGGTCCTTGGCGCCGCGGAGCGAGGCGGACTGGTCCATGATGCCGGTGGGGGCTCCGACGAAGTCGTTCTCGGCGCGCTGGGTGGCCAGGACCATTTGCTCGTCCTTGAGCCCGGCGCCCGTCAGGTCGTTGAGGGCGGAGATCACGGCGCACTCAATGGCGTGGGACGAGGAGAGCCCGGCGCCGAGGGGAACGTTGGAATCCAGCAGCAGGTCAAGGCCGGGCACCTTAATGCCGCGCTCCTGCAGCGCCCAGATGACGCCGAGGGGGTACTTGGTCCAGCCCTTGGCCCGTGAGCCGTCCAGCGACGCGGTGTCCGCCGTCGTCATGCCCTGGTCGCCGTATGTGGACAGCAGCCGGAGGGTTGAATCGGGGCGGACGCGGACAGCCACCCGGGCTGTCCTGTCGATGGCGAACGGGAGGACGAAGCCGTCGTTGTAGTCGGTGTGCTCGCCGATCAGGTTCACGCGGCCCGGCGCCTGCCAGACACCGTCCGGGGCGGAACCGAAGGCGTCCTGGAACCGTGCCGCGAGGTCACTGCTGCCCAGGTCGCCGTTGCTGAGTGGGGCGGTCATGCGTGTGCGCCTTCCGGGAGTGGGTTGAGTGCGGATGCGGGAACCGTGACGGTGCGTAGCCGCTCCGCCACCAGTTCGGGGGTGGTGTCGTTAATGAAAGCACCCATGGCCGCTTCGGAGCCGGCCAGGTATTTGAGCTTATCCTCCGCCCGGCGGGGGGAGGTCAGCTGCAGGTGGAGGTAGCCTGCCGGGCGCAAAAGCTCATCGAGCGGAGCCTGGTGCCAGGCCGAGATGTACGGCGTGGGCGTGGGGTAGAGGGCATCGAGCCGTCTGAGCAGATCGAGGTACACGTGCGCCAGTTCGTCTTTTTCCTCTCCGCTGAGGGCTGCGAGGTCCGGCACCTGGCGATGCGGAACCAGGTGCACTTCCAGCGGCCAGCGGGCCGCGAACGGGACGTACGCGCTGAAATTCCCGCCTTCCAGGACCATGCGGCTTCCGTCCTCGCGTTCCGACCGCAGGAGCGAGCCGGTCAGCGTATGCCGGCCGTCGGCGTCCTCGTAGAATTTCCGGGCGGCAGCGCCCATCACGGCTGCGCGCGGCGTGACGTAGGGGTACGCGTAGATCTGGCCGTGCGGGTGGTGAAGGGTCACGCCGATGTCTGCGCCGCGGTTCTCGAACGGGAACACCTGCTGGATGCCCGGCAGCGCGTTGAGTGCCCCGGTGCGGTGCGCCCAGGCCTCCACCACGGTGCGTGCCCGCGTTTCGCTCAGCCCGCTGAAGGACCCGGTGTGGTCGGGGGTGAAGGACACCACTTCGCAGCGGCCGAAGGCGGTGCCGGTGGTTCCCCAGCCGGCATTGCCCGGAACCGGTCCCAGCGCCGGCCCGAGGGAGGGGAAACGGTTCTCGAAGACGACGACGTCGTAGTCCGGTGCCGGGATCTCCGAGGGGTTGGCCGGAGTCGTCGGGCAGATGGGGCACTGGTCCGCCGGGGGCAGGTGCGTGCGGCTCTGGCGGTGCGCGGCCACGGCCACCCACTCGCCGGTCAGTGCATCAAACCTGACTTCGCCCGGCTCGCTCCTGGCCGGCAGCTCACGGCGGTCGGGGGTCTCCTCCGGCCTGCGGGTGCTCTTTCCGGGCGTGGCGTCATCGAAATAGAGCAGCTCCCGGCCGTCGGCGAGGTTGGTGCTGGTGATGTGTGTCATGCGTCTTGTCCTTTGCGAGCGGCTGCCATCGGAGCCCCGTCCTCGGGCGGAACGGCTGGCATTTCCAATTCTCCCATAAAGCGATCAAAAAGAAATAGTTTCGAACAAAAGTTAACATGGCTGCGTTGCGTGGTTCCGGCAAGGTGAGGCGGCAGGGGTGAGCAGGTACGGTTATGCCCATGACTTCGAGCACCCCTCATTCCCGCCGCTATGCGTCCGGCGGCCAGTACGAACTCCGTCGCGGTGATGCCCTGGCAGTGGTTACGGAGCTGGCCGCGGGCCTGCGGCTCTACACGCGCGGCGGCGTCCAGCTGACGGAAACGTACGGGGACGCGGACATCCCGCCGGGAGCCACCGGGATCACGCTGGCGCCCTGGGCCAACCGGGTGGAGGACGGGGTCTGGTATCTGGACGGCAGGAAGCAGCAGCTGGACATCACCGAAGTGTCCCGGAACAACGCCAGCCACGGCCTGTTGCGCAACGCCTCGTACGCGCTCGTGGACGAGTCCGAGTTTTCGGTGACGCTGGAAGCCCCGATCTTCCCCCAGCACGGATACCCCTTCCTGGTCCGGCACCGCGTGCAGTACGAGCTGGCTGAGGACCTGGGCCTGGTGGTCCGCCAGACGCTCCTCAACGATTCCCAGTCATCCGCACCCTTCGTCCTCGGCTCCCACCCCTACCTCAGGCTCGGTGACGTCCCTGCCGAGGATTTGGTCCTTACGGTGGGTGCCGGCAGCCGGCTCATTGCGGACGAACGCCTCATACCCCGCAGCGCGGAGCCCGTCAGCGGGGAACTGGACCTGCGCGGCGGCCGGACCGTTGCCGAGCTGGACATCGACGTCGCCTACACGGACCTGGTGCTCGACGGCGGCGTGGCGCGCCAGACGCTGCAGGCGTCCGACGGCCGCAGCGTGAGCCTCTGGCAGGACGAATCGTGCGGCTACGTCCACGTCTTCGTCACGGATAAGTTCCCCGGCAGGCCAAAGGCTGTGGCTATCGAGCCCATGACCGGCCCGGCAAATGCGTTCAACAGCGGCGACGGCCTGCGCTGGCTGGCAGCGGGGGAGTCCTTCACCATGACCTGGGGCATCAGCGCGTCCCTGTAGTCCGGTGCTTCCACTAACCGTGTCTGTCCCGTGCCGGGGCCCGGCGGCTGGTGGCCGTGGCGGTTTCCCATCGGGGCTCAGCTGGGGAAGTATAAGGCTATGACGCCAGCAGAGGACGCCGCACCAAACCATAGCCCCGACGCTCAAACCGGCGCTCAAACCGGCGAAGGGTTGCCCGACGCCGCAGCGGCTGCGGCAGCCGCACCTGCGGCTCCGTTGCGGGTGCTGACGGACCGCGAACTGGACCAGGACATTCCCTACGGTGTGCGGATCGCCGCCTCGTGGGCCTGGCGGCTGGGGCTCATTCTCCTGGTCAGCGCCGCGCTGATCTGGCTGCTGAGTAAGATCAGCTTCCTCATCATCCCCGTGATGGTGGCAGCCCTGCTGGCCGGCCTCCTGAGTCCCATCACACGATGGCTCAAGGCCCGGCGGGTCCCGAGCGGCGGCGCCGTCGCCATCACCGTGCTGGGCTTCCTCGGCCTCATCGGCGGCTCCCTGGCGCTCGTGGGACGGCAGCTTGTTCGGGGATTCAGCGAACTGTGGAGCGAAGCGCTGACCGGGATCCAGCAGATCCAGGGCTGGCTGGCGGAAGGGCCGCTGCACCTGACGGCCGCCCAAATCGACCAGTATCTGCAGGACGCCACGGCCGCACTGCAGAACAACAGCAGCAGCATCCTCAGCGGCGCCCTTTCATTCGGAAGCACGGCCGGGCATTTTGCTGCAGGACTCATCCTCGCCTTGTTCATCCTGATTTTCTTCCTCCTTGAAGGTGACCGGATTTGGGGTTTCCTGGTCCGGCTGCTGCCGCGGAAAGCCCGCGCCGCCACCTTCGGTGCAGGCCGCAAGGGCTGGACGTCGATGGTCAGCTACGCCCGCATCCAGATGTTCGTGGCTTTTGTGGACGCCGTGGGAATCGGCGTGGGCGCAGCCATCATTGGGGTGCCGCTGGCGCTTCCGCTGGGAGTCCTGGTCTTCATAGGCTCCTTCATCCCCATCGTGGGCGCCCTGGTCACCGGAGCCGTGGCGGTGCTCCTTGCCCTCGTGGCGAACGGCTGGGTCAACGCGCTGGTCATGCTGGGGATCGTGCTGCTGGTCCAGCAGTTGGAGAGCCACATCCTGCAGCCGCTCGTTATGGGCAAGGCCGTGGCCCTGCACCCGGTGGCGGTCATTCTGTCCGTGGCGGCCGGTTCCTACCTCGCCGGAATCCCGGGCGCACTCTTTTCGGTGCCCATCCTTGCCGTAGCAAACTCGGCGATTCGATATATTGCTGCCAGAACGTGGGAACATGAAGGAGTGCTGGCTGCGGCGGGCCCGGATGTAACCGGGGACTCCGGATCCAGCCAAGACAACACCTTCAAGGATGTCTACCTTCCCGGTGCGAATCCGGGCCGCGGCAATGGAGCCGCAAAGTCAACGGGTACTCCCGCCGGACATGCCGGCCCGGACGCCCCAGCCGAATTCCCCAAAGGAGACTAGTTCGTGAAAACCCTCAATAGCCTGCCCGTCACGCTGGACAATGTCCTGGAGGCGCAAAAGCTGCTTGAGGGGATTATTACCCGGACCCCGGTGGAATCGTCCCGGGCGTTGGGCAGCATGGTGGGCGGCGACGTCTTCTTCAAGTGCGAAAACCTCCAACGGGCCGGTTCGTTCAAGGTCCGCGGCGCCTACGTCCGCATGGCCAAACTTGCACCCGAGGAGAAAAAGCGCGGCGTGGTGGCGGCCTCGGCCGGAAACCATGCGCAGGGCGTCGCCGTGGCAGCGAAGAGCCTGGGCATCAAGGCCCGGATCTACATGCCGCTGGGTGTGGCCCTGCCCAAGCTGGCGGCCACCCGCAGCCACGGCGCCGAAGTGGTCCTGCACGGGCACAACGTGGACGAAGCCCTCGCCGAAGCCCAGCGCTATGCCGATGAAACCGGCGCAGTTTTTGTCCACCCGTTCGACAACGTGGACGTCGTTGCCGGCCAGGGCACGGTGGGGCTGGAAATCCTGGAGCAGATCCCGAACGTTGACACCATCCTGATGGGCGTCGGCGGCGGCGGTCTGCTGGCCGGAGTGGCGGTTGCGGTGAAGGCGCGGGCCCGGGAGCTGGGCCGGGACATCCGGATCATCGGTGTCCAGGCCGAAAACGCTGCCGCCTACCCGCCGTCGCTCGCAGCGGACGCCCTGGTGCCGTTGAAGAAGGTCTCCACCATGGCCGACGGCATTGCCGTGGGCCGTCCCGGGCAGCTGCCGTTCAGCATCATCCGGGAACTCGTGGACGACGTCGTGACCGTCAGCGAGGATTCCCTCGCCCGCGCGCTGATCTTCCTGCTCGAACGCGCCAAGATGGTGGTGGAACCGGCCGGCGCCGTGGGCGTGGCCGCCCTGATGGACGGCAAGATCGAGAATCCCGGCACCACGGCGGTGATCCTCTCCGGCGGCAACATCGACCCCATGCTCATGCTCAAGGTGATCCAGCGGGGCCTTTCCGCTGCAGGCCGGTTCATGACGGTGCGTATGATGCTGGATGACCGGCCCGGTTCGCTGGCCACCATCGCCCGGATCATCGCCGAGAACGATGCCAACGTCACAGGCCTGGACCACACCCGCGTGGGCGGCTCCATCAGCATGGGAGATGTGTCCATCACCGTCAACCTGGAAACCAAGGGCCACGAGCACTGTGAGCAGGTCCTGGGCGCACTCCGTGCCGAGGGTTTCCAGCCGATCGTGGTCCACTAGGGGCCATGGTGCTTGACGCTTCGGGGGGACGGGCGCAAACGAGGCATACCCCTGCCGCACGCGCACAGGGCGGGCTGCTGGTGCTGGGGCTCTTCGTCGTGCTGCTGTTCGCGATCGAACTGGTTAACGCTGCCACGTTCCATTCCCTGAACAGGACGTTCGGCCTCCGGCCACGAAGCGCCGACGGCCTGCTGGACATCCTCACGTTCCCGCTGTTCCACGCCAACCTCGGCCATGTCATCTCCAACGCACTGCCGCTGATCATCTTCGGCTTCCTCGTTTTTCTGTCCGGGCTCAGGGTCTTCCTTACGGCGGTAGCCTTCAGCTGGTTCGGCTCGGGATTGTTGGTCTGGCTGATCGGCGGCTGGGGGATCACAGTGGGCGCCTCGGGCCTGGTCTTCGGCCTTTTCGCGTTCCTGCTGGTGCGCGGGTTCTTCAACCGCAACTGGTGGCAGATAGCGCTGTCGGTGGTCCTGTTCCTCACCTACGGCGGAATCCTGTTCGGCGTCCTACCCGGCGTGGCAGGTTTTGTCTCGTGGCAGGCCCACCTGGGCGGTTCCCTCGGCGGCGTCGCCGCTGCCATGCTGCTGAAGCCCCGGCGCGCTCCGCAGGAACGCCAGGCGACGGAAAGATAAGCCTTAACGAACGACGCCGGCCGTCCCCGCGAAGGGGAGGGCCGGCGTCGTTCGTTATAAGGCTATTGCCGCGGTTCCGGAGCTGAAGCCCCTAGCCTGCGTACGGCTTGGCGGACATGATCTCCACCGTGATGTCCTTGCCGTTGGGTGCGGTGTAGCTGAGCTTGTCGCCCTCCTTGTGGCCGACGATGGCCGCGCCGAGGGGGGACTTCTCGCTGAAGACATCCAGGTCCGAGTCGCCGGCGATCTCGCGGGAGCCGAGCAGGAAGGTTTCCTCGTCACCTGCGATCTTGGCCACGACGATCATGCCGGGCTCGACAATTCCGTCGTCGGCCGGGGACTCTCCGACGTGGGCGTCGCGGAGAAGGGCGGTGAGCTGGCGGATGCGGGCCTCGATCTTGCCCTGCTCCTCCTTGGCGGCGTGGTAGCCGCCGTTTTCCTTGAGGTCGCCTTCCTGGCGTGCAGCTTCGATTTTCTGGACGATTTCCGCCCGGCCGGCGCCGGAGAGGTGGTCCAGCTCTGCCTTCAGGCGGTCAAAAGCTTCCTGGGTAAGCCAAGCTGCAGTTGCGCTGTTGGTGGTAGACACGGACTTCTCCTTTTTCGTGGTCAAACAAGTTTGAGGTCAAACAAGCAAAGACCCCGCCACGGTGGCCACTTGTGGGACTCAGTAACCAGCTCAGCGGGGTAAAGGTATTGATCCATTGTAGTCAATGCAGTGGACAAACCAAAGAAGGCCTGCGGTGTGGGTCACAGCCGGAGGCCGGGAGCGGGACGGGAACTGCGGCCGGCTACTTGTCCGCGTCCGGAATCCAGCAGCTGTCCACCACACCGGAAACTGAGAGGGACTCCGTCCGCACCACCGCGCGGTGGACCGTGGTGCGTCCGCCGTCGGCGGTGGCGTCAGCCGGGTTCGGCCCGATATCCACTACTTTCCAGCCGACCACGGCGAATTTGGAGTCCAGTGCCTTGACAGCGCATTTGACGCCGGTGTCGGGATCCTTGGTGACCTGGAAATCGATCTCCGCCTGGGTGGCGTCCGTGGTGCTGTAGCCGATGTCCTTGAACGTCACGGTTTCGGTGTTCAGGGAGGTGGAGATCCATGCCATGAAACCAATCCCGGCAGCCAGTGCAGCTATTCCGATGTTTCGCTTGGCCTTCCGGGAGAGGGCACGCTTTTGGCCCCCGTATCGATTGGCTAGGGTGGTACTTGCCGGCGCGGAAGTGGCCGGCTGATCCTCGGAAGTCACCATTCCAGTTTAGTGTGGATCCGAAGGGGAAAATTCCGTCCCCGCATCCGTTGACCCGCAACCTTGAAATCCGAAGAAAGTGAGCCGTTTCAGATGACAGCGTCCGCAAGCCAGTCAAAGCCGCTCCGCCTGCTGGCCGTTCACGCTCACCCTGACGACGAATCGAGCAAGGGCGCAGCCACCATGGCAATGTACGCCGCGGCGGGCGTCGACGTTATGGTGGCCACCTGCACGGACGGATCGCGGGGCGACATCCAGAACCCTGCCGTGGAGAACGAGGCACACCCCAGGCGCGACATGGCCGGCGCCCGGCGCCTGGAAATGGATAACGCCGCCAAGGTGCTGGGAATCCGCCAGCGCTGGCTCGGGTTTGTGGACTCCGGCCTGCCCGAAGGTGACCCGCTTCCGCCGCTGCCGCCAGGCTCGTTCGCCCTCCAGCCGCTGGAACGGGCGGCTGCTCCGCTGGTCAGGCTGGTGCGCGATTTCAAGCCGCAGGTGATCGTGAGCTACGACGAAAACGGCGGCTATCCGCACCCGGACCACATCATGGCTCACCGAGTGGCGGTCGAGGCCTTCGAAGCCGCCGGCGATCCGGAACGCTACGTGGGTATTGGCGAGCCCTGGGCGCCGAGCAAGCTTTACTATGACCGCGCCTTCAGCCCTGACCGCTTCCGTGCCCTCCACTTTGCACTGGAAGAGGCGGGACTGCAGTCGCCCTACGCCGAACGGCTCGCAGCCTGGCTCGAGGCTGATGCCGAAGGCCACACGCTGCCGGCCCCGACGCATCCCACCACCACGCAGATCGACTGCGGCGACTATTTCGAAGCCCGGGATGATGCGCTCCGCGCCCACCGGACCCAGGTGGACCCGCTGGGATTCTTTTTCGCCGTGTCCCCGGACATGCAGCGCCGCGCCTGGCCCTGGGAGGACTACACCCTGATCCAGTCCCGGGTGCCCGTGGAACTGCCGGAAAAGGATCTCTTCGCAGGGCTAAGATAGAGCCAAGCCCATTTCTATGACCCGTAGAAGTCAGGGCCATCAATACGTTCCACAGAAGGTTTAACCGTGCATCACTTGCTCATCGCCCTCGCGACGGCCCCGGCACCCAGCCCCACGCCGTCCCTGCGCCCGGGCCTCTCAGAAGACCAGGTGACTCCGGGCATGTGGGGCTTCATCATGACGGCCTTCTTTGTCCTGGCCACCACGCTGCTGATCGTGGACATGGTGCGGCGCATCCGCCGCGTCCGCTACCGCGCACAGGTCGAGGAAGAACGTATGGCTGCATTGGCTGCCGGAGATCAGGACGCGCTGGAGGCGCCGGGAACCGGCGATTCCGGCACCCAGTCCTCCCGCACCCAGACTTCCGACACCCAGGGCGGTGCCGGCCTCCGGACGGAATCAAACGGTGATGAAGGCCGCGGACGCAGCTAGCGGCGGAGCCGGCCGGCGGGGAGCCGGCGCAGCCCGGCCCGGGGCCGCCAATGCCCTGGGCGGGGAACCTTCCGCGTACCTGAGGCAGCACGCCGCCAACCCGGTCCACTGGCGGCCCTTCGGCGATGAGGCGTTCGGCTTCGCAGCGGAGCGCGACGTCCCCGTCTTCCTGTCCATCGGCTATGCCGCGTGCCACTGGTGCCATGTGATGGCGCACGAATCCTTCGAGGACCGGGAAACAGCGGACTTCCTCAACGCCAACTTCGTGGCCATCAAGGTGGACAGGGAAGAGCGTCCGGACGTGGACGCCGTGTACATGGCCGCAACCCAGGCCATCAGCGGCGAAGGCGGCTGGCCGATGTCCGTTTTCCTCACACCGGACGGACGCGCCTTCCATGCCGGAACCTACTTCCCGCCCCGCCCCATGCCCGGCCGGCCCTCGTTCCGCCAGGTGCTTGAGGCGGTCCGCGATGCCTGGCTGGAACGGCGTGAGGCCGTCGAGCAAAACGCCGAGTCGCTGGCGCGGGGGATGGCCGAATCCCAGCTTGCGGCTGCCGTCCAGTTGACCGGTTCGCCGGATCCTGTGGACGCAGGCCTGCTCTCCGAAGCAGTCCGCGTCCTGGCCCGTTCCGAAGACCCGGACGACGGCGGGTTCGGCACCGCGCCGAAGTTCCCGCCGTCGCCCGTGTTGGAATTCCTGGTCCGGCACGCTGCGGTAGCGTCGGATACCTCGGATGCGGCCAAGGACATGGCGGGCCGGACGCTCGCCGCGATGGCCCGTTCGGCGCTTTTCGACCAGCTGGACGGCGGCTTTGCCCGGTACTCCGTGACCCGGGACTGGTCCGTGCCGCACTTTGAAAAAATGCTTTATGACAATGCCCAGCTGCTGCGTGCCTATGTCCACTGGACCCGGCTCGGAGGCGATTCCGTGTTCCCCGCCGGCGAGGCGGCGGATGTTGCCGCCCGCACGGCGGACTGGATGATCCAGGCACTTGGCGTCGCCGGTGCAGGGCAAGTGGAGGCGTTCGCCTCATCACTGGACGCCGACACCGTGGTGGACGGCCAGCACCACGAGGGGGCCAGTTACCTCTGGACTCCGGCGGAACTGCAGGAAGTCCTGGGACCTGACGACGGCGCCGCTGCGGCGCGGCTGATGAACGTCCGCGCCGGGGGTACCGTGACGGCGTCGGCTTCTCCGCTGCATCCGGGGCGCCGGCTCGACGATGCCGGGAGCGCCCTGTGGGAGCGGATCCGGCCGCGCCTCCTGGCCGCGCGTTCCGGGCGTCCGCAGCCCGCCAGGGACGACAAAGTGGTGGCCGGCTGGAACGGGCTGGCCGTCGCCGCGCTGGCCGAAGCAGGGGCGGTCCTGGACCGGCCCGACCTGGTGGCTGCGGCCGGGCAGGCTGCCGGTTACCTTGAGCGGGTCCACTGGCAGGATCCGGTCGCAGGGGGCCCGGGCGCAGAACCCGGCACCCTGGTGCGGGTGTCGCACGCCGGCCAGGCGAGGGGGATCGGCGGCCTGCTCGAAGACTATGCCTTCTGCGTCGACGGACTCCTGACCCTGTACGGCGTCACGGGTGCCGAGCGCTGGTACAAGCTGGCGGAAGCCATCCTGGAGGCCGCCTGCCTGAGGTTTGGTGCGGACGGAACACTGGTGGACACCGCCGGGGAGTCCTCCCAGGTGTTCAACGCACAGGGGCAGCGGGCCGGCCTTGAACCCTTCGACAACGCCACACCCAGCGGCGCGGCCGCGTTTGCCGGAGCCCTGCTGAGCTACTCCGCACTCTCCGGTTCCGCCGACCACCGGATCATGGCAGGAAACATACTCGCGGTGCTCCCGCCGCTGGCAACGCGTGCGCCCCGGGTGGCAGGATGGCTCCTGGCCACGGCGCAGGCCGCGCTGGCGGGCCCGGTGGAGGCCGCCGTCGTCGGACCTGACGGCCCGGCACGCGCGGCACTCCACCGCGCCGTGCTGCGGTCCGCCAGCCCTGGGCTGGTGGTTGCCGTGGCGCCCGACGCCGGGGGGCCTGCGGCTGCTGTCCCGTCCGCCGTGCCGCTGCTGGAGGGCCGGACAGCGGCGCCCGACGGCTCGCCGCAGGTGTTCCTCTGCCGCGGGATGGTGTGTGACCGCCCGGTGGGAACCGTGGCCGAACTGCTGGAGCGGCTGGCTGCGGGTCCGCCTTAGGCAGGCCGGCCGAGGACAGCGATGGCGATGGCGATGAAGTGTGCCGCAAAGGCGAACACCGTGAACGCGTGGAAGAGCTCGTGAAAGCCGAAGTGGTGGTAGCTGAAGTTGGGCTTCTTGAGCGCGTAGAAAACAGCCCCGGCTATGTAGAGGGCGCCTCCCGCACAGATCAGGACGGCGGCGGCAATGCTGGCCGCGAAAAAGTCCGGCAGGTAGAACAGGGCGCCGCAGCCCAGGGCGATGTAGATGGGCACATAGAGCCAGCGCGGCGCATGGGTCCACAGCAGCCGGAACAGGACCCCCAGGATGGCGCCGGACCAGATGACCCACAGCAGCACCACAGCCTTGGGACGTTCCAGCAGGGCCCACGCCAGCGGCGTGTAGCTGCCTGCGATCACCAGCATGATGTTGGTGTGGTCGAGGCGCTTGAGGACGATCTTGACGCCGGGCGACCAGTTGCCGCGGTGGTACACGGCACTGATCCCGAACAGGAGCACCCCCGTCACCGCGTAGACGGCAGAGGCGATTTTCAGGTCGGCAGTGGGGGCCAGCAGGATCAGGACAAGCCCCGCAGCGAGAGCCAATGGTGCGGTCACGGTGTGGATCCAGCCACGCCATTTCGGCTTGATCATCAGGAGTTCCGCGATGCGGACTGCCGCATCGTCCATCGGGCTTGATTTCCTGTCGCGGCCTGCTCCCGACCCCGGGTGGGGAGTATTGCTTTCCATTGCTCAAGAATAAACTACGTTCCAGTAAGTTACTTTTCGGTAACTCCCGGGATGGCCGAATGGTGGCACTCCGTGCACGTGTGCCGGTTGCGGGCAGGTAGCCTAGGAATGCACTGCCGTCGTACATCAAGGAAGTCAGGTGAGTCTCCGGATGGAGTGGCCCGGGATCCTCTATGGCTTCTATGAACGCAAGCTCCTGCGCTCGCTGGACAAGGACCGAATCCCCAGACACATCGGCGTGATGGTGGACGGCAACCGCCGCTGGGCCAAGCAGTTCAATGCGCCCACCAGCCAGGGACACCAGGCAGGGGCCGACAAGATCCACGAGTTCCTCGGCTGGTGCCAGGAACTGGGCGTCAAAGTGGTCACGCTCTACATGCTCTCCACCGACAACATGAACCGCTCCGGCGAGGAGCTGGACCTGCTGATGGGCATCATCGCGAACACCCTCGACCGGCTGGATGAGGATGCGGACATCTCCGTCCATGCCATGGGCGCACCGGAACTGCTTCCCGACTACCTGGCCGACCGGCTCAACAAGCTCACGGCCCGGACCCCGGCACATGAAAAAATCCACGTCAACGTTGCTGTGGGTTACGGCGGACGCCGTGAAATCGTGGACGCCGTCCGGGAACTCCTTCACGATGCCGTGGCCAGGGGCAAGGACATCGGCAAACTCGCGGATGAACTTAGCGTCGACGACATCTCGCGGTTCCTGTACACCCGGGGGCAACCGGACCCGGACCTGGTGATCCGTACATCGGGGGAGCAGCGGCTGTCCGGCTTCCTGATGTGGCAAAGCGCCTACAGCGAGTTCTACTTCTGCGAGGCGCTCTGGCCGGCCTTCCGCAAAGTGGACTTCCTGCGGGCATTGCGCGACTACGCCGGCAGGCAGCGGCGCTTCGGCTCCTGACAGCGGCCTGCCTGCATGGAAGGCCGTCATGGCCGGTTCACGCGGAGTTCACGTGACCGCAATAAGAATCGCCGACGAATGGTTTGGGAAACAAAGCCGCGGGGAATTACGTTGATTCCATTAGCAGGCAAAATGCCGGCTAATCGGGGAGGCCAGTACATGGAGCGGATTTTCGCACCGGATGTATGGGAGGCCGGAACCGGCCTCGTGGCCGATCCGCCTCACCTATAAAATATCCGGGCGTGCGCCCCGGGGCTGGAGTCGATGTGGCTATTTCTGAACAACTGCCCGACGTCATTTCCGACCAGGGAGAGAAAGCTACCTCTCGCGCCAAGCGAGCCACCTCACAGACCGGTGCAGCGAATCATCACGCTGCGGCCGGTCTTGCTGTATCCGGCGAAAAGGCCGGGACAGACGACACTCTGTGGACCTTCGTCATCGACACCTCGGTATTGCTCTCGGACCCTCGCGCGCTGCTGCGTTTCGCGGAGCACGAAGTCATTGTCCCGATCGTGGTCATTACGGAGCTTGAGGGCAAAAGGCACGACCCCGAGCTGGGATACTTCGCCCGCAAGGCGCTGAGGCTCCTGGACGACCTCCGGGTCCAGCATGGCGGACTCGACCGTCCCATTCCGCTGGGCGACGACGGCGGCACCCTCGTGGTGGAGATGAACCACATTTCCGCTGAGGTGCTGCCCGCGGGCTTCCGCGGCGGGGACAACGACAGCCGAATCCTCGCCGTCGCCAAGAACCTCGCCAACGAGGGCCGCAACGTCACGGTTGTCTCCAAGGACCTGCCAATGCGCGTCAAGGCCTCGGCCATGGGACTGCTCGCCGATGAGTACCGCAACGAACTGGTGAAGGACTCCGGCTGGACCGGGGTGGCCGAGGTCGAAGCGAGCGAGGAGGAGATCTCCACCCTCTACGGCCACGAACCCGTCTTCATTCCGGCGGCCGCGGAGATGCCCGTCAACACCGGCCTGGTGCTGCTCTCCAACCGGGGTTCCGCCCTGGGCCGGGTGGGCGCGGACAAACAGGTCCGGCTGGTCAAGGGGGACCGTGACGTGTTCGGGCTGCACGGCCGTTCCGCGGAACAGCGGCTGGCCATCGACATGCTGATGGACCCGTCCGTCGGCATCGTGTCGATCGGCGGCCGTGCGGGCACCGGAAAGTCGGCCCTGGCGCTGTGCGCCGGCCTCGAGGCCGTGCTGGAACGCCGCGAACACCGCAAAGTGATCGTCTTCCGGCCGCTGTACGCCGTGGGCGGCCAGGAGCTCGGCTACCTGCCCGGCTCCGAAGCGGAGAAGATGAACCCGTGGGCGCAGGCCGTCTTCGACACCCTCGGAGCTTTGGTCAGCCAGGAAGTCGTCGAGGAAGTCATGGACCGCGGCATGCTGGAAGTCATGCCGCTGACCCATATCCGCGGCCGCTCGCTCCATGATGCGTTCGTGATTGTCGATGAAGCGCAGTCGCTCGAGAAGAACGTGCTCCTGACAGTGATGAGCCGGATCGGCCAGAACTCGAAGATCGTCCTGACCCACGACGTCGCCCAGCGCGACAACCTGCGGGTCGGCCGGCACGACGGTGTTGCCGCCGTCGTCGAAACCCTTAAGGGGCACCCGCTCTTCGGGCACATCACCCTGACCCGGTCCGAGCGCTCGCCGATCGCGGCACTCGTCACGGAACTGCTTGAAGGGGCGGAAATCTAGCACCAGGACCAGTGAAGGGCCGTGGCCGGGTTCGCCGGCCACAGCCCTTCGCTTACAGCCCCAGGTACTTGGCCGTGGCTTCGTGGCCTTCCACTTTCAGCGTCCAGTCGGGGCGCTTGAAGGTTTCCGGGGTCACCCGGACCATCTGCACGTCCTGCCTGATGCCGCCCCAGGCCGAGCGGGTGACACCGTTCAGCTCGTAGCCAAGGGAGCGGGAGACGCCCAGGGATTTTTCGTTCCAGGCGGCTGCCTCGGACTCGGCGACATCCGCTTTCAGGTGGTCAAAGGCGTAGCTGACGACGGCGGCGCGCATTTCCTTGCCGAGGCCCCGGCCGTGCACGGACTTCCGGAGCCAGGAGCCCGTGGTGACTGTCCGCAGGGTGGCGAAATCCCTGGCCTCAATGTCCTGGCAGCCGATGAACCCGCCGTCGTGCCAGATGCCGAGCAGCATCGTCCAGGCTTCGGGGGAAACCCCGGCCCGGCAGCGCCAGTACCACTGCGCCATGTTGGGGCCCAGCTTCTCGGCGGGAAATTCGTTCCACGGCGTGCTGAAGGGGCTGCGGCCCGGTTCGCTGATGCCCGAGAGCGCGGCTTCGACGGCCGCAGGGATGTCGTCGTCCCGGATAGGCCGGAGCACAAGCCGGGGCGTGGTCAGGGTGAGGCCCAGGGGTGGCCAGATGGCGGAGAGGTCGGTCATCAGGGAAGCTTAGCCGCCAGACAGCGCTCAGCCGGTCATGTGCCGCGGTGAGATGTCCCAGCTGATGTGGCGGCGGACGTCCGTCAGGTTCATGGATTCCGCGAGGAAAAGGTCATCCAGCATGTACTCATCCACGGCCAGGATCCGGAGCCAATGGCCTAGGTCCTTGGATTCGTCCTCCAGGGAGCGGCTTGAAACGCACACTCCGGTGCCGAGGTCGATCCTTATGAGGTTGCGTCCAGGCCGGCACAGGGGCGCTTGGCGGTCTGAGGGCGTGTATGCGGCGTTGGGAATCACCATGGTTTCCAGCGCAGGGCGGCCCTCGTGGTCCACGGCGGTGATGGTGCCGAGTTCCACCGCGTTCGTGTTCGGAAATTCGATCGGGACGGGGGCGTTGCCGGCCAGCTCCACCGGGTCCAGCGCCGCGGCAAAGCGTCCGTTTCCGAAGCAGGGTTCGCCGTACGCAGCCTCCGGGCGGCGCCGGACCAGTCCGCCGTCGTCGTAAACGGGGGTGACCAGATGCGGAGGCAGCAGCCACGACTTCCGGGTGGAGCTGACGTAGAACCCGTCCTTTGAGTCGTTGATGCCCGTGGTGCTGTGCAGCACCACACCGGCAGCGGACTCCAGCCGGAGGGCGCCGGGCCGGCGAAGCCACGCACGCACGGTGTTGTCCGGGTCAGGATCGGGCCTGTCCACGTACTCGAACCGGAGGCTTTGCCATTTCCAGGGCGAGGACCGGCAGAGGTTCCGGAACTTCGTGACCATGTCTGCGGGCCCATTCTGCTGACCGGTTTCCCCCTGGCGCCTCGCGTCCCATGTCGACATATCCACAGTTTACGCGCGGGGCTCAGCGGCGGTACGGGAAAATCCAGTAGCATCCGAGGGTGATCCAACGACTGGGCGAACTTTGGGAAGCCACCCCGCTGGCCTTCTGGCTCTTGCTGGCGGCCTGCGCCTACTTCGGCGTGATGGCCGTGCGCCTCACGGTCATCGACGTCAGGCACCATCTGCTGCCAAACAGGATTGTGTTCCCGTCCTACGCCGTGGGCGGCGTGCTGCTGCTGGCGGCGGCGGTCACCGTCCTGGTGGCCGGCGCGGACGTCGAGGCAGTGCCCGACGGCGCCGCCCGGCTTTTCGGGATCCCGGGCGTCCGCATCCTGGCCGGCGGAGCGGTGCTGTGGCTCTTCTACTTCATCCTGCGCCTGGTCTATCCGCCGGGAATGGGGTTCGGCGACGTGAAACTCGCCGGTGTGCTGGGAATGTATCTGGGCTACCTCGGCTGGGGCCACCTGTTCGCCGGGACCTTCGCCGCCTTTCTCCTTGGCGGGCTCTGGAGCCTTGGCCTGCTCGCTGCCCGCCGTGGCACGCTTAAATCCGACATCCCGTTCGGCCCCTTCATGCTGGCCGGCTCCGCCGCCGCGATGCTGCTCCTGCCTGCGGGCTGAGAGCCTGCACCGGCTTTGCTGCGGTTAGGCTGAAGCTATGCCAGCACCTGATTTCGTCCTCAAACTCCGCGAAAAAATAGGCCATGACCCGCTGTGGATTCCCGCCGTGCGGGGAGTTGTCTTCAACGGCGACGGCCACGTCCTGCTGGGCCAGCGCTCAGACAACGGGAGGTGGGCCCTGATCTCCGGAATGCTGGAGCCTGGCGAGCACCCCGCGCCCGGGCTGGTGCGGGAGATCTTCGAAGAGACCGCCGTCGTGGCTGAAACGGAGCGTATGCTGTCGGTCGGCGTTGTGGGCCCCGTGACCTTCCCCAACGGCGATGTGTGCGACTTCCTGGACATCGTGTTCCGCTGCCGCCACGTCTCCGGTGAAGCGCGCGTGAACGACGACGAATCCCTGGCGGTGGGCTGGTTCCCGCTGGACGGGCTGCCGGAACTCAGGCCCGGAGACCGGGAGTGCATCCGGCGGGCGCTGCTGCCGGAGGACAGCGTCCACTACGAACCCTGAGCCCCCCGGCAGCGCCTTCCTGCGGTCTTTTTCTAGACTGCGGCGGCCTGCCTCTCCGCTTCGAGGCGCTCCGCTTCTTCGCCGCCCACAGCCTCGCCGCGGGCCACCATGCCGGCCGTGTCGGAGAGCGGGATCTGCTTCAGGGTCAGAGCCAGCACCAGCGCGATGCCCAGGAACGGCAGCAGGTACCAGAACACCGGTGCCAGCGAATCGGCGTAGGCGTTCACGATGGCGTCCCGGAGCTGTTCCGGCAGCTGGCTCAGGGCCTGCGGGTCCAGGGTCTGCGTGGACTGCGCGGCCTGGTCGGCGGAAGCGCCCGCCCCCGTGAAGGCGTTGGTCAGGGATTCTGCCAGCCGCGAGGTGAAGATGGAGCCGAACACGGCCACGCCCAAGGACGCACCCACTTCGCGGAAATAGTTGTTTGTGCTGGTGGCCGTGCCGATTTGCTCGGCAGGCACGGAGTTCTGCACTACCAGGACGATCACCTGCATGATGGAGCCCAGGCCGGCGCCGAAGACGAACAGCTGGACGCAGATGACCCAGATGGGGGTGTCGGCGGTCAGGGTGGTCAGCCACAGCATGGCGCCCATCGTGAGGGCAGCGCCCATGATGGGGAACATCTTGTACTTGCCTGTCTTGGAGATCCGGATGCCCGAGTAGATCGCCATGCCCATGAGGCCCGCCATCATGGGCAGCATGAGCAGCCCGGATTCGGCCGCGGAGGTCCCGGAAGACATCTGCAGGAACGTGGGGACGAACGCGATGGCTGCGAACATGCCCAGGCCCAGCGTGAAGCCGATGGCGGTGGAGTTCACGAAGATCCGGTTCCTGAACAGGCCCAGCGGAATGATGGGATCCTCGGCCCGGCGTTCCACCATGACGAACGCAGCAGCGGCCACGACCAGGCCGGCACCGAACGCCCAGGTCAGCGGCGAATCCCAGCCTTCGTCCTTCTTGCCGCCGAAGTCGGTGAAGAAGATCAGGCATGTGGTGGCCGCGGAGAGCAGCAGGACGCCGAGGACATCGATCCGCTTCTCAGCCTTCTTGTTCGGCAGGGTCAAAGTGAACCACGCGATGGTGAAGGCGGCGATGCCGATGGGGATGTTGATGTAGAAGGCCCATTCCCAGGTCAGGTGGTCAACGAAGTAGCCGCCCAGCAGGGGACCGGCGACGGCGGAGAGGCCGAAGATGGCCCCGAGCGGGCCCATGTACTTGCCGCGGTCCTTGGCCGGGACGATGTCGGCGATGATGGCCTGCGAGAGGATCATCAGGCCGCCGCCGCCCAGGCCCTGGATGGCGCGGAAGATCACGAAGCCCCAGAAATCGGTGGCGAAGGCGCAGCCCACCGAGGCGAGGGTGAACAGTGCGATGGCGACGAGGAACAGGTTGCGGCGGCCCAGGACGTCACCGAACTTGCCGTAGATGGGCATCACGATGGTGGTGGCCAACAGGTACGCGGTGGTGATCCAGGCCTGGTGTTCCACGCCGCCGAGCTTGCCCACGATGGTGGGCATCGCGGTGGAGACGATGGTCTGGTCCAGGCTGGAGAGCAGCATCCCGGCGATCAGGGCCGAGAAAATGATCCAGATGCGTTTCTGGGTCAGCAGCAGCGGCCCGGCTGCTGCCTTGGGGTTGACGGCGGTACTCATTGGTGTCCTTCTGCGAAGAGTTGTTCAGGGAGGTTGAGGGGCTGCGAGAAGAGCAGGCGCGCGGAGGAGATGTTTTCCAGCAGCAGGTCCTGGTAGGACCGGGCGTTGCCTTCGGAGAAATAGGCCATGCTGGTGTGCCGGGCGATGCTGCCCAGGGCCACCACCGCCATCCGGACCACCGGATGGTCCGGGGCCACGCCTTCGCGGGCGGCGAGGACGCGGGCAAAGTGGGCTTCCCGTTCCTCCGTGGCGCCGATGATTTTGAGCATCAGCTGGGGCTCTTTCTTGATGACGCCGATCAGCTGGCGGGTCTCCTCTTCGGAGGAACTCATCCGTTCCGACATTTTCAGTGCCAGCCCGACCAGGTCCTGGAGGAGGGTGGGGGAGATCTCGCCGGAACGGGAGGCGGCGCCGCCGCGGATGAAGTCGGTGAAGACCTCCTCGGGGAGTTCGTCGTCCACGTGGCCCAGGATGGCGTCTTCTTTGGACGGGAAGTAGTTGAAGAAGGTCCGGCGCGAGATGCCCGCCTGTTCACACACTTCCTCGACGGTGTAGCCGTTCAGGCCCCGCTCGGCCGTCAGCGACCGCGCGATGGCGCTGATGGAACCGCGCGTGGCTGCCCGCTTGCGCTCCCGCAGGCTCCCGTCGTTAGTTGCACTATTATTCACAAAGTGAAGTTTTGCACCAATCCTGTAATAGTGCAATTTTCGTTCGGTGTCTTGGAGTTTTTGGCCAGATAACGGGACACGGAGTGCCTTGAAGTCCCGTTATCTGGACAAAAACTCTGAGGGAGGGCTTAAAGTACGACGGCGGCCGCCCGCCTTCGCTGGGAAGGTGGGCGGCCGCCGTCGTACTTAGTCGGTGCGGACTTATGCCTTGTGCGGCGGGCGGGTCATGGACATGACGTCCAGGGCCGTGTCCAGCTGCTCTTCGGTCAGTTCGCCGCGCTCCAGGAAGCCCATGGCGACGACGGTCTCGCGGATCGTGAGGCCCTCAGCCACGGCCTTTTTGGCGATCTTGGCGGCGTTCTCGTAGCCGATGAACTTGTTCAGCGGGGTGACGATGGACGGCGAGGCCTCGGCGAGGAATCGAGCGCGCTCGACGTTGGCGGTGATGCCGTCGATCATCTTGTCGGCCATGACGCGGCTGGTGTTGGCCAGCAGGCGCACCGATTCGAGCAGGTTGGCGGCCATGACGGGGATGCCGACGTTCAGTTCGAAGGCGCCGTTGGTGCCGGACCAGGCAATGGCGGTGTCGTTGCCGATGACCTGGGCGCACACCATGATCGACGCCTCGCAGATGACCGGGTTGACCTTGCCCGGCATGATCGAGGAGCCCGGCTGGAGGTCCGGGATGGCGATTTCGCCGAGGCCGGTGTTGGGGCCGGAGCCCATCCAGCGGAGGTCGTTGTTGATCTTCATGAAGGAGATCGCGATGTTGCGCAGCTGGCTGGAGGCTTCGATGAGGCCGTCGCGGTTGGCCTGGGCTTCGAAGTGGTCGCGTGCTTCGGTCAGCGGAAGCCCGGTGTCGGTGGCGAGCAGTTCGATGACGCGCTCCGGGAACCCGGCGGGGGTGTTGATGCCGGTGCCCACAGCGGTTCCGCCGAGGGGAACTTCGGCAACGCGGGGGAGGGAGGCGTTGATGCGCTCGATGCCGTAGCGGACCTGCGCGGCGTAGCCGCCGAACTCCTGGCCCAGGGTCACCGGGGTGGCATCCATGAGGTGCGTGCGGCCGGACTTGACGACGTCCTTGAACTCCACGGCCTTGCGCTCCAGCGACGCGGCCAGGTAGCCGAGGGCCGGGATGAGGTCGTTGATGAGGGCGGAGGTGGCTGCAACGTGGACCGACGTCGGGAAGACGTCGTTGGAGGACTGGGAGGCGTTGACGTGGTCGTTCGGGTGGACAACTTTGTCGCTGCCGGCGGCCTTGAGGGCGCGGGAGGCAAGCTCCGCGATGACCTCGTTGGTGTTCATGTTCGAGGACGTGCCTGAGCCCGTCTGGAAGACGTCGATGGGGAAGTCGCCGTCGTACTTGCCGGCGGCCACCTCATCCGCAGCGTCTGCAATGGCCTTGGCAAGCTCGCCGTCGAGCACACCCAGTTCAGCGTTGGCCTGGGCAGCCGCCTTCTTGACGCGGGCGAGCGCCTCGATGTGCGCACGCTCCAAGGTCTTGCCGGAGATGGGGAAGTTTTCAACTGCACGCTGCGTCTGTGCACGGTACAGGGCGTTCACGGGGACGCGGACTTCGCCCATCGTGTCGTGTTCAATGCGGAATTCTTCAGTGGAAGTCATGGGGCTAGCTTAGGGCGATTGGCGGCCGGGGCTAAAACCGTGAAGTGCCCCGGGCCGTCACTTTAGAGCTCGCCGATTCCCGAAACGAGGTCCGCCCGGCCGTCCGCGAGGCTGTACGACAATCCAATGACTGCGGCCCGGCCCGTATCAATTGCGGCGGAAATCACGCGCGAGCTGTCCACCAGCCGCTGAGAGGTCTGCTTGACGTGCTCGACCACCATCTCGTTGACTTCGGTCTCGTTGTTGCGGAGCGAGGTCAGGACGGACGGCGTGATCCGCTCGACGAGGTCGCGGATGAAGCCGACCGGCATCTGGCCGGTTTCGACGGCGGACTTCGTAGCGCTGACCGCTCCGCAACTGTCGTGCCCCAGGATCACAATCAGCGGAACACCCAGCACGCTGATGCTGTATTCGAGCGAGCCGAGCACGGCGTCGTCAATCACCTGGCCGGCAGTGCGGACGACGAAAGCGTCGCCCAGGCCGAGGTCGAAGATGATTTCTGCCGCGAGGCGGGAATCCGAACAGCCGAAGATGACTGCGAAAGGGTGCTGGTTCTCCACGAGCGAGGAGCGCCGGGACGCGTCCTGGTTGGGGTGGGAGGATTCGCCGGCGACGAAGCGTTCATTTCCTTCGCGCAGTCGCCGCCAAGCCAGCGCGGGAGTCAGGTAAGTAGCCACGGGGCTACTTTACGGTGAAGGGGTGGCCGAGGGTGAAACCGTGGCGGCCGGGTTACTTTCCAGTGACTTCACGACGGCGTCAGCCAGGACCGCGAACTCGTCGAGTTGCGCCGTGCCGGTCAGGACAACGGTGGTGCCTTTGTGTTCGAGCACCATGCTCTTCTCGCCTTTGCCGGTATCCCGGAGTTCCCAGTCGAGGCCGCCGGCGTTGCGGCTTCCCGTGACCGGGGCGTTCTTCGTCTGCTGGAGCAGCCACGTGGGATTTGCCCGGGCGGTCTGGACGAGGCCGATGAAGGATTCCTTGGGCGTGAGGTAGCCGACCTCCCACACGGGCACCCCGCTACCCGTTCCGGACTCCCAGCGGGCGTAATTCGGACTGAATGTGTCGCCGGTCCCGGGTGCTACCGGTGTGAATCCCGCCACACCCGCCGCGTTTTGGGCGATGGCGCTGACGTCGACGTTGGGCCGGTAGCCCTCGGACTTCGGCGAGGGGTTCATCAAGACGATGGGGAGAAATGCGCCGACGCTCACGACCAGCGCGATGAGCATGCCGATGACCGAGGCGTTGGCCCTTTTCGCCGCCGCAGCGCGGATAACCGGCTTAACGACGGGCGCATCGGCAGCGCCGGTGGTGCCCGCGGGGGAGCCGGTGCCGGGCGTCTGGGTGTCGGGGGTGGACTTGTCCTGCGTTTCGCTCACGCTTCTATAGTCGCCCATGTGAACGCGGTTCTCACATTCGTGCCGTTCCTTCGGTGAGGAAGCGCCGTGTTTCACGGGGTGGTCATCCCATGACCTTCGGATGCTCCCGCGACTATGATCAGTACCAGAGGAATCACCGTGACGGCTGATACCGGCCGTACGGGTTCAATGATCGCCACTCGAAGAAGAGGTTCACGTGTCACCAGCGCCTATGACCCAGCAATATTCCACGATTTCCCCGTCGCTTGCCGTTGGCATTGACGAGCCGGACCGCAACCTTGCCCTGGAACTTGTCCGCGTCACCGAAGCCGCCGCAATTGCCGGTGGCCACTGGGTTGGCTTCGGCGATAAGAACAAGGCTGACGGCGCAGCAGTCGACGCCATGCGCTCCTTCCTCCAGACCGTCCACTTCAATGGTGTTGTGGTCATCGGTGAAGGTGAGAAGGACGAAGCTCCCATGCTTTTCAATGGCGAGCACGTAGGTGACGGCACCGGCCCCGAGTGCGATGTCGCCGTCGACCCCATTGACGGAACCCGCCTGACTGCCCTGGGCATCAACAACGCCCTCGCCGTCCTGGCCGTCGCCGAGCGCGGCTCCATGTTCGACCCCTCCGCCGTGTTCTACATGGAGAAGCTCGTCACGGGCCCGGAAGCGGCGGACATGGTCGACCTGCGACTCCCCGTCAAGCAGAACCTGCATTTAATCGCCAAGGCGAAGGGCGTTAAGGTCAACCAACTGAACGTCATGATCCTGGACCGGGACCGCCACCGTCCCCTCGTGGAGGAAATCCGCGAAGCCGGTGCCCGGACCAAGTTCATCATGGACGGCGACGTCGCCGGCGCCATTGCTGCGGCCCGCTCCGGCACCGGCGTTGACGCGCTCATGGGCATCGGCGGAACACCGGAAGGCATTGTGGCGGCCTGCGCCATCAAGTCCCTCGGCGGCGTCATCCAGGGCCGCCTCTGGCCCACGAGCGATGACGAGAAGCAGAAGGCCATCGACGCCGGGCACGACCTCGATCGTGTGCTTTCCACGAACGACCTCGTCTCCAGCGACAACTGCTACTTCGCAGCCACGGGCATCACCGACGGCGACCTCCTCCGGGGCGTGCGCTACTCCAAGGACAAGGTCCTGACCCAGTCGATCGTCATGCGCTCCAAGTCCGGCACCATCCGCTTCGTGGACGGCGAGCACCAGGCCAGCAAGTGGGAAGGCTACGCCCGCAAGAGCTAGTTCCTCCGCTTTATCGGCGCGAACTGGCAGCAAATGCCCTCAAATCCAACTTTTGAGGGCATTAGCTGCCAGTTCGCGTTTAAGGCGGAATCCCGTCCTGTGGATAACCGTTGGCACAGTCGTATTTCGGTTGAGAATGGACCATGTCACGGACGCCGATGCCACCTCAGCTACCGCATGGATCCTTCCTCGTTACCGACGCCGATGAGCTGGGTCTCAGCCGAAATCAGCTGAGCCGCGCTGGCATCTTCACCCCGTCCCGCGGGGTCAGGCTGCCCCTGGCCAGCACCGGGAGTGCGGCCGACAACGTCCGTGCCTACACCCGCCTCGACCCGGGTTGCGTGCTTACCCACTCGGCGGCTGCCCGGCTCTGGCGCATCTGCCTGCCGGGCTGGCTGGACGCCGATTGGCGGATCCACATCGCCCGCCCGGCCGACAGCTGTAAACCCCGCCGGCGAAGTGTGGTGGGCCACCAACTGTCGTTCAAAGAGGGCGAAGTTGTGATGTCCGACGGCGTCCGCCTCACCTCGCCTGCGCGCACCTGGCTGGACCTCGCGTCGGTGTTGGCCTTCGACGAACTGGTCGCGGCCGGCGACTCGGTCGTCGTCGAACACGGCGAAGATTTCCCTCTGCGGCGGCAGCCGCTGGCCGCAGTCCCCGACTTACAGCGGATAATCAGCCAACACCCGGGGATGCGCGGTGTGAAGAAGGCGCGGCTCGCCTTGGATCTGGTCCGCGTCGGAGCGGACTCGGCCCCCGAAACCATGTTGCGCCTCGCCTTGGTTCGGGCCGGACTTCCCGAGCCTGCCTTGAATATGGTACTGCGCAACGGTCTTGGTCATCCGGTGGTCTGGCCCGATGCCGCCTACCCTGAGCACCGGATCGCGCTTCAGTATGACGGTCTTCACCACGGCGATCCGGACCAGTACCGCCGCGACATCAAACGCCAGTCATTGACCGAAAGCCTGGGCTGGCGGGAGCTTCGGGTCGACAAGCACGACCTCGAAGGTGAAAGGCCCGCCGTCGTCGACAGGGTCAGGGCCCTGTTGGACCCGTTCGGCGCGAAGACTCTGCGGCGAACTGGCAGTTGATGCCCCCAAATGGTGAATTTGAGGGCATCAGCTGCCAGTTCGCGCTCGGGGAGGTCGCGGGGTGGGTCAGCTGCGGAGGGCGCGGAGTTTTTCGCGGGCCTTCCGGGCCAGCTGGTAGGCGCCGTAGCGGAACTTCTTCACGGGCAGGTCCCAGGTGCCCGGGTAGGCGATCTCGCGCCCCCCGAATGACTTCTTGAACGCCGTGAACCCGGCCCATTTGTGGTTCGGCTGGTCCTCCGGTGCCACACCCCACAGATCCACGTATTTCAGGCCCTTTTCCTTGGCGTCCGCCATGAGTGTGACCAGGAGCGGTATGCCGGCGCTAAGCTTCCGGTGCGAGTCGTCCAGGGCCGCATGGGCATAGGTACGGGTGTCGGCGGAATCGTAGGCCAGGGCCGCAGCGATGGGGCCGCCGTGGCGTTCGGCGATGAACAGCGTGGCCGCACCTGCAGGCATGAGGGAACGGGCCACCTGGCTCAGGTACTCATCGCTTTGCGGCTTGAACCCGCTCCTTCTGGCCGTCATGTGCAGGAAGTTCAACAGCACCCGGATGTCCTCCGGATCCTGCGACGTCCGGAAAGTCACGTCCTTCTTGTGGATGTTCCGGTAGAGATTCCGGTTCACGGGTTTCATGGCGGCGAGGACGTCCTTGAAGTCCTGCTCCAGGTCCACGATCCAGCTCAGTTCCGGCTGCTGGCTGACCGGAGCGGGCTGCAGGCCGCGGCTCCGCAGCACGGTTCCGGACCCAGCAGCGTCGAATCCGGCACTGACCGGTTCGATCCGGACAAACGCTGCACCGCTTTTCCGGGCCATGGCCACAAGAGCCGCCAGCGCGTCGTCGAAGGCTTCCAGGGAAGCCGCTACCGGACCGTACGGGGCGTAGAGGACCTTCCCCGCCGGGTTCTTCTCCTCAACGGCCAGGAAGCTCCACCCGGGACCTGACTGTTCGTGGACCGTGCGCCCGAGCGACCGCTGGAAATCCGCCCACTGCGGGGTCTGCAGGAAGTACTCCACCGGATCAGGACCCGGCGGCGGTGGTCACGGCAAAGGCAACGGCCTGCCCAGGGGCGCCGGCAACCGGGTGTACGTTGACCGGAGCCTCCGCTGCTGGGAGGAAGGCGCTGGTCCCGCGGTCAAGGTGGAGGTCGCCCCTGGGGGAGTCCAGCAGGACCGAGCCGGACACCACGATGATCACGGCTGCACCGGACTGCGCCAACGGAACGGCGGCGCCGTCGGGCTCCAGCACGATCCGCTGCAGCTGGAATTCGCGGAACGGCGGCCGGTAGAGTTCCTGGCCCAGCGCAGACACCTCAGCGTCCAGCATCGGCACTCCCACCGCCTCGAACTCAACAGTGGCCAGCAGTTCGGGAACGTCCACGAACTTGGGCGTGAGGCCGCCGCGGAGGACGTTGTCCGACGACGCCATCACTTCGATGCCGAGGCCGTGCAGGTAGGCGTGGATATTGCCTGCCGGGAGGTATACGGCCTCGCCGGGCGCCAGCGAGATCCGGTTCAGCAGCAGCGAGATGAGCACACCGGGGTCGCCGGGGTAGTGGCCATGCAGGCTGACCACCGTCGACAGCTCGGTCTGGTACGGGGCCATCGGAAGCCCGGCCTTGAGGGCCGCCACGAGTTCCCGCACCGCATGCGAGACGGCGTGGCCGCCGCCAATGAGCCTGATGAAAGCAGCCTTCAGGGCATCGTGCCCAACCGGGGCGGAGAGGTCCGCCAAAACCTCCAGGAACACCTGCGGAACTTCCGCCGACATCTCACGCATGGACGACGTCAGGTGTTCAAAAAGCGCGCGGGACGACGCCGCCGGGCGGAACCCGCACAGCGCCTCGAACGGCGTGAGGGCGAAGATCATCTCCGGCTTGTGGTTGTCATCCTTGTAGTTCCGCTCCGCCGCGGAACGGTCGACGCCGGCAGCCTCCTCGCGGGCAAACCCCGTCCGTGCCTGTTCCAGCGTGGGGTGCACCTGGAGGGACAGGGGGCTCTCGGCGGCCAGGACCTTGAGCAGGAACGGCAGGCGGGGGCCGAACTCGGCCACGCTGGCGCTGCCCAGGTGGTGTTCGGGATCGGAACTGATCAGTTCATCCAAAGCCAGCGGCCCGCCGTCGGCCGCGGTGGCTACGGACGGCGAGTCCGGGTGGGCGCCCACCCACAGTTCCGCTTCCGGGCCGCCGGAGGCCTGCCTGCCCAGCAGGCCGGCGATGGCGGTGGTTGATCCCCAGGCGTAGGGCCGGAGGACATTCTCAATTTCGTACACAGCCTGGTGTCCTTATCTCGTTGCAGCAGGTTGGCTGCTGCAGATTCATCGATGCGTGCTGGCGCCTGGACGGCGGAAGGAAGGTGGAGCCGTGCACCTACAGCGGGCGGCACTGGCCGTTCGTGGCCACGAGGTCCCGGATTGCCTGCTCGTTGCCCTCACGCTTGAACTGGTTGAGCATCTCTTCGGTGATGGGCTCGCCATCGGGGGTGGTGGTCACCGGTGTGAAGTCCGACGCCGACGGCGACGGAGCGGGCTGTGTCAGGGGAGCCAGCGGTGGGGCCGCCATAACCTGACCTGCGGCCGTTCCGGGCTGCACGATGCTGTCATCCTCGCCGGTGTCCCCGGCCGCTCCGGCAGGTTTTTCGGACTGGGCGGCGAGCAGCTGGTCAACCTTCTCGTGGATCCGGTCGAAGTCCGGCACGGTGGAGAACGAGGCGTCGAAGTCCGGCGGCCCGATGGTCAGCCGGCTGACTTCCTTGCCCTTGGCCTTCATCGCCAGGTCCACGAAGCTGCCGAGCTGGCTCGCGGAAATGTTGGAGTCCACCACCTTGGTGCCCGCGTTCGCGATGTCCTCAAACTTGGAGAGCAGCGTTGCCGGGTCCAGCTGCTTCAGCATGGCCTGCTGGACGCACTGCTGCCGCTGGATACGCGCGTAGTCGTCCACGAACTCCCGGGAGCGTCCGTACCAAAGGGCGTGGTAGCCGTCCAGATGCTGATCGCCGGCCGGGATCCAGCCGGTTGGCATCCCGTGGATACCGTTGGCCTCATCCACCATGTCCCCGCTCAGCGGCACCCAGCCGCCGGCCTTGATCCTGATGCCGCCCATGGCATCGATGAGCTTCGCGAACCCCTCCATGTCAACGAGGACGTAGGCCTGGACGGTGATGCCCAGGGACCCTGACACGGCCTCGAGCGTTGCCTGGGCCCCGGGATCGGCTACGCCGGGGTAGAGGTCCGTGTGCTCGTTGGTCACTTCGGTGTTGATGGCGTTGATCAGGCATTCGTCGCCGCAGTTGTAACCGTCAGGGTAGATCTGACGCATGGGGGAACCCTCGCTGAACTGGGCGTTCTGCAGGTTGCGGGGCACCGAGATGATGGCGGTCTGTCCGGTCTTGGCATCCACGCTGAGGACGGAGAGACTGTCCGGGCGGCGGCCCGTGCGGTCATCGCCCGCGTCGCCGCCCATCATCAGGAAGTTGTAGCGGCCGTCCACCGGGTCGATCGCCGGACCTCCGGCGAAGATGCTGTCGATGGCGTTCCGGCTTACGTTCAGCACGTAGGCCGCATAGCCCAGGGTGCCGCTGCTGAGCACCATCGCCAGGACCAATGCGACGCCGACGATGGGTCGCATCCCGGGCGCCAGCAGGACCGGCCGGATAAGCCTGAGCGTGTTGACGAACAGCGCTGCCCAGCCGAGGGCGAGGGCAACGAGGATGACGATGATCAGGAGTGACGCCACCGTGTTGGTGAGGATCCCGATCAGGAGGGTGCGGTTAACCAGCAGCAGCACCAGTGCCACGATCACCAGGCTCCAGACAGCGAGTGTCACCCGCAGCGCGATCCTCCCCAGTTTGCGGTCGCCGGCCACGATCTGGGCACTGCCGGGGACAAACAGGGTCAGCAGCAGCAGGACAAACGCACGCTTCGTCCTGACGGGCGCCGGAGCGTTCCCGGGGTTACGGACGGGGTCCGTAAGTGCCTGCTGCGGGGCCTGGGGACGGGATTGGCTGGTGGTCATCTGCTGATTCCTAACGGCTGCCCCGGAGAACGACGTTGCCGTCGGAGAACACTTCGCTGACTTTGTGGCGCAGGTTCGCGCCCTTGCGGGTGGCTACGTCGTTGAGCTCCTGGGCGAATTCGATCAGCTCGCCGCGCAGGCGGACGGCGAGGTCGTCCGTCCCGGAGGCCAGCATCCGGACGGCCAGCAGGCCGGCGTTTCGTGCGCCCGCGATCGACACGGTGGCCACCGGCACGCCGGCGGGCATCTGGACGATGGACAGCAGCGAGTCCATGCCGTCGAGCGTCTTCAGCGGGACGGGAACGCCGATGACCGGCAGCGGGGTCACGGAAGCCAGCATGCCGGGCAGGTGCGCCGCGCCGCCGGCTCCGGCGATGATGACGCGCAGTCCGCGCTCGTGGGCGGTCTGGCCGTAGCGGATCATTTCGGTGGGCATCCGGTGGGCCGAGACCACATCGGCTTCGAAGGGGATGCCGAATTCGGACAGGGCCTCCGCTGCAGCTTCCATGACCGGCCAGTCCGAGTCGGACCCCATAACGAGGCCCACGATCGGCGCGGCTGAATCCGTGTCAGCGGCGTGGATTGATGCTGTGCGTGTGCTCATGCGGTCTCCTCGGAGTCTTGCGATGTCCGGGCCGGTGCCCGGCCGTCACGGATGATGCTGGCGACGGTCGTGGCACGCTGCCGGACGGAATCGACGTCAGCAGCCGAGGCGCCCACCAGGTTGACGTGGCCGATCTTCCGGCCGGGCCGGACCGATTTGCCGTAGCAATGGATCTTCGCTGCCGGTTCGGTGGCCATGGCCTGCGGAAAGGCAGAGTACAGCTCCTGGTTCTCGCCGCCGAGGAAATTCTTCATCACTACCACCGGGCCCAAGGCGTCCGTGGCGCCGAGGGGCAGGTTCAGCACTGCGCGCAGGTGCTGCTCGAACTGGCTCGTCACCGATCCGTCCTGGGTCCAGTGGCCGGTGTTGTGCGGACGCATGGCGAGCTCGTTAACCAGGAAGCCGGAGCCAACCCCAGGGGTCTCGAAGAGTTCCACAGCCATGACGCCGGTGACGCCGAGTTCGTTGGCAATGCGGATCGCCGCGTCTTCGGCAGCTGCCGCCACTTCGAGGGGGATGTCCTGGGCGGGGGCGATCACTTCGTCGCAGACGCCGTCCACCTGGATGGTGTGGACAACGGGCCACGCACGGGATTCACCGTCCGGAGTCCTGGCAACGAGCGCAGACAGCTCACGGCTGAACTCGACCTTGGCCTCCGCCAGCAGGGGAGTCATGGCCGCAAACCAGTCCGCGGTGTCCGCGGCTTCCGCAACGGACCCGACGATGCGGACGCCCTTGCCGTCATAACCGCCGCGGGGCGTCTTCAGCACCACGGGCCAGCCGGTGTCCTCGCCGAAGGCGACCAGGGCCTCGACGTCGGCAACCGAGGCCCATACCGGGTTCGGCAGCTCCAGCCGGTCGATGGCCGCGCGCATCACCAGCTTGTCCTGCGCGTGGACCAAGGCGTCCGGGCCGGGCTGTACATTGACGCCGGCCTCCTGCAGCGCACGCAGGTGGTCGTTGGGGACGTGTTCATGGTCAAACGTCATGACGTCCAGCCCTCTGGAGAACTCCAGCAGGGCGTCAAGGTCCTTGTAGTCACCTACCGGCGACGTCGGCACAGCGGAGACTGCGGATACGTCCTCGCCTTCGGCCAGGACACGGAGTTCAAAGCCCAAGGCCGTTGCGGCGGGGGCCATCATGCGGGCAAGTTGGCCTCCGCCAACTACGCCGATTACTGGAAAAGTCACAAGAGCCAGCCTACAGAAGAGCGGGGGTGTTCCGGGCTTTCGCATCGTTTCGGCCCGGATTTTGCGTCATTTCGGTCCCCGTACCCGGCTGCCTTGCAAGGCCGTCGGGACTCCTCCCAGCTTTACGGGCTAAAATGGGTCCTTGGCCCTGTGGCCTGAAATCTCAGACGGCCATGGAGGGTCATGATTTACACACTTGCAGAACGATTGCGCGGACTCGCCTCACTCTTCTGGCGTGAGGTGGCAAAGTTCGGCGCCGTCGGCGGTGTCGCCTTCGTTATCGATAACGGCCTGACCTACTACCTGATGCACGGCCCGATGACGGACAGTGAGGCCAAAGCCAGGTTTGTGGGCGCCACTGTCGCTACGATTTTCTCCTGGATCGCCAACCGCTTCTGGACCTTCCGGCATCGCCGCCAGGACAACGTGATCCGTGAGTTCTTTATGTTCATCCTGATCAACGGCATCGGTATCGGCATCTCCACCGGGTTCACGGCCCTGGCCAAGTATTCCTTCGGCATCACGGACAAGAACATGCTGTTCCTGGCCGGTGTGGCCGGCATCCTGGTAGCTACGGTGGTGCGCTTCTTCGCTTACCGCTTCCTCGTCTTCAACAAGGAACTCGACGAAGAGCCGGCATTCTCGCACGACCACGAGATCATCGAGCTGCACCACCACCAGAACAAGCACGCAGTCCACGTTCCCGGCAGCGAGTCGGAAGCGAAGCTCAATGACCCGGACCTCCCCAGCCCGGACCGGAGCCCGGACCGGATGAACTAGCGGGGCCTAGGCTCCCTTTACGCGTTCGTCGCTGAGGAGCTTGTCGGTCACCTTGACGTCCGGGTGGACAAGCACAACGGAGCCGTCGTTGTGCCAGGCGCCCAGCGACTGGACCAGGGCAGCCTCGAGGCCGTCCGCGGCGCGGACCAGCAGCCGCACTCCGGCGTCGTGGGCCGCCGCGAAGCCTGTGAGCAGGTCAGAGTGCACATGGGCCGTGCCGGCCGCTGACGTGACCGCCCGCCCGGAAGCTTCCGGATCGACGTGGGCCATAAAAACGTCACCGTGCGAGCGGACCTCGGCGCCGAAGTCAACGACGCCGGGCGGCAGCTCTCCGGGCCAGCGCATTGCCAGTGCCGGAAGCGGCACTGCAATAACGGCGTCGAACCCCGACTCCTGGTGAGCGGATTCCGGTGAGTGGGTGGCGAGCAGTTCGGCCTCGCCGGAGTCAAGGACAATCTCCATCCCAAGCTGCCAGGCGGCAAGGGCCAGGATCATGGACTTCCAGTGCGCCGGAAGGTCCAGCCGCAGCCGCGTCCCGGGCTCCGCGTCGAGTTCGTCCTGCAGCAGGTTGCTGGTCTTGGCGACCCAGTTGTCCAGGACGCGGCCGGACAGCTCCACCCTCTCGGCGTCAGGTCCGTACCAGGTCAGTCGCGGGGAAGTGGAGTGGCCGGAACGCAGTGCAGTCATCAAGTCGATCGCGGGGATGCTCATGCCAACATCTTGCCACGGTGCCCGCGGGCGCGGGAGGTGCGTCCGGGGGCGGGGCAGGAAGCCAGGGGACCGGGGCGCAGCGTCCGGCCTCATGTGATCTCCGACACGTGCGGATAACTAACTTTGTTAGCCTAAATGAAGCGCGGAGGGCATAAGCCCCCGGATTCCCGGGAAATTCCCAGAAACTAGTCAGTAGGCTGTCAAAATCGCGGTGATTGCGGCGAGTCGGCCAAAAAACCCCGGGCGTGGCGTGGCGGCGGATTGTCTTCCAAATTGATTATTATCCCGCTGCCGCTTGACTCCCAACGACTTACACACGTGTAATTAGTTATCGAAAGCCCTTGCGCAAATACAGGCCACACAACCGAGTGTCCAGGTATTCACAGCAAGGGCAGCAACATCAGGAGGGACGCCATAATGGGGCAAGTTGAGCGTATCCATGAAGATGCCGTCGTCGCCGGTCAGGCGTCGGCAAAGTACCGTTCGCGGGGGGTACCAAGCGATTGGTATGTAGATCCGGCCGATCCGGATGCTGCCGAACGGTACAACCAAAGCACCAACGATTCACTGCAGGACCAGGCAACTGCTTTCCTGGCAGCGCACGAGGCGCTGCTGGCTGGCAACCCGGACCAGGACAATGATCTGCACGATCCTCCGATGGAACTGCAGACCCTTCATTCGGAAACCACCGCGCAGCCGGTCTGGATCGGCCTTCCCTTCCAACAGGACTTCGACGACGAAGGCGAACTTGGATGGCAGACGGACGCACTGTGCGCCCAGACTGATCCGGAGGCTTTCTTCCCCGAAAAGGGAGGCTCCACCCGTGACGCCAAGAAGGTCTGCGGCGCCTGCAACGTTCGCTCACAGTGCCTGGAATACGCGCTGTCGAATGACGAACGCTTTGGCATTTGGGGAGGCCTCTCCGAGCGCGAGCGCCGTCGGCTGAGGAAGCGGGCAGTCTAATTCTTCAAGTAGTACATGTCACCGCCGTTGTGGTCGCCCACAACGGCGGTGACTATCTCCCCATGACCCTGGCGGCTTTGTCGGAGCAGACCCGTCCGGTGGACGCTTTTATCGGCGTCGATACCGGCTCGCGGGACAATTCCGTGGCTCTGCTTGACGACGCGTTCGGCGAAGCCAATATCACCACCTTCCAGCAGGGTAGGAGCGGGATGGGGGACGCGGTCAAGGCCGGCCTGGCCGCCGTGGACCCCTGGGATCCTGACCGGCCCGGGGCCGACACAGAGTGGGTCTGGCTGCTGCACGACGATGCAGCACCCGCCCCGGAGGCCCTCGCCGAACTGCTGCATGCCGTGGAGCGGGCACCGTCGGTGACAGTGGCAGGCTGCAAGCAACTGGACTGGAACGCCCGGCGCCGCCTGATCGACGTCGGACTTTCCACCAGCCGCTGGGCTGAGCGGCTGACCCTCATCGAGGCGGACGAACTTGACCAGGGGCAGTACGACGGCCGCAGCGATACCTTTGCGGTCAACTCCGCCGGCATGCTGGTGCGCCGGGACGTCTGGGAAGAACTGGGCGGCTTTGACCCCGGACTGCCCGGCACCGGGGACGACGTCGACTTCTGCTGGCGCAACCGGCTGGCCGGGCACCGCGTGGTGGTGGTGCCGACCGCACGGATGTTCCACGTTTCGCACCGGCCGCATGCGCTGGGAAGCGCCAGCGCCGCCCGCAAAGCCCAGGTTCACCTGCGCCTCAAGCACGCCGTGTGGTGGAAGGTGCCTCTGCACGCGGCGGGAGCGCTGCTCGGGAGCCTCTTCAAGCTCGTCCTGAGTATTGCCGTCAAGGACCCCGGCCACGGATTCTCCCAGCTCATGGCGACGTTCGTGGCACTGGGCCGGCCCGGTGCCGTGATCCGCGGACGCCGCGAGGCTGCCCGGACCCGGAAGATCCGCCGCTCTGTCATCAAAGGACTCCAGACCCCGCGGCGTGAAGTCTGGGCGCACCGGCGTTCCCTCATCGAAGCCCTGGGCGCCGACGATTCGGCCGAGGACGCCGCCAGGACCGATCCGCTGGCCGAACAGCCCAGCGGTGACTCCACGGACGATTTCGCCGCACTGACCACCTCCGAACGCGGCTGGGTGGGCAGCGGTGCCCTCCTCGCCGTGTTCCTGACGGCGGCGGCCTCGTTGATTGGGCTCTCCGGATTTTTCCGGGCCGAAGCCGTCTCCGGCGGAGCGCTGATTCCGCTCTCCTCCAAGGTCTCGGACATTTGGCACCACGCGACCGGTTGGTGGATCGGGCTGGGCGCAGGACTGCCCGGCCGCGGCGACCCTTTCGCATTCCTCCTGTGGATCCTCGGCCTTGCCGGCGGAGGCGACGCGAACAGCGCCCTGGCCTGGCTTCTGCTGCTGGCCATGCCGCTCTCCGGCCTCGCCGCGTGGTTCGCGGCCGGCGGCGTGACCACGCGCCGGCGGTTCCGCCTCGTGGCAGCCCTTGTGTGGGGCGGCGCGCCCGCCCTTCAGATCGCGCTGAACCAAGGGCGGTTGGGAGCACTCGTTGCGCACATCATGATGCCGCTGCTGGTACTGGCGCTGTTGCGTGCCACCGGCACCGCCCGCGGTCAGGGACGCTTTGCCGTTCCCGAAGCAGGGGACCGGCGGTTCACGGAAAAGCCTCCCACCAAGCCGGGTGTCAACGGGACACCGTCCTGGACGGCCGCTGCGGCGGCGGGCCTGGCACTTGCCGTTGTGGCGGCAGCGGCGCCGTCGCTGCTGCTTCCGTCCGTCCTCGTGGTTGTCCTGGCCGGGATCTTCCTGGGCAGGCGCGGCCGCACCGTATGGTGGGCACTGTTTCCCAGCGCCGCACTTTTTGTTCCGTTCGGTGTTTCCGTGCTTGACCGTCCCCGGGCGCTGCTGGCAGACCCGGGCGTGCCGCTCGGTTTTGATGGCGCGCCGTTGTGGCAGCAGATTCTGGGACAACCGCTCAATTTCGATGCCGACGGCGGCCTGGCCGGCCTTCCGATGTTCGACGGATCCGCCGTCCCGTGGGCCCTGCTCCTGGCCCTGCTGGTCGGGGCTCCGGTCCTGGCCCTCGCGACGGCGGCGCTGTTCGTCCCGGGTAAGCGCACCCGCGTGGCCCGCGCCTTGTGGGTAGCCGGACTGATCATCCTGGCCGGCGGCTGGCTCGCCGGCCACGTCGCCACCGGCGCCAGCGCCGACATGCTCGTCACGCCCTTCACCGGACCTGCCGTGTCCGCAGCCGGATTCGCGCTGCTGGGCGCCGCCCTGATCGGGGCCGACGGGCTGCTCTCCTTCGCTGAGCAGCCGGCCGCCGCTCCGGCCGCCCGAAGGATCGCCCTCAAGTCAGTCTCCGTCCTTGCCATGGTGCTGCTCCTCGCCGGACCCGTGGCCGGCCTGACCGCCTGGGCCGCGCAGAACCTTTTACAGTCGGCATCCGGGGATGCACCTGCAGCGGCGGAAACCTCACCGTTGGGCACCCCACGGCAGATCGTTCCCACGGCCGCCCGCACTCTTCCCGCCACGGCCATCGACCGCGGCCAGGGGCCGGAGCAGGCAAGGACGCTGGTTATCGACACGCTGGAGGACGGCACCTTTGATGCGTCCATAGTGAGAGGCGCCGGCACCACCCTGGACGGCCTGTCCACCATCGCGGCCGCCCGCAACATCATGGGCGACCCCGGCGCGGAAACCGTCAGGGATGACGACGCCGTCACGGCAGCCCTGCGAAGCGTCGTGGCCACCGTAGTCGCCGGGCAGGGCGTTGACCCGCGTCCGGAGCTGGAACGCCTCGGAGCCGGATTCGTTGTCCTCCGGGCCTCGGACACCGCTGCGCAGCTGACCGCGAGCCGGATGGATGCCGTGCCCGGACTAGTGGCTGTTGGGCAGACCAACGTCGGCTGGCTCTGGCGGATCAGCCCGCTGAACCAGCCGGTCATCGACGCCGCGGACGTTGCCCACCGGGTACGCATCGTTGACGGCTCCGGCGCCGCGATCGGGCTCGTCCCGTCCGGCCTGGAAAGCGTTGACGCCGCTGTTCCGGAAGGACCGGAAGGCCGGCTCGTGGTCCTCGCCGAACGCGCCGATCCGGGATGGTCAGCGTGGATGGATGGCCGTCGCCTGACGTCCACCACATCCGGCTGGTCCCAGGCATTCACGCTCCCCGCCCAGGCAGGCCAGCTCACCATCCGTTACGAAAACCAGTGGGCGGTGTGGACCGCGGTCGTCCAGGCGGTCGTCATCGGCCTGACGGTCCTGTTGGCCGTCCCGATGCCTGCCCGCCGGCCGAACACCGGCCTCTCCCGGGACGAAGGCTCCCTGCGTAAGGAACATCAGCATGCATAAGGACGAGAACGACGGCGTACCGGAAGCCAGCCGGGACGGCGTGACCGCCGCGGCGGGTGCAAACGTCCCGGCGGACGGCTCTGACGCAGGGACCAACGAAGCAGTACCCGCTCCGGCGGCCGTCCGCCTGAAGCGGTTCACTGGACACGGAAAATCCGTCCGCGGAACGTCCGTCCGCGGAACGGTTGCCGGGCTCGCCTCCGCAGTCGTGATCGTGGCTGCCGCGGGAAGCCTGGTGGCGGCGGCGTCGATGGCGCCGCAAAGCGCTGGCAGCCGCAAGCTTGAAGCGCCGCTGGCGGCCGTCCCCGCGGGAAGCAATGTGGGGATCTGCCCCGGCCCGGCCCGGCTTTTGGAAGGCACTCCCGTGGGTACGGACCCGCAGTTCAGCCCGGAGTCGGCCACGGCCAGGAGTTTGGTCGACGCCGCCGTGCTGAGCACCAATGCCGGTGTGCTGCCCGGCAGCAGGCTGGCCGAGCTGAATGGCGCCGCCCTCACCGAAATCGCCAAGGACCCCGGCACGCCCACCGCCGCGGCCGGGCCCGCCCCACTGCTGGCAGGCGTCGTGTCCCAACGGGCTGTGGACTCCGTCAGTGTCCTGAGCGCGGACGCGGTGGGTAACCAGCAGGCCACGGCCGGAGCCGTCATGAGCTACACCGCCACCGACGGCGACCTCCAGGGCTCGGCCGCCGCGGGCTGCCAGCAGCCGGCCAACGATCTGTGGCTGGTCGGGGCGAACACCGCGCTGGGCCGGACCTCCGTACTGAACCTCAGCAACGCCTCCAGCACCCCGGCCACCGTCAGCCTGGACCTGTACGGCGCGCAGGGCCAGATCCAGGCGCCCGGCAGCAGGGGGCTCCTGGTCGCACCGGGGACTACCCGTTCAATCGTGCTGGCCGGGCTGGTACCGGATCAGGAGAAGCTGAGCATCCACGCACGCAGTGCCGGAGGGCCGGTCACCGCCGTCGTCCAGCAAAGCACCCTCCGGGGACTCACGCCGGGCGGCGTGGACTTCATTGTGCCCGGGGTGGCCCCGGCAACCCGGCAGGTGATGTCCGGGGTGGACATCCAGGATCCGGCTTCCGCCAGGTCCCTCGCTGCCAAACAGGGTTTTGCCGACGCCGCACCGGCCCTGCAGATTGCTGTTCCCGGTCCGGCCGACGCCGTGGTCGAAATCAAGCTCTATGGACGCGACGGCCAAAAGGCACTGCCGGGCGGCGGCGTTGTCACGGCCAAGGGCGGGTCCGTGACCGAGGTCTCCCTCGCCGGTGTCCCGGCCGGCCAGTACACCGTGGCGGCCAGCGCCGATGTTTCGTTCGCCGCTGCTGCCCGGGTCACCCGCGGGCTGAAGTCGGACAGCGCCACGGACTTCGCGTGGTCGCCGTCGTCAGCCAGGCTCGGCAGCCAGCATGTGGTGGCCGTGCCGCGCAGCGGAGAGCGGTACCTGGTCCTGGGGGCTCCCGATGACCGGGCCAAGATCACCTATACGCCGATCACGGCCGACGGCAAGCTCCGTGCAGCCGCCACCGCTGACCTTGCCGGCGGTACAACGGCGCTCGTTAAGGTGCCGGACGAAGTGGGCGGGGCGCCCGTGCTCGGATACGTTGTGTCAGCAGCCGGTGATGCCGCCTACGGCGCGGTGCTGCTGGAGCAGGAAGGGCGCGCGGACGTCGCCACGGTGGCAGTGGCCCCCGGCGCAGCCGGCCAGGAGCAGGTCGCGGTAAAACTGGGCTACTAGCGGAAGGCTAGTAGCGGCGTCGGTACACGGGGTCCAGTGTCTCCGGCGCGACCCCCAGCATTTCGGCGGTGCGTTCCACCACGACGTCGTGCACCAGGTCCTGGAGCTCCTCCCGGCCGGAGCAGGCGTTCTCGATGACCCGGCGGTAGAGCGTGATCACCGGACCTTCCCCGGCGGTGGCGGGTTCATACAGGCCCATGGGTGCGGGGGACCGGTCCGCAACCAGCTGTTCGAGGCCCTGCGGGATCTCGTCAACGGCAAATCTGACACCGTCCAGGGGCTTCCCCCAGATGTCATGCAGACGCTGGGCGGAGTCCATGACCATCTCGTCGAAGCGGTCCGAACGGGTGCGGTATCCGGGCAGGGTGGGCAGCATCAGTTCGCCGCGCAGGCCACGGCCATGGCGGTTCCTGCGGCGCTCTCGAAAGCTCCTCCCGCGGACCGCTTCCGCGGGCGTGGCGCTGTCCGCCGGCTGGCCGGCTCCCGGGTCAGCCAACCGGACCGTAAACCCCGGAACGTGGTGCGATTGCTGCATACATTGACTCTAAACCCGCCGCCTGAAATACGCGACATAACCCGAAACGCCACACGGGCCATCGGGACTGTCTGCGGCGCCACGGACCGGAATGCACGGCGGCGCCTTAAACGGGGAGTAGTCTGTGATGTCGTGGGTGCTATTCGTCAATGTTCAAGATCGGCCTGCCGCAAGTCAGCGGTGGCAACTTTGACGTACGTATATGCGGACTCCACGGCTGTTCTGGGTCCGCTGGCCACGTACGCGGAACCGCATTGTTACGATTTGTGCGAACAGCACGCCGGGTCGCTGACGGTGCCGAGAGGCTGGGAAGTCCTGCGCCTGGCCATGCCGGCCACGCCGCCGCAGCCGGGTCCCGATGACCTTTTGGCCCTGGCCAACGCCGTCCGGGAGGCGGCGCTGCGGCCCTCCGCCGCGGACACTGTTCCGGGCCAGCGGTCCGCGCACGCCGCGCTCGAGGCCCCTCCCGTGGGGGAAGGTACCCGGCGCGGACACCTGCGCATCCTCCGCGAACCGTCCTAAGCCGCATCCGTCCCAAAACGCGGCACCGCCGGGAAGCTTGTACGCTGGAAGCTGCAAATCCATCGGCCACCGGTGCGCCCGCTGCGGCGCCCATCAGGAGCATCCACTATGCCAAAGATCAGTCCTGACCTGTTGTCTGTCCTGCGTTGCCCCGTTACCGGCTCCACGCTGGTCCAGGAAGGCGAAGAACTCGTCTCGACCGCCGCCGGTGACTCCGGGGAAAAGCTGCGCTACGCCATCGAGGACGGCATCCCGCTGCTCCTGCCGCCGGAACTGCTTTCCGCCGCTACCGCCGCCTCTTCGGACCAGCACGACGGCGGGCGGGCATCCGCCGCGTCCGGTTCCGCGTCCTCCAGTTCCGCCGCGGAAGACCCTGCCAGCGCCGAATAACTGACCGGCCGGCCCATCGCGCGCCCGCCCGGCACCGAACTTCCCATAGTTCGCCGAAGGGCCGCGCCATCCCTCCGTTCCAAAACTCCCCGGATACAACACAAGGACTCACATGACTTTCGACTACAAGGTTGCCGACATCTCCCTGGCCGAGGCCGGCCGCCACCAGATCCGCCTTGCGGAACACGAGATGCCCGGCCTCATGTCCCTGCGCGAAGAGTTCGGTGCCAGCCAGCCGCTCAAGGGCGCCCGGATTGCCGGATCCCTCCACATGACGGTCCAGACCGCCGTGCTGATCGAAACCCTCACCGCGTTGGGCGCCGAGGTCCGCTGGGCTTCCTGCAACATCTTCTCCACCCAGGACGAAGCCGCAGCCGCCGTTGTGGTGGGCAAGGGCACGGTTGGGGACCCGCAGGGTGTTCCAGTGTTCGCGTGGAAGGGCGAGACCCTCGAGGAATACTGGTGGACCGCCGAGCAGATCCTGACCTGGCCCGGCGCGGACAGCAACCCGGACCTTGGCCCGAACATGATCCTCGACGACGGCGGCGACGCCACCATGCTGGTGCACAAGGGTGTCGAGTTCGAAGCCCTCGGATCCGTGCCGGCCGCAGCGGAGGACGAGTCCGACGAGGGCCGCGTCTTCCTTGACGTGCTGACGGCTTCCCTCACCCGGGACCCGCAGAAGTGGACCCGCATCGGCTCCCGCCTGCTCGGTGTCACGGAAGAGACCACCACCGGCGTGCACCGCCTGTACCAGTTGGCTGAGCAGGGCAAGCTGCTCTTCCCGGCCATCAACGTCAACGACTCGGTGACCAAGAGCAAGTTCGACAACAAGTACGGCATCCGCCACTCGCTGCCGGACGGCATCAACCGCGCCACGGACGTCCTGATGGGCGGCAAGGTCGCCGTCGTCTGCGGCTATGGCGACGTCGGCAAGGGCGCTGCGGAGGCCTTCCGCGGGCAGGGTTCCCGCGTGATTGTCACCGAGATCGATCCGATCTGTGCGCTGCAGGCAGCCATGGACGGCTACCAGGTGGCCAAGCTGGAGAGCGTCCTCAGCGAAGGACACATCTTCATCACCACCACCGGGAACAAGGACGTCATCATGGCCGAGCACATGGCCGGCATGCGTGACAAGGCGATCGTCGGCAACATCGGCCACTTCGACAACGAGATCGACATGGCCGGCCTGGCGCGGATTCCGGGTATCAAGAAGGTTGAAATCAAGCCGCAGGTGCACGAGTGGGTCCTCGACGCCGGTACTGCGGACGAGCGGTCCATCATCGTCCTCTCCGAAGGCCGCCTGCTGAACCTGGGCAACGCCACCGGCCACCCGTCCTTCGTGATGAGCAACTCCTTCGCGAACCAGACGATTGCGCAGATTGAACTGTTCACCAAGCGGGACCAGCCCGAGGGTGAGCGGGAGTACGGGAAGCAGGTCTACGTCCTGCCGAAGATCCTCGACGAGAAGGTCGCCCGGCTGCACCTGGATGCCCTGGGCGTCGAGCTGACGGAACTGTCCAAGGAGCAGGCCTCGTACCTGGACCTGGACGTTGCAGGCCCGTACAAGCCGGATCACTACCGTTACTAGGACTGAGGCTGCCATCCCGGCAGAAAGCTGAACCCGATGGGCCCCGGATCGAGATCCGGGGCCCATCTTCGTGACCCTTGTGTTGCCGGTTTCCCCGTGAACTCCAAGGTGGGTGGCCTAGGCTGGGACCATGACGACTGCAATGGTCCCCGGGCTGTGACGGCACGGGAACACCGGACCACCACCAGGAAGGTGATCCTCTTGGGAGCACTCTGCCTGCTGGCCGCGGGCGGGGGAGTTTTCGCGGCCGTCGCCCCGGGTTCCGGCCGCGCCGCCTTTGAATCCGAGGCCGGCTCCGCTGAACGTTCGACGCCGGGACTGGCGGCACCGGTGGTGGCGCCGGTGCAGCTTACGGCCTCCCCGGCAGACGGTGCACAGCAGGTGAATCCGGCAGCGCCGGTGTCGCTCCGCGTCACCAACGGAAGCATTGATCGGGTGGCCCTGACGGACAGCGACGGGGAAGCCGTCGAGGGGAGCCTCAGCCAGGATGGAACCGGCTGGTCAGCCGCCGGCCCCCTGCAGTTCAACAGCAGCTACACCTACAACTTCGTGGTGACCGACGCTGCAGGCCGCAAGGCCAATGACACACGCACGTTCACCACTGTGACGACGGCCAACGAAGCGGATGCCGCCGTCTACCCGCTGGACGGCATGAAGGTTGGCGTAGCGCAGCCACTGCAGATCACGTTCAGCGAACCCGTGCTGAACAAGGATGCAGTGGAGAAGGCCATCAAGATCTCCTCGACGTCCGGCCAGGCGGGCGCATTCCACTGGTTCAGCGACAGCATGGTGCGGTACCGGGCCGAGAACTTCTGGGCCGCCAACAGCACGGTGACCATGGACATGCAGCTGTTCGGCATCGATTTCGGCAACGGGCAGATCGGAAACTTTAACAAGTTGGTCACGGTCCACGTCGGCGACAAGAAAGTCGCCGTCGCCGACGCGACGGCGCACACGTTTTCGGTGAGCGTTAATGACAAACCGGCGGGCTCATGGCCCGCCACCATGGGTGACACCCGGTTCCCGTCGGCCCGGGGCTTCCTTGTGTTCATGGAGAAGTACCGCGTGGAGCACATGTCTGCCTCCAGCATTGGGCTGAAGCCGGACGACCCGGCCTACTACGGCGAGCTTGACGTTAACTACGCCACGCGCCTCACGCCCAGCGGAGAGTTCATCCACCAGGCCACGGACTCCGCGATGCCCTACATCGGTGTGGCCAACCTGTCGCACGGTTGCATCGGGCTCGGCCCGGACGGCGCCAAATGGGTCTTCGACAACATGACCACCGGGGACGTCGTCCAGGTGGTCAACACCGAGGGCGAGAACGCCAACTTCGACGACGGCTTCGGCGACTGGAACATCCCCTGGCCCCAGTACGCCAATTGACCCGCCCGTCGTGCGGTAAACGTGCGGTAAAATCGTCTGGTCAGTGCCGGGAGCTGAAGGGCGCCCCACTGAATGAGACCGAGACGATATGGGGCTGAGCAGAGGCCTGTCGGGGGACATGGAGAAGGTCATGACTGAAGTCCGCAAGCGTAAAACCATGAAGATACTGGGCGTCGCCGCCATCTGCGCAGCGGTGGCTGCCGGCGGCATCGGTGTTGCCACGGCCCCCAGCTGGGCTGAGCCCGTCTTCCAGTCAGAGTCTTCAAGCCCGGTCCGCAACGAACCTGGACTGGCTGCGCCGGTCGTCAAGGCCGTAGAGCTCGGCGTGACCCCCACGGACGGCGCTGCGGCAGTCAACCCAGCCGTCGCACCGTCCGTCAAAGCAGTCAACGGAACGGTTAAGGACGTCGTCCTGGCAACCGCAGGGGGCGAGCCGGTCAAGGGCACCCTGAGCGCAGACGGTTCCACCTGGACCGCCCTGGGCACCTTGGAGTTCGACGCCGACTACGAGTACGCCTTCACGATCGTGGACCAGGCGGGCCGCGAAACCAGGAAGACCCAGACGTTCACCACAGTGGCCACGGCCAACGAGGCCGACGCC
Organism: Arthrobacter sp. NPDC093128; assembly: GCF_040683875.1. Lineage (NCBI taxonomy): Bacteria > Bacillati > Actinomycetota > Actinomycetes > Micrococcales > Micrococcaceae > Arthrobacter > Arthrobacter sp. NPDC093128. Next base: position 152,338 of record NZ_JBFBEY010000002.1, read on the forward strand.
GCCGTGTACCCGCAGAACGGGTCCACCGTGGGCTCGGGCCAGCCTATCGAAATCGTCTTTTCCGAGCCGGTCCTGAACAAGGCGGCCATGGAGAAGGCCGTTACTGTCACGGCGTCTTCGGGTCAGGCGGTCGCTTGGCGCTGGTATTCCGACCAGCGCGTACGCATCCGGCCGGAGGCGTTCTGGGCCTCCGGAAGCCAGGTCACCGTGGACCTGAAGCTGTTCGGGGTGGATTTCGGGAACAAGATGATCGGCAACGTCGACACGAAAGTCAGTTTCAAGGTCGGCCCGCAGCGCGTCGCCATCGTGGATGATGTCACCAAAACCATGAACGTATATTTTGACGGCCAGCTGGTGAAGACCGCCCCCGTGACCCTGGGCGACGCGGAATGGCTCTCACCCACCGGGTACGCCGTGATCATGGAACAGGAACGCCACTCAAAGTTCAATGCCGGCAGCATCGGCCTCAAGCCCGGTGACAAGGGCTATTACCCGCCGCTGACCGTGGAATACGCTAACAGGCTGACCTCCTCCGGCGTTTACGTCCACCAGGCGCTGGAGTCTGCCTGGAGCTATGTAGGCAGGGTCAACGTCTCGCATGGTTGCGTCGGCCTGCTGCCGGCGGACGCGTCCTGGTTCTTCAACAACATGAAGACGGGCGACGTCGTTCAGACGCTGAATACGGGCGCCCCGCCGGTGGAGCCGCTCGAGGGCTACGGCGACTGGAACATTCCCTGGGCGCAGTACGCCAAGCGATAGCGCCTGCGGCCTAGAGCGTGTCCCGGCCATAGGGGATGCGGTTCAGCCGTTCCCCCACACGGGTACTGCGTGCCCGCGCCCGGCTCAGCCTGGTCAGTTCACGCTCGCGGCGCTCCACCAGGACTGCCGCCAGGTATTCTTCCGGGCCTGTGCCGGCAGGCGGCGGCGGGGCCACACAGGCTGAAACCTCGTTGGCCAGCGACGCCGCCATTGATGCGCGCGACGACGGCGACATCCGGCCGGCCTGGCGGATGAACTGCGCGGCCCGGCGGGCTACGGCGTCCGGTATCCGGCCGATGTCAGCCAGCGCAGCCCAGGACCTCAGATGCGGAGGAACGAACGGGACAAACGGCGGTTCCGCGGGCACACGGCGCCGGAGCGAGTAGGTTCCTGCGACAACATCCCCGAGCCGCTTGGACTTGTCATTGAACAGCGCGACGGCGATGGCCAGCCCGCCGAACGTCATGTAGATCTCCAGGAATCCAATGAGGCCACGGATCAGTGCGTGGCGGAACCGGATGGCGCCGCCGTCGTCCCGCACGATCCGGAGCCCGGCGGCCAGCTTGCCAAGCGACAGGCCCCGGGTGAGGGTCTCCACCGCCACGGGGAGGATCACGAAGCAGAACACCACGCTGACCAACACCAAAGTGCGCGCCGCCGCTCCGTCCAGGTCGCTGTAGGCGGACGCAATCACTGCCATCATTCCAATGAGGAGGACTATGTTGGCGATGACGTCCAGAATCACGCCCAGAGCCCGCGCCGCGAACGACGCCGGGCGCAGCTCCAGTACAACTGCTTCACCTGTGATGATTGAGCTCAAGCCGGGTCCCCGTCCCTACACGCCACCTACGAACGCTCACAGTCTAATCCGGGCGCGCTAGGGTAGTGCCGTGGACATCGATGCGTTCTCCGCGGTCAACGGGGACAAATGGGCGCGGCTCTACGTGCTGGCGTACAAACGGCGGCTCAACGGGAGCGAGGCCGACGAACTGCTGCGCCTTTATCAGGCCACGTCATCGCATCTGTCCCTGCTGCGCTCCGTTGCGCCGGAGAGCGGGCTCTCCGCCACGCTGTCGGCCACCCTTGCGCAGGCCCGCACCCGCTTCACCGGGGCACGGTCCAACTTCATGGACGACCTCGCCGGGTTCTTCGTTATCGCGCTGCCGGCGGCGTTCTACCGGCTCCGCTGGCTTACCGTCTGGTGCGGTCTGGCGTTCTGCCTGATCGCGGGCGCGTACGCGCTGTGGATCGCCACGTCACCGGATGCGCTCCGTGCCCTCGGGTCGGACTCCGCGATCAAGCAATACGTCGAAAAAGACTTCATCGACTACTACTCGGAGAATCCCGCGGCTTCATTTGCCGGTGCCGTCTGGACCAACAATGCGTGGATCTCGGCCCAGGCGGTGGCCCTCGGCATCACCGGCTTCTGGGTTCCCATGATCCTGTTTGGCAATGCCCAGGGCGTGGGTGTCGCGGCAGGCGTCTTCGCCGCCGTCGGCAAATCGGATGTGTTCTTCAGCTACATCCTTCCCCACGGGCTGATGGAGCTCACCGCGGTGTTCATTGCCTGCGCGGCCGGGTTGAAGATCTTCTGGGCGCTGGTTTCGCCGGGGCCCCGGACCAGGGGCCAAGCCGTGGCGGCGGAAGGACGTTCCCTGATCACCGTGGCACTGGGACTTGTCCTGGTGCTGTTCGTCTCCGGCCTCGTGGAAGGGTTCGTCACACCCAGCGGCCTTCCCGTGTGGGCGAAGATCGGAATCGGCGCCGCGGTACTCGCTGCGTACTGGACCTACGTCCTTGTCTGCGGCCGGCGCGCCTACCGTTCCGGGGCCAGCGGCGATCTGGACAGCGCGGATGCCGGGTACACGGCCCTGGCCGCCTGATTCCCGCTCCTGAATCCCGCTGCCTGAATCCGGTGCGGAACGGGGTGGCACCTCCCGCCATGGAGTGCCTGACGGTAGGCTCATCTGGAGATAAAGTAGCGTTGCCTGGCGGTGTCAGGGCAGCGCGGACGCCTACGGAAGTGAAGCTGCAGTGACTGAGAAGACTCCCACCCCGCCGAATCGGCAGGATCCGCATCTGGATCCCGCCGATGACACTGACGAACCCGCGTTCGACTGGATGAAGCCCGCCGCTGCGGGAGCAGGCACAGCGGTAACGGCAAAGGGAGCAGCCCCGGCCGGAAGGGCGGCCCCTGACGCTGCCAAGGACCAGCCGGCAGCGTCCGCCGGTACCCCGGCACGCCAGGGCGGGACGGCCCAGACCGCTGCATCCCCGACCGCTGCATCCCCTAACGCTACAAGCCAGGCCGCTACATCCCGGACCGGAACGCCGCCGGCTGCCGCGCCGCCCCAGGCCGGGAGCCGCGCGGACCGCAAAGCCGCGGAGGCCGCCGGCGAGCCCGCAGCCTCCGAGCCGCAGGGGAGGGGGACGCACTTCCGGGAACCACTCCCCACCTCGGCACTCCAGGTGCGCCCGCCGCAGGATGAGGTGGCGCGCCGGAACGCCGAGCGCGAGCACGCTGCCAACACCAAGCCCGTCCTGCCCCGCGTGATGCAGGTCCTGCTGGCTGCCTTCTACCCGGTGATCCTGTTGGTCCTTGCCGTGCGCGCTGTCACCAGCCCGTTGTTCCTGTGGGTGGAATACAACCGTCCCGGTTTCCCCGGCGACGGTTACGGCTTCAGCACCGATGACCGCATGACGTACGGGTCCTACGCAGTGGACTACCTCAGCAACTGGTCCGGCCCGCGGTATCTCGGCGAGCTCGTGAACCGCAGCGGCGATCCGCTGTTCCAGGAAGGCGAAGTCAGCCACATGGCCGACGTCAAACTGGTCATCCTGTCCGCTTTTGCCGGGGGCACGCTGCTGATCCTGCTGGCCATCATTGCCATCATCTACCTGCGGCGCCGCAGCACCGGGGGAGTCCGGCGCGGCCTGTTCGCCGGCTCCATCGTCACCCTCGTGATAATCCTTGGGCTGGGCACACTGGCGGCGCTGGGCTGGCAGCAGTTCTTCACGGAATTCCACCGGATCTTCTTCGCCAACGGGACTTGGACGTTCGCCCTGGAAGACACCCTCATCCGGCTCTTCCCGGGACAGTTCTGGGTTGATGCCGGGATCGTAATCGGAGCCCTCGTGCTGATCGCCTCCGTAGTGACGCTGGTCCTTACCTGGCCCACCAGGAAGCGCCGGGGCATTGCCAAGGACGGTAACGCCAAGGACGGCGCTGCAAAGGACGGGACAGCCCAGGACGAAGCAGCCGCGGTGTAGGCAGCCCCGGGTGCCGCGGACCGCCCCGGTGCTAGCGGTACAGCCTGTTGATGTGCTCCTCGAAGTCGCTGACGACGGCGGCCCGCTTGAGTTTCAGCGACGGCGTCAGGTGGCCTGACTCAACCGTGAATTCAGTATCCAGCAGGGCGAAGCTGCGGATGGACTCCGCCTTGGACACCAGCTGGTTGGCCTGGTCGATCGCGCCCTGGACAGCCTCGCGGACCTGGTCATCGGACGTGGCTTCGGCAACACCCATGACCGGAATCTTCCGGGCCGAGCACCAGTTTTCCAGGCCTTCCGGATCGAGGTTGACCAGCGCCGAAACGAACGGCCGCCCGTCGCCCACCACCACGGCCTGCGCCACGAGCTGATGCTCCCGGATTTTTTCCTCCAGCGGTCCGGGTGCCACGTTCTTGCCTCCGGCGGTCACGAGGAGATCCTTCTTGCGGCCGGTGATGGTGAGGAATCCGTCCTCATCCAGCGAACCGAGGTCCCCGGTGCGGAGGAACCCGTCCACAAATGCTTCCGCGTTGGCGGCCTCGTTGGCGTGGTAGCCCTTGAAGACGCCGATGCCCTTGACCAGGATCTCGCCGTCCTCTGCGACCCGGATGGTGGTTCCGGGCACGGGGATGCCCACCGTGCCCACCCTGGTCCGCGACGGGGTGTTGGCGGTGCACGGGGCCGTGGTCTCGGTGAGCCCGTAGCCCTCGAGCACGGGGATTCCTGCGCCGCGGAAGAAGTGCGCATCGTTGGAGCTCAGCGGGCTGGCGCCGGAAACGGTGTACCTGACCTGGCCACCGAATGCCTGGCGCAGCCTGGGGTAGAGCAGCCGGTCAAAGACGGCGTGCTTCGTGCGGAGCACGAGGCCGGGCCCGGTGCCCGTTCCGCGGGCCGCAGCGTCGAGGGCCTTGGAGTAATCGATGGCCACAGCGGAAGCAGCGGCGAACAGCCGCGTCTTTCCGGCGAGGTCCGCCTTATGGCTGGCACCCGCATGGACCTTTTCAAAAATCCTGGGCACCACCAGCAGGAAGGTGGGCTTGAAGGTGGCCAGATCCTCCAGCAGCTGGGCGGCACCTGAAGTGTGGCCCAGCGTTACTCCGGCGCTGAGGCACACCACCTGGACGGCGCGGGCCAGGACATGGGCGAGCGGGAGGAACATCAGCGTCCGGGCACCCTCCTGCCGCAGGAGCTCAGGCAGGAATTCCACAATGTTGGCGGCCACGAGGGCGAAGTTGCCGTGCGTTATCTCGCAGCCCTTGGGCTTGCCGGTGGTCCCGGAGGTGTAAACCAGCGAGGCGACGTCGGCCAGGCCTGCTGTGCTGCGGTGCCGCTCCAGCTCCGCGTCGGTGACCCCGGTGCCTGCCGCGGCGAGGCTCGCCAGGTTGGGTGCGGCGCCGTCGTCGTCCATCCGCACAACCGTCAGCACAGCGTTGCCGAGCAGCTCGGAGTCCGCCAGGACGCCGGCCACCAGTTCCTCCTTGGCCCGGTCCTCGACGAACACCCTGCGGGCGCCGGAGTCGTGCAGGATCCACTCGACCTGGGTAGCCGAGGAGGTCTCATAAACCGGAACGGTCACGCCGCCGGCAAACCAGATGGCGAAGTCCACGAGGGTCCACTCGTACCGTGTTCCGGACATCACGGCCACGGTGTAGCCCGGCGCCAGGCCCCCGGCGATCAGGCCTTTGGCAAGTGCCCTGGCCTTATCCAGGAACTGCCCGGCCGGGACGTCAACCCAGCCGTTGGGACCCTTGCGGGAGTACACGGCGTGGGAAGGGTCCTTGGCCTGCTGCCCGAGCAGCAGGTCAGTGACGTTGCTGTCCTGATCCAGCTCCACGAGCAGTTCAGTGCTTGCTTCTCTCACAGCCAGTCTCCGTTCCGGATCCGTGGTTCGATTTCCCGGTGCCGCGTTCCCTTGTTCGTGGTTCCGCCGCACACGCGGCACCCCTGCAATCCTGCCCTAGATCCAGGACGGCATCCACATCCGGAACCGCCAGTCCTGGTAAGGAATGATTTCCGCGGTCCAGATGGGGTAGAAAAACGCCGAGAGCAGCACGGCGCCGGCCACAAACAGCACCACCAGGTACAGCCCGGAGCGTCGGCGCCATAACGGGTCCTCCCGTCGTCCGAGAACCAGGCCCAGGCAATACGTCAGGGCGAGCACCAGGAACGGTTCAAAGGACACGGCGTAAAAGGTGAACATGGTCCGTTCCGGATACAGGAACCACGGGAGGTAGCCCGCGCCGACCCCCGCCAGGACGGCACCGGCCCGCCAGTCGCGGCGGCCTGCCCACCAGAAGAGCAGGATCACCAGCGACACCGTGGCGCTCCACCAGATCAGGGGATTGCCCACCGAGAGGATGGCCGACGTGCAGCTGGCAACGTCGCAGCCAGGGCTTCCCTGTTTGGGGGACTCGTAGAAGAACGACGTGGGGCGCCCCATCACCAGCCAGCTCCAGGCGCTGGCCTCGTACGGGTGGTCGGAGCTGAGCCCCTGATGGAATTTGTAGGCTTCCAGGTGGTAGTGGGCCAGGGACCGCAGCGGCCCCGGGATCCAGCCCCACTGGGCCGAGGGGTTGGTGTCGGCCCAGTGGCGGAAGTACGCATCCTTCGACTGGAACCAGCCGGCCCACGTGGAAACGTACACCAGGGCGGCAACCGGGACGATGCTCAGGAAAGCGGGAATTCCGTCCTTGATGATGCCGCCGCTGATCCAGCCGCGGATCCCCGCGATCCGGCGCGCGCTCAGATCCCAGAAGACGGTCAGCAACCCGAAGGCAGCCATGAAGAACAGTGCGGACCACTTGGTGCCCACGGCCAGGCCCAGGCAGACCCCGGCTGCAACGCGCCACCAGCGGACACCCAGCCACGGTCCGGAAACCAGCTGAAGCACCGACGGCCTGCCGTCCGCGGCTGCGGCGGACTCGCGGCCCAGCTTCGCGGCCAGCCGCCGCCGGCCGTCGTCGCGGTCCATCAGGAGCGCACCGAAAGCGGCGAGGATCCAGAACATCAGGAAGATGTCCAGCAGGGAGGTCCTGGACATCACCAGGTGGTGGCCGTCCACTGCCAGCAGGAGGCCGGCCACGGCCCCCAGGGTCAGCGAATGGAAAAGTTTCTGCGCGATCAGGGCGATCAGGAGGATGGACAGGGTCCCGGTCAGCGCCGCGCTGAACCGCCAGCCCAGGGGGTTATCCGGGCCGAACAGCCACATTCCTGCCGCGATCATCCATTTGCCCACCGGCGGGTGCACCACGTACTCCGGGGAGGACAGGATGACTTCAGGATTCCCTGCCACGAAGGATTCGTTGGCCTTGTCGGGCCAGCTCCGCTCGTAGCCGCTGACCAGGAGCGAATAGCCGTCCTTGACGTAGTACGTCTCGTCAAACACCAGACTCCGGGGAACCTCCAGGCGGACAAAACGAAGGACGCCGCCGATCGCCGCCGTGATGGCCGGAATCAGCCAGAACCATAGCCGCAGCGACGGCGGATAGTCCCGCCAACTGCGGATGGTTCCGAGCAGCCGTTCCTGGAGGGCGCTTTCCGTGAAGGCCTCCCGCGGCCGGCGGATCCACCGGTGCCCCTCAAGGTTTCGTCCCAACGTCCCGGACGCCGGCTGTGCCGGGCTGGCTGAGTCGGCCTCGACAGGAGGTACGGAGGTCTGCGTCACGTGCCCATGCTACCTTTTGGCGCTGGAAGAGCCTGCCAGCAGTAGGCTGGTCGTGTGGACCAAAAACTAAGCTCTTCCCGCCCGAACGGCTCCGATGGCGCCAGCAGCACCGACGACATCGTCGCTACCGACGATGCCGACTGGGCGCCCGACGTCGCGGCCGATGCCACGGACGAGGACTGGAGCAGGGATTCGGCTGCGGCTGCGGCGCCGGCCGGGGAACCGGCGGTCCGCTCCACGGCAGGGCAGCCCGGCAGGATCGTGCTTGCGGCGACCCCCATCGGCAACGTCGGCGATGCCTCCCCGCGCCTGGTTGAACTCCTCACCACGGCGGACATAGTTGCCGCCGAGGACACCCGGCGCCTGCACCGCCTGGTGCAGAACCTGGGGGTCACTGTGGGCGGGCGGGTGATCAGCTACCACGAGCACAACGAAGCGGCGAAGACCGCCGAACTCCTGGACCAGGTGCGCGCCGGGAAAACCATCGTGATGGTGACCGACGCCGGTATGCCCGCCGTCTCGGATCCGGGTTTCCGGCTCGTTGAAGGTGCGGTGGCGGCCGGACTGACGGTCACCGCGGTGCCGGGACCGTCCGCGGTCCTGACGGCCCTCGCGCTGTCCGGCCTGCCCACGGACCGGTTCTGTTTTGAAGGGTTCCTTCCCCGCAAGGCGGGCGAACGCGCCTCCCGCCTGTCGGACCTCGACGCCGAACGGCGGACCATGGTGTTCTTCGAGGCGCCCCACCGGCTTGAACCGATGCTGCGCGCGCTGCGGGAGCGCTTCGGACCGGACCGCCCGGCTGCCGTGTGCCGTGAGCTGACCAAGACGTACGAAGAGGTAATCCGCGGCTCGCTGCGTGAACTTCTCCTGTGGGCAGAGACCAACGAGGTGCGCGGGGAAATAGCCGTCGTGGTGGGCGGTGCGCCGGAGCGGGAACCCGGCAAACCCGAGGACCATGTGGCCGCCGTCAACGGCCTGATTGCGCAGGGAATCCGGCTGAAGGAGGCCGTGGCTGCCGTGGCCGAGGACGCCAAAGTCAGCAAACGGGAGCTCTACTCCGCGGTCCTGGCCGCCCGCTAGAATCCGGGTCCGGAGCTTGTGCAGCTGCACAGCAAAGACTGAAGTGCATAGTGCGCGCATGCATAGACGCTCCGCAGCGCGCGGCAGTACCGTGGCTTTAAAGCAGCCGAGAGCTGAACCCATCCCCAACACCAATTGCTGACGAGGGAGTCATCGTGACTGTAACTGCACAGCCCACCGTTACTGCGGAGCGCGAGAGCGAGCTGCTCGCTTCTGTTCCGACCGGACTGCTGATCAACGGCGAGTGGCGCCCGGCGGCGTCCGGTAAGGCGTTCGACGTCGAGGACCCCGCCACCGGGAAGGTGCTGCTGAGCATCGCTGACGCCGGTCCCGAGGACGGCAGGGCCGCCCTGGACGCGGCCGCTGCCGCGCAGGATTCCTGGGCGCAGGTCCCGGCCCGTGAACGCGGGGAGATCCTGCGCCGTGCCTTCGAGATGGTCACCGAGCGTGCCGAGGACTTCGCGCTGCTGATGACCATGGAGATGGGCAAGCCGCTGGCCGAGGCCCGCGGCGAGGTCACCTACGGCGCCGAATTCCTGCGCTGGTTCTCCGAGGAAGCCGTCCGCGCGTTCGGCCGCTACTCGGTCTCCCCGGACGGGAAGTCCCGGCTGCTGGTGACCAAAAAGCCGGTAGGCCCGTGCCTGCTGATCACGCCGTGGAACTTCCCGCTGGCCATGGCCACCCGGAAGATCGCCCCGGCCGTGGCCGCCGGCTGCACCATGGTGCTCAAGTCCGCGAACCTGACCCCGCTGACCTCGCAGCTGTTCGCCGCCGTGATGATGGAGGCCGGCCTGCCCGCCGGTGTCCTGAACGTCATCCCGACCTCGACGGCCGGTGCCACCACCGGGCCGTTGATCAAGGATCAGCGGCTGCGCAAGCTCTCCTTCACCGGTTCCACCGAGGTGGGCCGCCGGCTGCTCTCGGACGCCTCCGAAACGGTGCTGCGGACCTCGATGGAGCTCGGCGGCAACGCCCCGTTCGTGGTCTTCGAGGACGCCGACATTGACGCCGCGGTTGCCGGGGCGATGCTGGCGAAGCTGCGGAACATGGGCGAGGCCTGCACCGCCGCCAACCGGTTCATTGTGCACGAGTCCGTCGCAGCCGAGTTCGCGGAGAAGTTCGCCGCGAAGATGGCGGACATGACCACCGCCCGCGGCACCGAAGCGCACTCCAAGATCGGTCCGCTGATCGATGCCAAGAGCCGGGACAAGGTCCACGAACTCGTCACCGACGCCGTAGCCTCCGGGGCCGTGGCCGTGGCCGGCGGCGGACCGGTGGACGGGCCGGGCTACTTCTACCAGCCCACCATCCTCACCGGCGTCACCGAGGGCACCCGGATCCTGTCCGAGGAAATCTTCGGACCCGTCGCGCCGATCATCACCTTCACCACCGAGGACGACGCGATCCGGCTGGCGAACAACACCGAATACGGCCTGGTCGCGTACGTCTTCACCAAGGACCTGAACCGCGGCATCCGGATGGGCGAACGCCTCGAGACCGGCATGCTCGGCCTGAACGCCGGCGTCGTGTCCAACGCCGCCGCACCCTTCGGCGGCGTCAAGCAGTCCGGCCTGGGCCGCGAAGGCGGCCTCGAGGGCATCGAGGAATACCTCTACACCCAGTACATCGGCATCGCCGACCCCTACGCCAGCTAAGCAGTTCGCTGGCTAAGCAGTTCTCCGGCGCAGGCTAGCCCTGCCGCAGGCGTCGCAGGCCGTCGCGCACCGTCCGCCAGGACCGCGCGGCGGCCTGCCCCAGTTTGGCGGCGGGACGCGAGATTGCCCGGAAGGGCGCCGAGGCTATGAGTCCCCAGCGATTCATGACCGAGGGCGGCAGCCACTCCGCCCGGAGCCGTTGGGGCAGCCGTGAGTGCCGCCGCAGGGATGCCTGGGTCCGGGCTATCCTGTCGGCAGCCGAAACCGCGGCGGAAGGTTCGCCGGCCAATGCGGCGTTTTCGGGAATACCGGCAGGACGGCCGTACTGCTGGCGTTCAAAGTCAGCGGTGAGCGAGGCAACCGCCCGCGCACCGGCGTCGTCCGCTCCATCCGGCCCGCCCAGCGCACCCGATTCGCGAAGCCTGCCGGAGAAATGCCGGGGAGTTTCGCTGACGCCGGGAGCCAGGCCGTAGTCGGTGGCAAGGTCCCGCAGTTCAGCCCAGGCCGAGGCGGCCGTGCTGCCGCCGGGGGAGGGCGAGCCCCTGAGCCGTCGGGAGCGAAGCCCGGCCCGCACTATCCGGGGCGAGGCGGCGAGCAGGGCAAGGAGCAGGATGCCCGCGGCCCCGTAGAGCGGCAGCCTCAGCGCGTGTCCGGCTTCACCGGAGGAGTCGAGTCCGGGCAGCGGCACGGGCGTGGCGCCGGGTGTAGCGCCGGGGGTGGCGGCGCTGGACGGGATGAGGCCGTCGTTGTTTTCGTTGGTGCTGGCACCGCCGGGGGTGGAGGCCTGAGAAGCGTAGTCCGGCACCACTCCACGCGACGGGGTGGGCTCGAACGCAACCCAGCCGAGGCCCTGGAAGTAGAGTTCGGGCCAGGCGTGGGCGTCCCTGGAATCAACTTCGTATTCAGTCAGGGCGCCTTGCCCGGGAACCGAAACCGTGGCACCGGTGGACCTGCCGGGGGCGTAGCCCACGGCAATGCGGCTCGGAATTCCTTCCAGCCTGGCCATGACAGCCATGGCCGAGGCGAAATGGATGCAGTAGCCGCTCTTTTGCGTCAGGAAGTCCGCCAGGACAGAGAGGCCGTTGCCGTCATAGCCGCCCTGGACGGGGGACTGCAGGGAGTAGGTGAATTCCACGGAGCGCAGGTAGTTCTGGATGGCCATGGCCTTGGCGTACGCAGTCCGGCTTCCCTCCGTCACGGTGTCCGCCGTGGTGCGCACGATGTCCGGCACGTTGTTGGGCGGGCGGATGAACTCCTCCGAGATCCCGCGCACGGGCGCCGATGACTGGGCCAGCAGCTCCGGCGTGAGCCGGGGGGAAGTCGACTGCACCACGTACTGCTGATTGCGCGCGTTGGTGTCCACGCCCTTGATGCTCAAGGTGGCCGGATCCCAGCTCCACCGTCCGTCAAGGCCATTGACCGAGTCGGGAGCGTACGGCACCGGCAGGTACGGGCTGGTGAAACGTCCGGTGTCGACCGCCGTGACCGTGCGGACCTGCTCGTCAGCGAGAACCTCGTAGCCGACGTCCATCCGGCCGACCCCCACCCGGCGGGAAGCGTCACGGTCGTCCGGTGACCAGGAATCGCCGTCGAACCGGTCCACGGTGACCGAGCGGAGGTACTGCGGGCGGCTTGCGTTGGAGGCGTAGGTGATGCGCCCGTCGCCGGAGGGACTCCGCAGGCTGTTGCCCAGGCTGATCATCGGGTTCAGCCCGGTGGAGGAACCCCACGGATTCAGCCGGGAACCCTGCGGGAAGGTGCCCTGGTCGAAGCCGGGAACGGCGAGGGGGAGGAGGAGGGCGATGACCAGCGCCATGCCGCCGGTGAGTGCCGCCCGGCGGAACTGTCCGGGGTTGCGGGCAGTGTCCGCCATGGTCCGGTTGTCCGGGGCGAACCACTGGCTGCAGGCCAGGATCATCAGGTACCCGGCAGCGGCAGCGGCGAACCCCCACGGGCCGACGCTCTGCGGCTTGACCATGGCCGGCACCACCAGGATGGCAAGGAGACCCAGTCCGCTGGTTGCCGGCAGGGCCAGCGGCACGGCGAGGGCATCGACCAGGATGGCCACCAGCCCCAGGACAGCGCACGTGACCAGCACGATGCCGGCGTTGGGCGCGACCGGGGAGCTTTCAGCCAGGACGGTCTCGCTTGCCCGCCGCAGGTACCGGCCCAGCTGCGCCATGGTGTCCCCGGAGGGGATGAAGCCGGCAATGCTGTCCCTGCGGAAGAACGTGAACGTCAGGATGAAGACGAGGGAGGCAAAGCCTCCCAACGCCACCAGGAAGGGCTGGGCGCGCAGCGACCGCAGGACCGCCATGGCCAGGGCCACAACGCAGACGGTGGTCAGCACCGGCACGTACCAGGCCCAGCCCCGGAGTACCCCGTTGAGGGAGAGCGCGGCGCCGGCCACAGATACGGCGACGGCGGCCGCCATCACCCACGGGTGCGCGCCAACCCGGCGCGACTGTGCGGACGAGGCCGGTGACGGTGCCAGGACTTCGGGGGTACGGCCGGTGTCCGCACCGGAGTGCCGCTGGGGAGTCAGGGTCATCGGCTGACTCCCGTGCCGCGGCGGACATCCGCGGCGGCCGTGGCGGCTGCCGCATCGCGCTGGTCGAAATAGGACCACGCCGCCGGTACCGACGTGCCGGGGGTAACGGCCACAGCCCGCCAGCCGCCGGACCTCAGCGATTCCAGGGCGGACTGGCAGTCGCCCGGATGGTCGGTGACGACAATCGCGAACGCGTTGGCCCCGAACCCCGCGCCGGCGGACAGGGAGCGCGCCTCTGCGGCCTGCAGATGTCCGAGGATGGCCAGGATGGGGCCCCGCTGCCGGTGGGCGGAGAGCTTGTCGATGAGCCTGTCGTCGAAGGGGTGCAGGCCTGACTCAGGCGCCGGACCATGATGGGCGCCGGTCAGCTGGATTGCGGCCAGGCTCTCCGCAATGGACTGCAGGCCGCCGGACCCGGTGTATTCCTCCGCTTCCGGTTCGGGTGCCGAAGGCGAGTGGAGGAAGGCCGGTTCTCCCGCGGAATCGAGGAACCGCAGGGCATAATTGCGTTCCGCCAAGTGGGCGCTGACGGACATGGCCGCCGTAACGGCCCATTCGAACGTGTCGCTGGTCACCAGATCGTGGCCGTCCTCGCCGGAGGTGGCGGAAAAGGCGGCCCCGGGTCCGCGCGCAAACGCCGCCCACCGATGGTCGAGGATGATGGTGGCCTCCGGAGTGGTGACCGACTCCTCCTGCCGCACCATCAGGGCGCCGTGCCTGGCCGTCGCAGCCCAGTGCACCCGGCGCATCGGATCTCCGTGGCGGTATTCGCGGGTCATGACGTCGTCGTCGCTCGGATTCGCACGGATCCGCGTGGCCGTGACGCCGTCGTTGCCGCGCGCGCCGGCGAGTCCGGTCGCAGGGAGCTCGACGGCGGCGGGCGTCACGGTCAGCGTGTCGCCGTCGTCGATCGCGTGGCGGTGCAGCGAGAGCCCGAAGGGGTCCGTGAACTCGGCCGTCACCGGGCCGATGACGAACTGGCCCCGTTTGCCGGAACGGAGGTGGTATTCATAGCGGCTGGTCCCGCCGACGGCGGAGCGGGCCGGGAACCGGAAGGCCGGCGAGTCGCCGAACCGCGGCGGAAGGTGTTCCTCCATGATCACCTGGCCGGTGGCTATCCCGGTCCGCGCCACGGCGAGCCGCACGGTGGTGGTGGAGGATGTTTCCACGCTGGCGGGGTTGAACTCGCGGTACACCCTGAACCTGGGTTTGAGGACGCGGATCCCCGCGAGGGAGACCAGCGGCAGGACGACCAGGAGGATGCCGAGCGTCAGCAGGTCCCGGCGGCCCATCACCTGGGCCGCGAGGAGCGAAACCACGCCCGCGGCCAGCAGCCCCCAGCCGCGCGTGCTGAAGAGGTGTGCCGGAAGCCTGTCCGTCAGGGCCATCGTGGTGCCTTCGGCTAACGGGTGTGCCGCAGGTCCGGGCCGCTGCGCTGGCCGCCGCCCCGCGACTGCGTGGACATATCCTGCGGTACCGGAAGCTTGGCCAGGATGCTGCGGACGACGCTGTGGGGCGTTTCCCCCGTGCTGGCGGCCTTGCGGTCAAGGATGATCCTGTGGGCCAGCACGGATTCGGCAACGCTGACGACGTCGTCGGGGAGGACGAAGTCCCGGCCCTCCAAGGCTGCGGTGGCCTTCGCCGCCCGCAGGAGTTGGAGCATGGACCGCGGGCTGGCGCCGAGGCGGAGCATGGCACTTTCGCGCGTGGCGCGGCCGATGGACACGGTGTATTCCTTGACGGCCTGCGAAACGTAGACCCGCTGGACGGTAGCGATCATGGCCGCCACATCGGCCGAGGTGACGACGGCGGTCACCCGGGTCAGCGGCGACGTCGCCTGGTGCGTCTCCAGCATTTCAATCTCTGAGTCCTTGTCCGGGTAACCCATGGAGATGCGGGCCATGAACCGGTCCCGCTGCGCCTCAGGCAGCGGGTACGTCCCCTCCATCTCGATGGGGTTCTGCGTGGCCACCACCATAAAGGGCTCATCCAGCTTGTACGAGTCCCCGTCCACGGTGACCTGGTGTTCCTCCATGCATTCCAAAAGCGCCGACTGGGTTTTTGCCGAGGCGCGGTTGATTTCGTCACCGATGACGATGTTGGCGAACACGGCGCCGGGCCTGAACTCGAACAGCCGCGACGCCTGGTTGTAGATGGAGACGCCGGTGACATCGGACGGCAGGAGGTCCGGAGTGAACTGGATCCTGCTGACCGAACAGTCGATGGTACGGGCGAGTGTTTTTGCCAGCAGGGTCTTTCCTACGCCGGGAACATCCTCCAGCAGCAGGTGCCCCTGGGCCAGGAGGACCGTGAGGGCAAGCTTCGCGGCCTCCGCCTTGCCATCGATCACGGTGTTGATGGCGGACAGAATGCGCTCGCTGGCGTTGTGGAAGGCCTCGGCCTCCATGGCCGGCGGCTTGAGTCCGTTCAGTTGGTTTCCGACAATTCCCGCACCGCCAGGGAAGCTCTGCCCTTCCGGGAGTGCTTCGTCTACTGTGGTGCGTCTGTGGGAATCCATCGACAGCCTTTCAGCCCTGGGGGAAGCCTGGACGGGTTGGCAAACTAACTGCTGGCGCCGCCGCCGGGCGTTCGCCCGTATGCCTACCAGACTACTAACACAACTGCCGGACCTGACAGAGAGTTCCGGTATTTCCCGGGCAGGAGCCGGGGGGCCCTGGACGGCTAGGGTAGAAGGATGAACACCCCGTTGACGCCAGTCCCGTTTCGTGCGCCCGGAAGCGACGGCTCCGGCCGGCACGGCTATCCGCCGGCGCCGGAGCCGCTGCCCGTCCCGGTCATGGACAACCACACGCACCTGGACTTCCCCAACGCAGACGTGACCGTGGACGTGTCCGCGGCGCTGGACATCGCCGCGTCAGTGGGCGTCCAGGGTGCCGTGCAGGTTGGCTGCGACCTTGAATCCTCCAGGTTCACGGTTCAGGCGGTCGACCTGGACGCGCGGCTGCTCGGCGCCGTGGCGATCCACCCCAACGACGCTCCGGACTATGCGAAGCGCGGCGAACTGGAAGATGCGCTCGCCGAGATCGAAGAGCTGGCCTCGCATCCCAGGATCCGCGCCATTGGCGAGACGGGCCTCGATTTCTTCCGCACGGAGGGGGAGGGGCTGAAACATCAGCGCTATTCGTTCCGCCGCCACATCGACATCGCCAAGCGGCTGGACCTGACGCTGCAGATCCACGACCGCGACGCCCATGACGACGTCGTCCAGGTCCTGCGCGAAGAAGGCGCCCCGGAACGGGTGGTGTTCCACTGCTTTTCCGGCGACGAGGAGCTGGCCCGGACGTGCAACAGCGAAGGCTGGTACATGTCCTTCGCGGGCACTGTGACGTTCAAGAACGCGGCCAACCTGCGCGCTGCGCTGGCAATTGCCGACCCCGCCCGGGTCCTGGTGGAGACGGATGCGCCTTTCCTGACCCCGCATCCGTTCCGCGGCCGCCCCAATGCCAGCTACCTGATCCCTCACACGGTCCGGACCATGGCGGAATTGACAAGCACCGAGCTGTCCGGCCTTTGCGCCCAAATAGCCGAAAACTCCGTGCGGGCATACGGATCATGGGACTGACCGCAGCTCCGCTCAGGCAACAGTCAGGAATACCAGGTATGCACAAAATCTTGGTTGCTTTATAACGCTTCGGTTACAGTGGATAACTATTAGCCGGGGTCGGGGAAGGCCTTCGGATAATTTCACTCAGTTCCGGGCCTGCGCACGCGGCGGGCCCATGCAGTGCTGAGTGTGGCGGCGCACACGTCTGCTGCAAACATCCGGACCATGTCCGGAGTTGCCCTGAGGGTGTTTGCGTCGGTGGGTGATGTGCGTTTTTCCCCGTGCCCGGATGGTCCTAGAGTTACGGGCAATCGTGGTCAACTTCTTCACTTCGGACGGTAAATTCAGTTTCGTCAAGGTCGGCGCCCAGCTGGTTGTGCTCTCCGCACTCGTGCTGGGCCTCGTGGCCTTCGTAGGCAACAACAAGACAGTCACCCTGAACGTGGACGGAAAAGTCAGTTCCGTCCAGACCTTCGGCGGGACCGTGGGCGAAGTGGTTAAGAGCGCCAAGGTGGAACTGCAGGGCGCAGACCGGGTATCCCCGTCGGCGGACGCCCGCGTGGAGAACGGCTCGGTCATCAACGTCAACCTCGCCAAGGCCGTGAAGATCAGCCTCGACGGCGCTGAGAAGACGATCAACACCACCTCGGCCAACGTCGAAGGACTCGTCACCGAACTGGGCGTTGCAAGCGCCTCGGAAGTGTCCGTGCCCAAGGACGCCCAGCTGGCCGTCTCCGGATCCTTCGTGTCCATTTCCACGCCGAAGACCGTCAGTATCCTGGCGGACGGCAAGGCATCCAAGACCACCACCACCGCAGCCACCGTGGCCGATGTCCTCAAGGACGCGGGAGTCACGGTCGGTGCCGGCGACCGGCTCTCCCAGCCCCGCAACGCCCATGTGGTCAATGACATGGCGATCAAGGTTTCCCGGGTTGATTCCTCGAAGACCGCCGCCACCACGGAAGAGGTTCCTTTCGAGACGCTCAGTTCCGAAAGCGCCGACCTGTTCGTGGGCGAGAAGAAGGTCACCCAGGCCGGTGTCCCCGGCAAGGTGGACAAGAACTTCAAACTGGTGCTGGTGGACGGCCGGGAAGCCTCCCGGACCCTGGTCTCCGAGACCGTTTCCGTGCAGCCCGTGACCGAAAAAGTGGCGGTCGGGACCAAGGAAAAGCCCGCGGCCGAAGCCGCCGGTGCGAATACCGGTGCAGCAGCCCCCACCATGATGAACGAAGCCATGTGGGACAAGATCGCGCAGTGCGAATCCACCGGTAACTGGTCCATCAACTCCGGCAACGGCTACTACGGCGGACTGCAGTTCGACATCCAGACCTGGATCGGTGCCGGCGGTGGCGCATACGCACCCAACGCCAGCCTCGCCACCAAGGCCCAGCAGATCGATATCGCCAACCGCGTCTACGCGCAGCGCGGCCTCTCGCCCTGGGGCTGCGGCTGGGCAGCGAGCAGCTAGCAGCCGTCCCGCAGTACAACACTCCGCCGCGGCAGCTGACCACCGCCACGGGGGAATCGAAGGCCGGGTCCGGAAATGAACTGCTCCCCGAAAGTTGGACTGAAAATTCAGTCCCAACTTACGGGGAGCAGTTTCAGGTTTAAGGGCAGTTCGTTGTCTGAGGAGCAGCGAAGCCGCGGTGGCGCTGTTTGCGACGTTGTGCTTTTCCCGCTCGGGGGCGGGACGGGCCTTCGCCTGACAGCCGCCGCAGATCCGGTCAGGCCAGCCAGCGCCACCAGCGTGACCGCTCCGGTTCCGGTTCCGGCGTCGGTTCCGGCTCCGGCTCCTCGCCCAAGGCCAGCGCGGCCTTGACGATGTCGTCCGCGGTGAGCGTCATGACGGCCTCACGATCGAGCGCATCGAGACTTTGTTCCTCGTCGAGCGACAGCCGCAGCGCCTGGCGGTTGAGCGCCTGCTCGAACAGCGTGCGGGCGAACCGTGCGTTGCCGGAGTCCTCGCCCGCGTGGAGCCCGGTGAAGATGCGGCGCAGCATCTGGTCCGCACCCGGCTCCAGCGTGTACTCGTGCTGGGCCAGCATCTGGTGGAAGATCGTCTGGAGTGCGTCAACGGAGTAGTCGGGGAACGTGATCTCGCGGGCGAACCGGGAGCGCAGTCCGGGGTTCGAGAGCAAGAAGGACTCCATCAGCCGCGGGTACCCGGCCACGATCACGACCAGGCGGTGGCGGTGGTCCTCCATCCGCTTGAGCAGGACCTCGATCGCCTCGGGGCCGAAGTCCATCCGGCCGTCCTCCGGGGCCAGCGCGTAGGCCTCGTCGATGAACAGGACGCCGTCCAGCGCACGCCGGATCACCCGGTCCGTCTTGATGGCGGTCGCGCCGACGTACTGCCCCACCAAGCCCGAACGGTCGACTTCGACCAAGTGGCCTTTCTGCAGCAGACCGACCGCGCGGTACATCTCGGCCAGGAGCCGCGCCACGGTGGTCTTGCCCGTGCCCGGGTTTCCGAGGAACACCAGATGCTGTGATGTGGCCACCTCCGGCAGGCCGTGCGTCTTACGGCGGGCCTGGACCTGGAGCAATGCGACGAGGGCCCGCACCTGTTCCTTCACGGTCTCCAGTCCGACCAGCGCGTCGAGCTCGGCCTGCACCTCGGACAGCGGCCGGGCCGGGCCGGGCCTCGCACCGATGAGATCGCCGACCAGGTCGTCGACGCGCTCCGAACCGTGCAGCCTGAGCTGATCGGTCAGATGGCCGATGGTTTCGCGCAGGTCGTCGAGCGGATTGCGGCTGCCAGCCATGCATCCACTGTAGTACTCGATTCCCGACCGCGGTGGGGTTGGCCCCACCAGTATCAACACCCGGCCTTCGCCGTCCCCGGAGACCCTTCACCGGCGCGGCCGCCGCAGGCCAACGGGATAGGATACCTAGGTGACTGAACCGACTCCCGCCGCCTCCGGCACCGCGCCCGCACCACTGCTGGGCGCCTCCGATGTCCGCCGGCTCGCCGAGGAGATCGGAGTCCGCCCCACGAAAACCCTGGGCCAGAACTTCGTCATCGACGGCAACACCATCCGCCGGATCGTGGCCGCAGCAGACATCCACGCGGATGAGACCGTCCTGGAAGTCGGTCCCGGACTGGGATCACTCACCCTGGGACTGCTGGACGCCGCCAAGTCCGTTGTCGCCGTCGAAATTGACCCCGTCCTTGCGGCCAAGCTGCCGGACACCGTGCAGCAGTGGCGCCCGGACGCCGTCAAGGATTTCCACCTGGTCCTGGCGGACGCCATGAGGGTGACAGAACTGCCCGTTGAGCCGACAGCGCTTGTGGCGAACCTCCCGTACAACGTTGCGGTGCCGGTGGTCCTGCACCTCCTGCAGCACTTCCCGAGCCTCCGGCACGGCCTAGTCATGGTCCAGGACGAGGTGGCGGACCGGCTTGCTGCCGGCCCCGGATCCAAAACGTACGGTGTGCCGTCAGTGAAGGCCGCCTGGTACAGCAGCATGCGCAAGGCCGGCGTCATCGGAATGAACGTCTTCTGGCCGGCACCCAAGATCCACTCAGGGCTTGTGGCTTTCACGCGCCGTGAACCGCCGGTGACGTCGGCGACCCGCGAACAGGTCTTCGCCGTGATCGACGCCGCTTTCGCCCAGCGCCGGAAAACCCTGCGTGCCGCCCTGGCCGGATGGGCCGGAAGTGCAGCTGTTGCCGAGCGCTGCCTGCTGGCGGCGGGCGTGGATCCCACCGCCCGGGGCGAAGTGATCGATATCGCAGCGTTCGCAAGGATCGCCGAAGCCCGCCAGGCCCAGCAGGTTTGAGGCCGGACGCCGCTCCCGCATTGTGCGTCGCTGTCTGCGTGCATGCTTGGACCCTGACGCTGCCATGCCATAGCTTGGATTCATGAACGCAGTGAGAGGGCGCTTTGCCGCGAGGACGGTCCGGGTCAAGGCTCCCGGCAAAATCAACGTCTCGCTGGATGTGGGCCCGCTGCGGGAGGACGGCTACCATTCCGTTGCCAGTGTCTACCTGGCGGTGTCCCTCTACGAGGAAGTGGCCGCCACCAGCACAGCCACGGACGGAATCACGGTCAGCATCAGTCCGTCCAGCACTCTGGACCTCGAGGACATGGACATTCCGCTCGACGAACGGAACCTCGCATACAAGGCGGCCGCCATCATGGCCGACGTGTCCGAGCACTCCACCGGCGTGCACCTTGAGATCACCAAGCGTGTCCCGGTGGCCGGCGGCATGGGCGGCGGCTCAGCCGACGCGGCGGCCACGCTGCTCGCCTGTGACGCCCTGTGGAACAGCGGGCTGTCCCGCGACGAGCTGGCCCACCTGGCCGCAGAACTCGGGGCCGACGTCCCGTTTTCGCTCCTCGGCGGCACCGCCGTCGGGCTTGGGGTGGGCGATGAACTGTCGCCGGCGCTGGCCAAAGCGCAAATGGACTGGGTACTGGTCACCGCCGACTACGGGCTCTCGACGCCGGACGTCTTCCGTACCCTGGACAGGCTCCGCCTCGCCGAAGGCGTGGCCGCCGAGGAGCCCACCGCAGTGGATCCGAAGATCCTGCAGGCGCTCCGCAGCGGCGACGCGGACGCCCTGAGCCGGGTCCTGGTCAACGACCTCCAGCGCGCATCCATTGAACTGGCGCCGGGGCTGCGCGATACGCTAGGCCTTGGTGAATCGTGCGGAGCCATCGCCGGACTGATTTCAGGCTCCGGCCCCACGGTCGCCCTGCTCACACACAGCCCCGCTGCAGCGGCCGGGCTCGCCGAAGACCTCGGCCATCACGGCCTGAATGCCCTGGCCGTCCACGGCCCGGTGCACGGGGCGCGCATCATCTCCGATACGCTCCTTTAGTAGCTTTTGACCAGTACTTCCTTACAAATTTCCACCGAAGAAAGCAGTTCCCAGTGGCTCACCTGCTCGGCGGCGAGAACCTTACGGTCTCGTATGCAACCCGCACCGTCCTCGACGGCGTTACCCTCGGCCTTGAAGAGGGTGACCGGATCGGCATGGTGGGCCGCAACGGCGACGGCAAGTCCACCCTGATGCGGCTCCTGTCGATGCGCTCCACCCCGGATTCGGGGCGGGTCACCAAGCGCAGCGAGGTGAACATCGGTTACCTGGACCAGAGCGACGTGCTCGACGGCGACCTGACGGTCGGCGCCGCGATCGTCGGCGACCAGGCTGACTACGAATGGGCCCGCAACCCGCAGATCCGCGAGGTCATGGGCGGACTCGTGTCCGACGTCGACTGGCACGCCAATGTGCACGCGCTCTCCGGCGGCCAGAAGCGCCGCGTGGCCCTGGCCAAGCTCCTGATCGAAGACCACGACGTGATCATGCTGGATGAGCCCACCAACCACCTCGACGTCGAAGGCGTCGCCTGGCTGTCCCGGCACCTCAAGACCCGCTGGCGGGCCAACCAGGGCGCGTTCCTGGTGGTCACCCACGACCGCTGGTTCCTCGATGAAGTCTGCAACAAGACCTGGGAAATCCACGACGGGATCATGGACCCGTTCGAAGGCGGCTACGCGGCCTACGTCCTGGCCCGCGCCGAACGTGACCGCTCGGCTTCGGTGATGGAGGGCAAACGGCAGCAGCTCGTCAAGAAGGAACTGGCCTGGCTGCGCCGCGGCGCCCCCGCACGGACCGCCAAGCCCAAGTTCCGCATTGAGGCAGCCAACGCCCTGATCGCCGACGTCCCGGAGCCGCGCGACTCGATGGCGCTGAGCAAGATGGCCACGGCACGCCTTGGCAAGGACGTGCTGGACCTCGAGCACGTTTCGCTGGACTTCCTCGGTGGCGACCCCGGGCAGAAGCTCTTCGACAACATCACCCTCCGCCTCGCGCCGGGTGAGCGGCTGGGGCTGGTGGGCGTCAATGGCGCCGGCAAAACCACCCTGCTGAAGCTCCTCAACGGCGAAATCCAGCCCACCTCCGGCAAGGTCAAGCGCGGCAAGACAGTTGTCACCGCCGTCCTCACCCAGGAGGTCAAGGAACTCGACGACGTCAAGGACCTGCGCGTCATCGAAGTCATCGAGCGCGAAAAGCGGTCCTTCAACGTTGGCGGCAAGGAATTCAGCGCCGGCCAGCTCGTGGAACAGCTTGGCTTCACCAACGAGAAGCAGTGGACCCCGGTCAAGGACCTTTCCGGTGGCGAACGCCGCCGGCTCCAGCTCCTGCGCCTCCTCGTGGGCGAGCCGAACGTCCTGATGCTCGACGAGCCCACCAACGACCTCGACACGGACACCCTGGCCGCCGTCGAAGACGTCCTGGACGGCTGGCCGGGCACGCTCGTTGTGGTCAGCCACGACCGCTACCTGCTGGAGCGCGTCACGGACCACCAGATGGCACTGCTGGGCGACGGCAAGATCCGCGCGCTGCCGCGCGGCGTTGACCAGTACCTCGAACTGCGCGAAGGCGCCCTGGCCGGCTCCACCATCACCGGCGGCGGCAACCCCGTCACCGCCGCCAGCGGCAGTTCAGAACCCGCAGCCGCCGGCCCGTCCGAAGCAGAAAAGCGCGATGCCCGCAAGGCGAAAAACAGGATTGACCGCCAGCTGGGCAAGCTGAAGCAGCAGGAAGACAAGATCCACGCCCAGATGACGGCCGGGGCCGGGGACGCCAGCAAGTTCGACCAGCTCGCCGGGCTCAACGCGAAACTCCAGGAACTCGCCGGGGAACGCGAAGCCCTGGAACTCGAATGGTTGGAAGCGCTCGAAGTCCTCGGCGAGTAGGCGTCGTGCGGCTGGCGGTCAGCGGCGTTTCGCCGTCGCTTAGACACCACGCGTAGAGGCCATTCCGGTCGCTGGGCGACCTCCATGCCCTGACGCGCCGCGATGCGCTCCTTCGCGAAACACCGCCGCCCGCCGATGTTGCTAACCTCACCGAAGGATTGCCGTTGGGGAAGGGGATGAGGTCCAAGCTCACTCTGAGCTCGCAAACTCCTCTTACCCTCGACCGCGAGACCCCGCGCAACGTGCGCGTCATCCGTCGCGGTGCCCTGCTAGAACGTCGTCGACCGGCAACGAAAGCCGGCTGACGACACAATGCTTATGCGAACGGAACACCGGCAATGGCAGTGCGGGGGGCCTTCGCGTAGTCGCGCATCGCGGCGCATCGGGCTCCGGAGGTCGCTCAGCGACCGCAGGGGCCCCTATGCGGTGTGTCTAAGCGACGGCGAAGGTCCGCTGCGCTGCGAAGGTGAGCACGGCGAAGGGCTATGGCTCGCTGCGGAGCTCGGGTTCCTTTTGCAGGCCGGTGAGGCCGTTCCAGGCGAGGTTTACCAGGTGGGCGGCCACGGCGCGCTTGTCCGGGGTCCGGGTGTCCTGCCACCACTGCCCGGTCATGGCGACCATCCCCACCAGCATCTGCGCGTACATGGCGCCGTCGGCCGCACCGAAGCCGCGGCGGGCGAATTCGTCCGACAGGATGTGTTCCACCCGTGCAGTGACATGGGAGAGCAAGGTGGAGAAGGCGCCTTCGGGCTGCGACGGCGGGGCGTCGCGCATCAGGATCCGGAAACCGTCCGTGCGGTCCTCGATGTACGTCAGCAGTGCCAGTGCAGCCCGCTCCACCTGGACCCGTGGCTTCGCTTCATCGGTGAGGGCGTCGTTGATGGCTGACAGCAGGATCCGGAACTCGAATTCCACCACCTGGGTGTAGAGGCCCTCTTTGGACCCGAAGTGTTCGTAGATCACGGGCTTGGACACGCCGGCGGCGGCCGCAATGTCTTCGATTGTGGTGCCGTCCAGGCCGCGGATGGCGAAGAGGCCGCGTCCGATGTCGATCAGCTGTGAGCGGCGCTGCGCCCCGGTCATGCGCGGCCGGGGCACGTACCCGGGAGCCCTGACCGGCCTGCCTGGATGGTTTCCGGCACCGTCGGGTGCACCGTTGATCTTGCTCACCGTCCAATCATGCCTTAACGGGAATGTCTTGGGAGAGAGCACCGAGTCGCAAGAGCGCCGACCTTCGTGGCAGAATTGGTTCTCGTGCCACGGGGCTTCGGGTCCGGGCACGGTCCGCCCTGGTGTAATGGCAGCACCCCGGCCTTTGGAGCCGTGGAGTATAGGTTCGAATCCTATGGGCGGAACTGCCGCTGTTGACCGGGTGTTATTTCCGGAACAGGCTGGCAGGGTGTGAAAGTGCGCGCAACCGAGATCCACCAAGCAAGGAGAGCCTGTACGTGAGCCCCGAGACAACCGGCCCGGCCGCCGTCATCGTCCTAGCTGCAGGTGCGGGTACCCGGATGAAGTCCCGGACCCCCAAGATCCTTCACGAAATCGGCGGCCTGTCGCTGGTTGGCCACGCCCTGCGTGCCGCCCGCACCATCGACCCCCGGCAGCTTGCCCTTGTGGTCCGCCACGAGCGCGACCTGGTGGCCGCGCATGTGTCCGGGCTCGACCCCGCGGCGCTGATCGTCGACCAGGATGAAGTCCCCGGCACTGGCCGCGCCGTACAGGCGGCGCTCGAGGCGCTCGACGCCGGCGGTCCGCTGGACGGCACCGTTGTGGTCACGTACGGCGACGTGCCGTTGCTCTCGGCTGAGCTGCTCGCCGAGCTGGTGCTGATCCACGAACACGAACGCAACGCAGTCACCGTCCTGACCGCGGTCCTGGACAACGCCGCCGGCTACGGCCGGATCCTGCGCGCGGCAGACGGCACCGTCACGGGCATCCGCGAGCACAAGGACGCGTCCGACGAGGAACGTGAAATCCGCGAGATCAATTCGGGGATCTACGCTTTTGACGCCGCCGTGCTCCGCGACGCCCTGGTCCAGGTCACCACGGACAACGCGCAGGGCGAGATGTACCTCACCGACGTTCTTGGGCTGGCACGCTCTGCCGGCGGACGGGTTGCCGCCGTTGTCACCAACGACCGCTGGCAGGTCGAGGGCGCAAACGACCGCGTGCAGCTTTCAGCGCTGGGCGCCGAACACAACCGCCGCACCGTCGAAGCCTGGATGCGGGCCGGCGTCACGGTCGTGGACCCCGCCACCACATGGATCGACGCCACGGTGACGCTGGCAGAGGACGTCCGCATCCTGCCCAACACCCAGCTGCACGGCGCCACGACAGTGGCGAGGGACGCCGTCGTCGGCCCTGATACGACCCTGACGGACGTCACCGTCGGCGAAGGCGCCAAAGTGACCCGGACGCACGGTTCCGGTGCCACTATCGGCGCGAACGCCAGCGTCGGGCCGTTTACCTACCTCCGGCCCGGCACGGTGCTGGGGGAGACGGGCAAAATCGGCGCCTTCTACGAGACGAAAAACGTCACGATCGGCCGCGGCTCCAAGCTGTCGCACCTCGGATACGCCGGTGACGCCGAGATCGGCGAGGACACCAACATCGGCTGCGGCAACATCACTGCCAATTACGACGGCGAGAACAAGCACCGCACCGTGATCGGCTCGGGCGTGCGCACGGGTTCCAACACCGTCTTCGTCGCTCCGGTCCAGGTGGGCGATGGCGCGTACAGCGGCGCCGGCGCGGTGATCCGCCAGGACGTTCCCGCAGGCGCGCTGGCCATCTCGGTGGCCAAGCAGCGGAACGCCGAAGGATGGGTCATCTCGCACCGGCCCGGCTCCATCTCAGCAGTACTGGCCGAAGCCGCGGGGGCAACGGCGCCGGTCAGCGAAACAGCCGCGGCACAGCCGCCCCTGGATTCCTCAAGCACCCCGGCACCTACAGAAGAGGGCAAGCAATCATGACCGAAATTACGGCACGCGGCGAGAAGAAACTGGTTCTCGCCGCTGGGCGGGCACACCCCGAGCTTGCACGGGAGATCGCCAAGGAGCTGGGCACGGAACTGCTGCCGGTGGATGCCTACGATTTTGCCAACGGGGAAATCTACGTGCGTGCCGGGGAGAGCGTCCGCGGCACCGACGCCTTCGTCATCCAGGCACACCCTGCACCGCTGAACAACCACCTCATGGAGCAGCTGATCATGATTGATTCGCTGAAGCGGGCATCCGCCAAGCGCATCACCGTGGTCTCGCCCTTCTACCCTTACTCCCGCCAGGACAAAAAAGGCCGCGGCCGCGAGCCGATTTCCGCCCGCCTGGTGGCCGACCTGTACAAGACCGCCGGCGCCGACCGCATCATGAGCGTTGACCTGCACACCTCGCAGATCCAGGGATTCTTCGACGGCCCGGTGGACCACCTGATGGCCATTCCGCTGCTGGCTGACTACATCCGCACCCGCGTCGCAGCGGACAACATCACCGTTGTCTCACCGGACACCGGCCGCGTCCGTGTGGCCGAACAGTGGGCTGAGCGCCTCGGCGGTGCCCCGCTGGCGTTCGTCCACAAGAGCCGCGACCTCACGGTTCCGAACCAGGCCGTGTCCAAGACCGTCGTGGGCCAGATCGAAGGCCGCACCTGCGTCCTGATCGACGACATGATCGATACCGGCGGAACCATTTCCGGGGCCGTCCAGGTGCTTAAGAACGCCGGCGCCAAGGATGTCATCATCGCGGCGACCCACGCCGTCTTCTCCGATCCTGCGGCCCGCCGGCTGTCCGAGTCGGGCGCCCGCGAAGTGGTGGTCACCGACACGCTGCCCATCCCGGCCGACAAGCGCTTCCCGCAGCTGACTGTGCTGTCCATCGCTCCGCTGATTGCGCGCGCCATCCGTGAAGTGTTCGACGACGGATCCGTCACCAGCCTTTTCGACGGCAACGCCTGACCCCGGTACCTGCCGCATCCGCACCACCTGACCCATCCGGCGTCGGGCCCGTTTTCAGTAACCGGGCCCGACGCTGGTAAGCTGGTCCACGATACCTTGGCGAGGGAGAGCAGTCTCCGTTATCGACTGGGTCTGAATCTCCCTTCTTGAAGGGCCGGCCACGGGCCGCCCGGCGTTGAAGGTCGCAAACAGACCTCCGCCCTTGCTGAACACCGTTTAGATTTCAAGGAGATTTACATGTCTGAGCAGAAGCTCGCAGCAGAAGTACGCACCGAATTCGGCAAGGGCTTCGCCCGCCGTGCACGGATGTCCAACCTGATCCCGGCTGTCATCTACGGCCACGGCGCAGAGCCGATCCACATCACCCTGCCGGCCAAGGCCACCACGCTGGCCGTCCGCGCTGCCAACGCCCTGCTGACCCTGGACATCAACGGCGAGCAGCACCTTGCGCTGGTCAAGGACATCCAGCGCAACCCGATCAAGCAGATCATCGAGCACATCGACCTCCTGACCGTCCGCACCGGCGAGAAGGTCACCGTGGACGTTCCCGTTCACCTGACCGGCGAGCTTGCCCCGGGCAACGTCTACAACCAGGAAATGACGGTCGTCTCCCTCGAAGCCGAAGCAACGCACCTGCCCACCTCCGTCGAGGTCAGCATCGAAGGCCGCACCGCGGGCGAGCACATCCACGCCTCCGACCTGGTCCTGCCGAAGGGCTCCGTCCTGCTGGCCGACGCCGAGGCCCTCGTCGTTCACATCTCCGAGGCCACTGAGGTCTCCGAGGAAGAGGCTTCAGCCGACACCACGGCGGGATCCTCGGCCGCCGAGTAGTTCCGAGGAATTCTCCGGTGGCCGGGTCCCTGGCGGGGCCCGGCCACTGCCGTCTTAAAAGCCCTCCAACACAACCCCCAGCCGCAATAGGGCACGCCCGGCACAACCGGCGCACTGCCTTAGCTGCCGGACCCGGACCACTCTAGGATTGACGCATGACTGACACCTGGCTGATCGTAGGCCTTGGCAACCCCGGCACCGAATACAGCAACAACCGGCACAACGTCGGCCAGATGGTGCTGGACGAACTGGCGCGCCGGGTAGGGGGCAGCTTCAAGGTGCACAAGGCGCGCGCCCACGTGCTGGAGGGCCGGCTCGGCATCGGCGGACCCCGCGTGGTGCTGGCAAAGCCGATGAGCTACATGAATGTCTCCGGCGGTCCCGTGTCCGCGCTGGCGAAGTTTTACGACATCGATCCGGAGCACGTGGTGGCGGTCCACGACGAGATCGACATTCCCTTTAATACTGTCAAGCTGAAAGTCGGCGGGGGCGAAGGCGGACACAACGGCCTGCGCGACATTTCGAAGGCCCTGGCCACCAAGGACTACCTGCGGGTCCGCGTCGGGGTGGGACGCCCACCGGGCAGGATGGACACTGCAGACTACGTCCTCAAGGACTTCGCCACCGCCGAGAAAAAGGAGCTCCCGTTCCTCCTGGATGACGCCGCGGATGCCGTGGAGACCGTGGTCAAGGACGGACTGCCGGCCGCACAGCAGAAATTTCACACTGCAGTTCAGTAACTTTCCCATGCACCCGGCCCTAATGGCGGTAATGTGCGGGTGGGGGACACGCTCCGGTTAGTACCTGGCAATTGGTTAACCAAGTCAATTATGTCGCCTGATTGTTTAGTCATATCTGCTATGGTAATTTTCACATTCAAGGTCTTGTTGCCTGGTTTGGCGGCATCGGAAAACTAAAAACCCGACGGCTCAGCCAAGTCGCATCAGCTGGAGCCACGAAGGTAGCGTGATCGATCGTGCTTGCATCACACGGCTCTGAACATGGGGGGCTGCTGGAGACTGAACGCCGGGGCATGGGCGCCTCCGAGCGTCGTAAGTGGTCGTCCCTGGTGCGGCAGGACGTGCAGGCAACCGTTGTTTCCATCCTCGAGGAAAGCGACCTTCACGGCGTCGTCGTGGTCGGCGCCCAAGGCGTCGGAAAGTCCACCTTCGCGCGGGCGGTCGAAGCCAAACTGGCGGGAAAGACGCACGTCATCCACCTGCACGGTACCCCCACTGATCCTGCCATTCCTTTCGGCCAGTTGGCGTTTCTGGTGGCCCGGCTGCCCGGCCACGCGCTCGATTCACCGGGCGGAATTGTCCACGGCATTTCCCGGCTAATCCGCGAGGATGCTTCCGGACGGCCCGTCCTCGTCGTGCTGGAGGATCTGCCGGCGATCGACAGCATGAGCACTGCTGTCCTTATGCACCTCCTCCTGAGCGGCGCCGCAAAGCTCATAGTCACCGTCCGGAATGTCACGGACTTGCCCGAAGACCTGATCCGCCTCCTCCGCAACAATTCACTGGAGGAAGTGCGGCTGGAGGTATTCTCCCGTCCGGAAGTGAGCAAATTGCTTGCCGGAGTTTTGGGGCGCCCTGTGACCGCCACAGCCGCCAGTTCGCTCTACGCTGCGAGCGGCGGAAATCCACTGGTGCTGCAGGCCATCGTCATTGAACAATTGCGTTCGGGCAACCTCCACCTGGCCGGGAAAGTCTGGGCCCTCAGGGGGGAAATCAACCTAGCGGAAGCCGACGCCCTGGTGGATCTCGTCAGGTCGAGGCTGGCAAGGGAGTCGCCAAAGGTCAGGGAGGGGCTGGAGTGGCTTGCCCTGATCCGACGCGTGCCGTTGTTTGTCCTCCTGGACGTCCTGGATCCCGCCGTCGTCGCCGACCTGGAAAAGGCCGGCTACCTGCAGGTCGGCGAGACAGGGCGGCGCTGGGTCAGCCTGAAGGACGACTACGTCGGCGAAGTCATCCGGGGCTGGATGGACCTTCCGCGGCGCAAGGAACTGCACCAGCTGGTGGCGAGGGTTGTGGGAGCCACCCCGGCGGAGATGGACGTCGAAGAACTCCTCGGCTATGTGGCCTGGACGCTCGATTGCGGCGAACCCGTGGAGCCGGCCTTCGCGCTGGCCGCGGCTGTAGCGGCAAACCGGCTTTTCGACCCGATGTTCGCCCTGGAAGCCTTGGCCCAGGTCCGGGTTGAAGACCCGCACTGGGCCGAGGCAGCCCAGCAGCGGGCGGCCGCCTACATGACACTGGCAGAGCACGAATCCGCCGTGGCCGTCCTGGAGGAAGTCACCCCCGAACAGCTTTCCGGGCTTCCGGCCGCCGCCTACGCGAACTACATCCTGGATTTCTGCAGTTCGCTGCTCTGGGTCCACGGCGGATACAGCCGGATCGGCGGCATCCTGTCCGCGGCACGGCACGAACTGGCCCGTCGGGAGAGGGCATCAATCGGCAATGAGACAGCAGCCGACTTTGCACGGGCGCATGAGCAAATCAGGCTCGCCGAATTCGAACAGATGGTCCATCAGGGGGACTACGAAGCTGTTGCCGAAGACCTGGAGCGGGCCTACAAGGAAGACGGCGACCCGCTGTATGTCCTGAACTGCGCCTGCCTGCTGACCATGGCCTGGGCGGTCCTGGGCAGGGAAGCGGACGCAATGGCCCTGGCTGCCGAGATCCAGCAAAGGTCCGAGCAGTCCCACGTAGTGCCCGGCATGCTGAGCTGGCGGGCGGAAGGCCTGTTCGCCGCCCTCCTTTGCAGCGGCCAATGGGAGGACTGCGTCAGGATACTCACCGAGGCCCTGGACCAGAAGCCGAAAATCATGCAGTACCTCGGCGGAGCCGCCGAACTCGCACTCGGTGTCGCCTACACCTACGCCGGAAGGGCCGACCTCGCCATTGACACGCTGCTTGGTGCCCAGGCGCAGCTGGAAATCAGGCGGAGCTACTACGGGCCGGCCCTGGCCTGCTCGGCACTTGCCTTCGCCTATGCCCAGGCCGGTGACGTGCAGGAGTCGCGCAATTTCCTGGACCTGGCCGCGCAGGAGGAGCAGCACGTCGCCTGGTTTACTTCGTGGATGACCGACTTCTGCGTCCGGATGGCCCGGCGGTGGCTCAAGGATCCGGGAGCCAAGCAGAAGCTGATCGAGTCGGCCCACGAAGACATTTCCAAAGGGCGGACAACCACTGCCTCCATCAGCCTGTTCGGTGCTACCGTGCATGGAACGGAGGAAGAACTGACCCTGCTGATCGAAATTTCCTCCCGCCGGCAAGGAAAAATGGCCAGCGTCAACCGTCTGGTCGGGGAGGGGAGCAGAAAGAAGGACTCCAAGGTCCTGCTTCAGGCGGCGTCCCTGGCCCAGGAGCTCCACCTTGATGCGGTGGAGTCGCGGTGCGTGGTGCTGGCGCTGGACATTGCCAGGGAAAAGGGAGATTCCCAGTCCGCCCGGGCGGCCCAGCATCGTCTGGATCGGCTCGTGGAGACCCTGCCGGTGCTGCCGCTGATGCCGCATACGGTAGGACCGGAATTGACCGAAAGGGAACGGCAGGTTGCCAGGATGGCCAGTCAGGGGTTGAGCAACAAGGAGGTTGCCAACCGGCTGCAGCTTTCCATACGAACTGTGGAAGGCCATCTCTACCAAATCTTCACGAAAATGGGGATTTCATCGAGGAGTGAGCTTGAAGGAACCGCTCAAGTCTGATGGGAAGGCTTCGGCGCGGCCGCGCGCCGGGACCCAGCGTCAGAATGCTGGTGAGCCTTGGATAGACCGGGGGGACATGCTGTCATCGGTGCAGGACGCCCTTGCCTCGGATGACTGCTGGGCTGTTTTCGTCGTTGGCGACGCCGGGCTGGGAGCGTCCTCGCTGCTGGGGCAATTGAACAACGGAGGAAACGGCCGGACGGCAGTCATGACCGTCCACGGGAGCCCCTCACTGGCGCCCGTTCCCTATGGGGCGCTGTCCCCGTACCTGTCTGATCTCTCCGTAGAGGATGTCACGTCAAAGGTGGCCGTGCTGCGGGCACTGTGGGCGTACCTCGAAGGTGCCCGGAAGAATCCCGGACCCGCTTTGCTGCTGGTTGATGATGCCCACGATCTCGATACCGCCACGGCCGAGATGATCTCCGAACTGGTCCAGGCAGGATGGGCCAAGCTCGTGGCCACCTGCATCCCGAGGCCCGGCATACCCCAGCCCTTGCTGCGGCTCTGGCACGACGGCACTGCCGAGCGGTTCGATATTGCCCCGCTGACCCAGGACCAGGGGCACCAGCTCTGTGAGGCGCTGCTCGGCGGCAAAGTCCTCAACACCACGTCGCGTGAATTCTGGCAGGAAGCCGGCGGGAACACGCTGCTGCTCAAGACCTTGGTCCGTGAAGCCCAGCGTTCCGGCGACCTGATCCAGCGGAACGGGGTGTGGCTCAACGCCGGTTCCTCGCGTGTCCGCACCCTGGAACTCACCGCCGTTGTCAAGGTCCAGCTCATGCGCATCTCGGCCGACGGCCGGGAGGCGCTGAACCTCATCGCCCTCGCGGAACCGGTGGACAGGACCCTTGTCGGCGAAATCGCGGGCGAACCGGCCGTCAAGGAACTGCTGGACCAGCGGCTGGTGGTCCAGTCCGTGGACAGCGAACCAACTCTTCGGCTGGTCAGCCCGGTCTACGGAGAAGTGCTGCGCAGGATCGTTCCCGCGGCCCGCAGCCTCCAGCTGCACCGCGAGCTCGTGTCCCGCATGGAAGTCTCCGCGGACAAACCCGAGTCACTGCTCCGCATGGTGTCCTGGTCCCTGGACTGCGGCGCCGAAGTGCCCGGCCGGCTACTCATCCGGGCTGCTGTCCTTGCCTGCAAGCTTTTCCAGAGCGAGACGGCCCTTCGCATCGCCTGGGCCGTCCGGGACCCCGAACTGCAGCAGACTGCCCGGGCCGTGATGGCCCGGTCGCATTACAACCTCGGGCACTACGATGAAGCCGCAGCCCTGTTGAACGTTAATGTGGACGCCGGCAGCGGGCTCACGCACATGGTCGTCAACAGCCTCCTGAGATCGGCCACACGGACGGCGCTCGGACACCCAGCCTCGGAAATTGCGGACGATGCCCGCAGGCTCCGTCAATGGGGCGATGAAGAGGCTGCGGCCAAACCCGCTGACGCACCGGGGATTCTCGCGGCTACGGCCCGCCGGGCAACCCTGGTGGAACTGATGGCGTATTCACTGTTGGGCGACTACCGGCAGATGGGCCCCATGCTGGAGGAACTCCTGCAAGCCGGCGTTTCGGCGGCCGAACCCGACGGCGCCCTCACCAGGTCGATGGCGCTGGCCCTGCAGGCCGAACGGCTGTGCGCGCTGGGGTACCCGGTGCAGGGGCGCCAGCTCGCCACGGATGCGTTCGGCCAGGCCCAGCCTCCCGATAACGACATCTTTTTCCTCCCCGAGTTCATCGTGGTCCGGCTCGTCGCCTGCGACCTTGCCGCCGGGGACTGGGCGGAGGCGCAGGAGCTCCTGGCAGGCTACGCGGATACGTCGTTCGGTTCCGCCATGGTTTCCTTCAGTGGTGCCGCCTATGTCGTGATGGGATACATAGCAGTCCGGCAGGGAAAACTTGCCGATGCCCTGGAGCTGCTGACCACGGGACTCGAGGCCCTTCGTGACAGCGATCCCCAGCAGATGTTCCGGCTTTGCGCCGCCATGGCCTACTACGTCGCGGCCACCCTGGGCCGCAACGCGGAGGCCAACAGGCTGAAGCAGGACTACGAGGCCTGGGGCGAGCGCGGCATCCACCTGGTGACGGCCTTTGCCCGCGATTTCCTGGCGGCGGGGGACGAACAGCTGCGCGGCGACGGCAGCGGAATCGCGGCCCTGCACAGGAGTGCGGAGGAGGCTGCGCAACAGGACGCACGTTACCTGGAACTGAATTCCCTGGCCATGGCGCTGGCGCTTGGCGACACCACCAGGCTGGAACGGCTGGCTGTCGTCGCCGAGGCAGTAGAGGGCCCCTGGGCAGACGCCCTGGCCGTGTACTGTTCCGCACTTTCGGACGGGAGCGCGGAACAGCACCTCCGAGCCGGGGACGCCCTTTATGCGGCTTCTGTCTTCCAACTGGCGTCCGACGCCTACTCGGCCGCCCTGGCATCGTTGGACCGCAGCCGGAACCGGGAACTGGCGGCCATGGCACGCGCCGGCATTGCCCGGTGCAACGAAGAGCTGGGCCATGCGGGCAGCGAGGCCCAGCCGGACACCGTGGCGCCTATCTTGACCAAGCGTGAGCGGAACATTGTGGGACTGGCAGCCACCGGACTCAGCGACCGCATGATCGCGGACAAGCTGCAGATCTCCGTTCGCACGGTGGAGGGCCACCTGTACCGGTGCTACCTGAAGCTCGGCATCGCCGGACGTGACGAGCTGGCCGCGGCCGCGGGGCTCGCTGACGATGCAGTGATTCGGGCCAACCGATCACCCGGGAAATGAGTACCTGGACCGCCGGACACTACTCGGCGGTGGTGCCGGGCCGGCGCCGCCTCAGCGACTTGTTAACTATTTCGACGCCGCGAAGGCGCTGATTTGGCCGCTTTGTAGCGGCTTGCTGCCGCCCTGCGTAACCGGACAGGGCGATCGGGGGTACTTGCCTTGCAAGTACAGGTATGAGTAACGGGCAAAATCGAGTACTCACTACTGGTGCCCGCGGGCGTCCCAGCTGGTTAATTTGGGTTACCAGAAATCGCTCATAAATACAGAGGTCTCACTCATGTTGACAGCCGATAATGTGGCCAGTACACACGCCACCAGATCCGTCGGAATGACACGGGGCGCCGCATGGCCTTTGATCGGTCGGAAACAGGCTGTCAGCGACATTACCCGTGCTTTGGCCGAGTCCACCGGCGGGGTCCTGGTGACCGGATCCTCGGGGACCGGGAAGACGTTCCTAACCACCCACGCCCTCAAACAGTTCCGAGACGATTCCCTGGTAGTGACGCTTCGGTGCAGCGCGGCCCTCTCCCGCTCACCCTACGGCGCTCTCAACATGCTGTTGAGCGACCTCGAGCCCGGGTACCTGAACCACCCCGTGCTGGTCCTGTCCGGGCTCATGCGGCTCCTGCGGGAGCGCGCGAACGGGAAGACCGTCTACCTCTTCGTCGACAATGCCGGCGAGGCTGACGAACTGACGGCCGTGACGATCGCCCAGCTGGCACGAAACCGCGCCGTTCGCCTGGTCCTGACGTGTTCAGACCCGCTGCGGCTCTCGGCGGAGATCTCAGGACTCTGCGACGGCGGGTTCCTCACGCGCGTCAACCTCGAACCGCTGTCCTTCCGCGAGGCTGTCAGCTGGCTGGAGGAAGGCCTCAGCGCCAAGGTGTCGCACTCGGCCGTCCAATCGCTGTGGGCGGCCAGCGACGGCAACCCGCACTACCTGAAGATGCTTGCGATGGAGCTCGCCGATTCGGGTTCCCTGGTTGTCCGGGACGGCGTCTGGGTCCTGACGGCGGAACACCACGTTCACGGACGGGCGATCACTGACCTGATCGCCACCCGGCTGGGGCGCATGGGCGAGGCTGACCGGCGAATCCTGGAAATCCTGTCGCTGGCAGAGACGCTGCCCCTGGACACCTTGCTCACGCTTGTCGATGCCGACGACGTCGACGCCCTCGAGGAGCGCGGGGTTCTGGCGGTCGAGGACTCCCTGCCCCGCCGCGTCAGGATCCAGAGCCAGCTGGTCGCCGATGTGGTGCGGGAAAATGTCCCGCCGGGCCGGAGCAACGACCTCCGCGAAATGGTGCTCTCGGCTGCGGCACCTTCCCTCCGGACGCCGGCCACGGAACTGCCCTTCGCGGTCTGGGCCCTTGATTGCGGCGCAGTGTTGTCGACGGACGAGTCCCTCTCTGCGGCACGCCTGGCCAACAGACGCCTGGACGCGCCCCTGGCGCTTCGGTTTGTCCGCACTATCAAGGGACACGAGGAGCTGGCCGGGGCGGTCACCGAGGAGGTCACGGCGCTGATGACGCTCGGCGAGGTGGAGGAGGCCCTGTCCGTGGTCCACCGACATCGCGAGGTGTCCCGGGGGAACCCCGCGCTCGCGGAATGGATCGGGCTTCTCCTGGCAGAAAGCTCGGTGTTCCTCGCCACCCGGGATGCCTGGCAGGAAGCACCCGATTCCCTGGCCCGGGCACGGAAGGTACTTTACGAGGACTCAACAGGTCCGGTCGCCGAGATGTCGGCACCGGACCTCAGGCGTATCCGGGAACAGCTGACACTGGCCGAAGCCGAAGCAGCCAGTTACGCCGGAACCTACCGGGAAATGGCTGCCAGCCTTGCCGAGGCCTTGGACAACGTTGAATTCCACAGCGCGGAATTCCGGCTCCAGGCAGGCAGCTGGCTGTGTGAAGCCTGGGCCGTGACGGGGCGCCAGGCCGATGCCGCCGAGCTCGCCGAACAGCTGAAGCTGCAGTGCCTGCGGCCGGAGATCCCGGTGGCCATCGCGCAGTCGGTGATCTCCCGGCTGCGCTTCGCTTACCTGGTGGCCGGCCGGTGGGACGAAGCGACGGAGACGCTGCCCACCGAGGATTGGCTCCCGTCGTCGGTCGTCTACCGGCGGTTCAGCGCCACGGAAGTGCCGGAGGCGATCTGCGCCTGCATGCAGGGCCGCGGACGCGACGGACTGGACCTGCTCGTTCCCGGCATCAGCCAGCTGCGGATCCAGGACAGCGACGGCATCCTCACGCTCGCCTGTGCGGCGGCTGCCTACGCCTCGGCCCTTCAGGGTGAGCGTGAACAGGCACTTGGCTACCTGGCAGAGACAGCCTCCGGCGCCAGGCGGAAAACATGGAAGGTATCCAGGGCTGAGGGGTATTTCACGGCGCTGGCGCGGGCGGAGCTGGACGGCCCGCGGACGGGGATTGCGATGTTGCTGCGCCTGGCAGACGAGGACCGCGCCACGGGTACGGTGGGGCATGAGCTGCTGTGCCTGAGCTCGGCCGTCAGGCTGGGAGAAACCGCTGCGGCACCGCGGCTGCTGGAGGCTGCGTCAAGCAGCCAGGGACCCTTTGCGGAACTGTGCGCGCAGTACGCGCGGGGCGTTATGTCCGGCGGAGCTGACGAACTCATAGCTGCCGCCAACCTCGCAGCCCGGCTGCACAATGACAGGTTTGCCCTGGACATCGCCGAGTCGGTCCTGAACCTCGACCAGGCACGGCTCGAGAGGAGCCTGATCCGGCAGGCCAAGCACCTGGCGGAAACCTGCCGCAGGAGGTTGCGGACGCCCCAGGACGGCAACCACGACAGGCTCACACTGACCGCACGCGAACTCCAAATAGCGCAGCTGGCTGCCGCCGGAGCGAGCAATAAGAGCATCGCGGCCCAGCTGCACGTTTCGGTAAGAACGGTAGAGGGCCACCTCTACCAGATCTACGGCAAGCTAAAAATCGAAGAGCGCTTGGAGCTTCCGGTAGCCCTTGGCAGTACAGGAGATGACTAGCCATGACTGAAACCACCCTTACGGCAGAGCGGCTGATCGGGCGCTTCGGCATGGTTGCCTCGGTTGTTGATTGCCTGATGGACGCCAACGGACCGGGCGCACTCATCCTCGGCGACGCCGGTATCGGCAAGACGGCGCTCACCAACGAGGTGCTCTTTGAGCTGGGCAGCCGTGTCCGTCCGTTCTACGTCTATGCGGGGCCGTCGCTCTCCGAAGTTCCCTACGCGGCGCTTGCCCCCTTGCTGACCGCGCTAACACCCGGCCAGACGGACCAGCCCCGGGCCGTGCTTAAGGCGCTCGTAACGGAACTCAATCCGGACGGTCTAAGGGATCAGTCGCAGGCCGTGCTGGTGGTCGAGGACGCGCACCACCTGGATGACAGCAGCGCCGCCGTTATAGCGCAACTGG
This sequence comes from Arthrobacter sp. NPDC093128, assembly GCF_040683875.1. Lineage (NCBI taxonomy): Bacteria > Bacillati > Actinomycetota > Actinomycetes > Micrococcales > Micrococcaceae > Arthrobacter > Arthrobacter sp. NPDC093128. Next base: position 190,252 of record NZ_JBFBEY010000002.1, read on the forward strand.
CTGCGGCGGAAGCCGCCAGGGTGGTTCTGTTGTGCCGGCCGCACCCGTCGCCCCCGCCGGAAGTGCTGTCGATGTGGTCGGAAGGCCTGGTGGACCGCTTTGAACTGCAGCCGCTGACCAAGGATGAGGTCGACGAGCTCTGCACCCGGGCACTGGGCTCGCCGCTCGTGCCCAGTGCCAGCGCGGTCCTTTTCCGGTCGTCCGGCGGAAACCCGATGTTCCTGCTGGAACTGCTAGCCCATGCCAGGAGCCGCGGGCATCTGTTGCGGCGCAATGACACCTGGGTGCTCCTGGGCGAGCCCGGAGCGGCCACCGTCCGGCTGATGGACCTGGTCAGGAACCAGATCATGCAGTTGAACCCCGCACAGCGCCAGGCCCTGGAATCAGTGGCCCTTGCCGAAGCGATCCCCCTGAGCGTCCTGCAGCGCGCCAGCGACAGCCGGGCCGTCGATGAACTCAAGGAGCTCCAGTTCATCGCGATTTCCGCGGACCCTGCCAGGCACGTCCGCCTGGCACAACCGCTGATCGGCGAGGTGATCAGGCAGCTGGTGCCGACTGCCCGAAGCGTGACCATCCGACGGCGGATCGTGGACCTTCTGGACTCGCGGCCGGAGACACTGGACGGCAGGCTGCGGCACGTCACCTGGGCGCTGGAGTCCGGAGCGACCGTTCCCGACGCCGACATCCTGGAGGCCGCGCAGCTGGCGAACCGCCTTTTCATCCCCGAGTATGTGGAACGGGTGGTGGGCGCCATAAGGGAGCCGTCCCTGAAGCTCGCAGCGCAAGTGGAACTCGCCCGCGCCAAGCTGTACGGGCGGGATCCCCTGGGAGCCAGCCTGTGCCTCGAAGGCGTAGTGGAACAAGCCACCGATCTGCGGACAGTCCGGCAGGCTTCCATGCTGGCGGCCCAGCTGGCCGCCGGCCAGCGCAACGGGCCGGAGGCTGTGCTCCGCGCCGCCGATGCGTGGGCGGAAGCCGTCTCCAGGCTGGAAGAGGCCCATCCGGAGTTCGATGCGAAAGAGCTTGAGACGGCACGGCTGGGCAGCAGGCTGCTGGCCCTGGAGGGCTACCAGGCGGCTGGGCGCCACGTGGAAGCAGAGCCGGAACTGCAGGATATCTGGGAGTCCACGGACGATGACGAGTCCCGGCTGCTGGCCGGAACGCTGCTGGCAGAGTCGCTGGCACTCACGGGACGTGCCGTTTCGGCACTCCAGGTGGTGATGGTGGTCGAGGACATCCTTGCAGCCAGCGGTGACCGGCGCCTTGAGTACGCCGAGTTTGTGATGCGGCGCTACCTGCTGGCGCTGCTCCATGCCGGGGAACTCGATGTCCTGGATGACTACCTGCAGAACCACATCGCCCAGGCCTCCAACTCGCTGATCTATTTTGGCGGGATGTTGCACCTGGCTGCAGGGAATGCAGACCTGCGGCGGGGCACCATCGGGGCGGCCCTGCCAAAACTGAGCCAGGCCGCCGAAGTGCTGCGCCTCTCCGATGCCGGAGGCGACTTGCCCGATGCCCTTGCGGCCACCGCCTATGCAGCATCCATCCTCAACCGGACGGACACAGCCAAAGCCAACGCCGACGCCTACGACGCGCTGCTCTCGGACCACCGCCATGCCTCGCTGCTGGGGCGGGCCTACGCCGTGGCGGCAAGGGCCGAACGCGTCGGAGTCCAGGCTGCCGCATCAAAGCTGATGGTCCTCGCCGATGCCGCGGAAGCCTCCGGTTTCCTCAGTTATGAGGTGGAGATCCTTTCCCTGGTGCTCCGGCTGGGCGATTTGTCAGTGGTACCGCGCCTCGCCGCCGCGGCGGAGGGCTGCGAAGGCCGCAGTGCGGAATTTGTGGCAGCGTACTGCCGCGCTCTCGCCGCCAAGGACGTCAACCGGCTTGTGGAAATGAGCGACGCCGCCGCACGGGACGGGCTGGACCTGGCCGCTGCGGAATGCGCTGCCCATGCCCTGCGGATCCTGGAGACCAGGGGAGACAAGCCCCGCCAGTTCGAGGCCCAGAAGCTCGTCAAGCAGCGCAATGCGGCACTCAACAAGACCGGGTCATCGGCCGCTGAGATTCCGCCGGACCTGCACAAGCTGACGCGGCGCGAGCAGGAAATCGCAGCCCTGGTCCAGGCCGGCGCGAGCAACCGTGAGATCGCGCTGCAGCTCGGGCTTTCACTCCGCACTGTGGAAGGGCATCTGTACCGGATGTTCGCGAAACTCGGCATCAGCCATCGGGAAGACCTGGCGATGGTTGCCTACGGCGCCCGCCACGCAGGATTGCCGGGCACCGCGTAGTTACGCCATCTCCAAGTCGACGTCGGACCGGCCCGGGACCGGGTGCCGTCCGGCGTCGGCTTTCGGCTGCCCGGCAGCACCTGAGCGGCTGCCGCCGGCGGTAGTCGGGCCGCCAGCTGCCCGTTGAAATCTGCCTGTCCGCCGAAAACGGAGCTTCCACTCATTTCGTGTTGCCCGTGAACGAGTACTGATGCGAGTAGTGGGGGCGGGCCGGGCGCGTACCACCCAGTTCCGGTCAGTGATGCACCCGCAAAGACGGGTAGAGCCCACTCGCGCCCCGGCAGGTGGTTGGTTAATACGCTGTAGCTTGTTGGGCCGCAGGCAAATATTGGGGAAAGAAGTGGGTCTCTAAATGCATCAATCAGCTGACACTTGGCTTTCGGAATTTCACGTGGCAATCCACCTGGAACGATCCTCCAGGGCGACCAGCATCCCGCCGACGGCGGGTACCCCATTCGAGCCGGCGACGATCCGGGCAGCGTCTTCTGAGACCGGGATCTGCCAGTCTTCGTCGCCGGCTTTCTTACAAACGGGACAAATCGAATACCGGGAGGTCGGTTTAGCATGACACCGAACACCAAGCTAAAAACCCATAAGGCACCGCTGACCCGGGCAGCACTTCCTCCGCTGCTCGAGGATTCACGGGAATGGCCGGAAAACGGAGCCGGGGCGCCTGAACCGGCGGCGGACGCCGTTGAGTCACAGGCCCCCGAGAGCGAAACGGCTTCCCAGGATCTCACGTTCACGTTCGACGTGGCGATTGTCGGGCTGGGCTACGTCGGCCTGCCGACCGCCCTCGCCATCAACGCTTCAGGACGGCGTGTCCTGGGACTGGATGTGTCCGAGAACAGGCTGGCGGTGATCCGGTCCCAGCAGGCAGACCTGCTCGACTCGGACAAGGTCCGCCTCAACAGCGCCCTCGAGGATCCGTCCTTCATGATCAGCACGGACCTCTCCCTGCTGGCCCGGGCAGCAGCAGTGGTTGTTTGTGTTCCCACCCCGGTGGATCCCTACCTGGTGCCGGATCTCGGGATTCTCCGGGCGGCGTGCGCTTCGGTGGTCGAATTCGCGGTGGCGGGCCAGCTGCTGATGCTGACGTCCACCACCTACGTGGGCTCAACCAGGGACCTCCTGGCCGTTCCGCTGGCTGCCAAGGGCCTTATCCCCGGAAGGGATGTGTTTGTGGCCTTCTCGCCGGAGCGCATCAATCCCGGTGTGGATGCTTTCTCACACGAAGACGTACCGCGGGTGGTGGGCGGAGTCACGCCGGCCTGCGGTGAAGCCGCAGAGGCGCTGCTCCAGGCCAGCACCAAGCTGGTGCACGTGGTGCCGTCCGCAGACGTGGCAGAGATGACCAAGCTCGTCGAAAACACCTTCCGGGCAGTGAACATCGCCCTGGCCAACGAGTTCGCGGATATTTGCCACGGGCTGGGCATGGAGGTCATGGACGTGATTGACGCGGCCTCGACCAAGCCCTACGGCTTTATGCCGTTCACCCCCGGCCCGGGCGTCGGCGGCCACTGCATCCCCTGCGACCCGCACTACCTGCTCTGGCAGCTGCGGAAAGCCAGGGTCACGGCTCCCGTCATCGAGCACGCCATGGCCGGCATCGCCGGAAGGCCCCACCAGGTGGTGGAAAAGGCGCGCCGCATCCTGTCGGACCGGAACCACGGAATCTCCGGCGCCCGCGTCCTGGTGCTTGGCGTGGCCTACAAGCCCGACGTCGAGGACCTGCGCGAATCTCCGGCACTGGAAATCATCGCCGCAATGATCGCCGACGGCGCAGACGTGGCGTATCACGATCCGTGGTGCCCCACCGCTCCGGACGGCCAGGGCGGTGCGCTGGAGTCCTTGGAGGATCCGTCGGTCTGGGACGCAGACCTGGTGATCCTTCACACGAGGCACGCCGCCATGGATATCGACTGGCTGCGCGAAGCGCCCGCCGTCCTTGACACCACCTACCGGCTGCCCGCCGGCACAAACGTCACCCGGTTGTGATTCCAGCGGCTTCGCTGGTCTTCAGAAGAAAGTAGGAGAAGTGAAAACAGCAATCACCGGCGGAGCCGGCTTCATCGGGAGCCATCTCGTGGAGCACCTCCTCGCGGCCGGCGACAAAGTCACGGTGTTGGATGACCTCTCTACCGGCCGCCTGGAAAACCTCCGGACCGTGATCGGCCACCGGGATTTTCATTTCGTCGAGGGCAGCATCCTCGACCGCGCCGCAGTGGATCGGGTGGTGGCCGGCGCTGACCGGGTCTTCCACCTGGCTGCCGCCGTAGGCGTAAACCTGATCGTGGAGCACCCTCTGGAGAGCCTGCGGACAAATATCCACGGCACTGAAGTGGTGCTGGATGCCGTGCTGGAATCCGGAGCGTCGCTGTTGCTGGCATCCACGAGTGAGATTTACGGCAAGAACACTTCAGACAGCCTGTCGGAGGAATCGGACCGGATCCTTGGCTCGGCACTCAAGTCCCGGTGGACCTACGCGGCTGCCAAAGGAATCGACGAGGCGTTCGCACACGCCTACTGGCGGCAGTTTGGGCTTCCGGTGGCGATCGTCCGGTTGTTCAACACGGTGGGTCCGAGGCAAACGGGCCGGTACGGAATGGTGGTGCCGCGCCTGGTCAAGCAGGCGATGGCCGGCGAGCCGCTGACCGTTTACGGCGACGGCAATCAGACACGGTGCTTCTCTTATGTGGGCGATATCGTCCCCGCGATCACCAGGATCTCCGAGGAAGAGTCCGCTTACGGCAATGCCTACAACCTGGGCGGGAGCTACGAGATTTCGATCCTCACCCTTGCGCAGAGGATCGTCGAGCTGCTGGGCAGCGATAGCCCCATCACGCTGGTGCCCTACGAGCAGGCATACGCCGAGGGGTATGAGGACATGCGTCGCCGTGTACCCAACAACAGCAAAGCGAAGGATCTGGTGGGCTTCGATCCGAAAACCACGCTCGACCAGATCATCCAGAACGTGGCGGCAGACCACCGCCCGGTGAAAGCGCCCGATCCGCTCGGGTGGAAAGTCACGATGGCGGCCAACTAGCCGTCCGTGAGGTGCCGCGCCGGACGGGGGGCGGCAACCGTCAAAAGTTATGTGCACCTTCGACGAAAGAGTTGAGTTCCATGACGCTACTGCAACGCTACACTGCGGTCTCAGAGCCCCGGCACAGGGCTGAACGTCCACCCGGCCGGCGGAAGTCCCGCTGGCTGGCTGCTTCCACAACGGTGGCCCTGGCTGCCTCCCTGATGGGGCTCACCGCCCCCGCCGCCAACGCTGTTGGCGAAACCGTGGTGACGCTGACGTTCGACGACGCCAATGTGGACCAGGTTGCCGCCGCAGCCAAGATCAATTCGCTGGGCATGAATGGCACGTTCTTTCTTCCGTCAGGATTCATGAATAGGCCGAACTACATGACCACGGCCGATGCGCTGGCGCTGCAGACGGCCGGTAACGAGATTGGCGGCCACAGTGTCACCCACGCGGATCTGACAGCTGTTGGTACCGATGAGCTTGCACGCCAGATCTGTGGCGACCGTGTAACGCTGGCGGGTTATGGCCTGGACATCCAGAACTTCGCCTACCCCTTCGCTGCGTCCAACCCGACCACGGAGGCGGAGGCAGCGGCCTGCGGCTACAACAGCGCGCGCGGTCTTGGCGATATCCGCAGCAAGGTTGTGGGTTCCGAGACGTTCCCGTTTGCCGAGACCTTGCCGCCGGGTAACCTCTTCTATACCGGAGCGCCCGACCAGCTTGACGAGACCTGGACCCTTGCGGATATCCAGACGCTGGTCACCCAGGCCCAGGCCAACGGCGGTGGCTGGGTCCAGCTCACCTTCCACCACGTCGGCACCGGGATCGATCCCTCCTCCGGCGTGAAGGATCCGCTGACCGTCAGCACCGACACGTTTAATCAGTTCGCGGACTGGCTTGCCAACCAGGCAGCAACGAACACCACCAATCCGGTTCAGGTCAAGACGGTCAAGGAAGTGATCGGCGGAACCACCCAGCCCCTCGTGGCAGCGCCTCCGCCGCCGGCTCCGCAGACCACGGGCAACCTCATCAAGAATCCCAGCCTTGAAACGCCGGGCCTCGCCGGTGCGGTAGTCCCACGGTGCTGGCAGGGTGGCGGTTACGGCACGAATACCAGGACATTCAGCACTGTTACGCCGGGCCATGCAGGAACTGCGACAGCCGCAGAGCAACTGGTGGTTTCGGGGTACACAAACGGTGACGGCAAGCTGTTGCCCACGCTGGACACAGGGGAATGCGCTCCCAGCGCCACGCCTGGTCACACCTACCTCGCCAAAGCCTGGTATAAGTCGACCGGCGGGAACACCCAATTCGATCTGCATTACCGCACGGCGACCGGAACGTGGGAGTACTGGACGTCGGGCCCGCTGTATCTGCCCACGAACAATGTCTGGGCGCAGGTCACCTACACGACGCCGGCTGTACCGGCGGGTGCAACCGCCATCACCCTGGGCCTGAACCTGATCAACAACGGAACCCTGATCACCGATGACTATGAGCTGTACGACACCGCAGGCGTCAAGACCTTCACGGACATACCCTCCACGTTCCTCTTCTACAACGAGATCAGCTGGATGTCCAACAACCTGATCACCACCGGATACGCCGATGGCACCTTCAAGCCGGGCCTCACCTTGGACCGCGGCATGATGGCGGCCTTCCTGTACCGGTTTGCCGGGAGCCCCGCTGTACCGGCCGGACCCCAAAAGTTCCCGGACGTTCCCCCCACCCATGATTTCTACAAGGAAATCCAGTGGCTGGCGTCCCAGGGCATCACGCAAGGTTTCGCGGACCTTGGGTACCACCCCTACGAGCAGGTCAACCGTGATCAAATGGCCGCGTTTCTGTACCGCATGAACGGCAAGCCGGCGGTGCGCGCAACGGCCCCTGTCTTCCCCGACGTGCCTGTCGGTAGTGGCTTCTATAACGAAGTGCGCTGGCTGGCCGATATGGGAATCACCTTCGGCTTCGCGGATGGCACCTTCAAACCGGGGGCATCCATCAACCGTGACCAGGTGGCTGCGTTCATCTACCGCTACAACCTGAACTTCCCCAAGGGCATGTAGGGCCGCCCGGCAGGTAGGTTCCCAGCAATGGCACGGGCGGCCGTGCATCCGGAGGAAGTCATCGGATGCACGGCCGCCCTCGCCGCTGTCCCGTCGGCAACGCTGTCCAGTCCGCAACACTGCAGAACCATTGATTCGGGGGATCAGAAATGAAAGATCGGGGCTCCGTGCGCAACCGCCGCTGGAGCGGAATTGTGGCAACCGTCCTCCTGCTGGCCATGGTTGCCACGGCCTGCACGCCGTCGGAGCCAGAGCCGCGACCACAGGGTAAATACCCCTGGCACACGAACATTGTGGCCACCACCTTCTGGGTGGGGGAGGTTTTTGACCCCAATGCCGAGGATGGCAGCCAGGTCTTCTCCACCTACGACTCGCAGTGGATGGCGAGCTACGGCGGCTGCGATGGCAAAGTCACGTCCAGCGCCTGTGCGACCGAAGCACGATCGGGTTCAAACGGATACGCGCCCAGCAGCTTCAAGCCCAAGGAGAACCCCTTCTACCTGGACCTTCCCTACGACGATGTCAACAACCCGGCAGCCTTCCGCGAGCGGGCTGACGTCATTCCCTGGGCCAACGACGAAGGGTACAAAGGCCAGGCCACCAACCGCTCGTTCAGCTACATGAAGAACCGCTGGGTCAAGATCCGCAAGGACGGCAAGGAGTGCTACGGCCAGATTCAGGATGCCGGACCGGGGCAGTACCAGGACAAGGAATACGTCTTCGGCTCGAACGACGCGCGGCCGGTCAACCGGGAGTTCAACGGCGCAGGCATGGACGTGTCGCCGGCCCTCAACGGCTGCCTGGGCTTCAGCGACCTGGACGGCGAAGCGGACAGGGTCGACTGGCAATTCGTGGATTTACAGGACGTTCCGCCGGGCCCCTGGCTGGACGTGGTCACCACCAGCCAGGTGAAGTAGCGGTACAGGCTCAGCCCATCCTGCCAGGGAGACCGGATCCCAGGAGATCGGCGAAGCGCGTCGTGCCCTGGTCCACGCCGCTGCAGGTGAAGGACGCGTCCTGCCCCTGATCATTGGAAGGGCAGGGAGCGTCGCGGTTGAGCGACCACATCGACAGGCGCTGGACACCCAGCCCCACCGCAAAGTCTTTTAGGCCCCGGGCCGCGTCCAATTCGAAGATCTCGCCGGGCAGGTCATTGCGCCCGATCATGGGGGTGAGCCCGACCTTCTTCCAGACCTGTTCGCGGCTAAGGTTGACGCCCGCGCGCTGGTAGACGATACCCAGCTGGTCGTGGGTGGCGTCTGCCGCTGCTGTGGCCGCCTCCAGCATCCCCTGGGAACTGCTGCGGCTGGCACCGTAGTTCATGGTCATGATGTTGACCCCGGACAGCTGGACGCCTGCCTGGAGCATCTGCTCCACGGCGGATATTCCGGCGTCGGTAAGTCCACGCGGGGAAGCCGGCAGCGTCAGCCAGACGGCGAGCCTTTGCCCCGACGCATTGCGGTCCCCCTGCAGGGAGGCCACCGCCTTGGCGCGGCGCTCGCCGGCGGCCTGGTCAAGGAGGTCGGCGCCTTCCAGATCGAAGTCGATGAACGAAGGCTCGTAGCGTTCAACAACGTCCCGGTAGGCGGTGCGGAGCTTAGCCTCGTCCTGGCACGCGGTGGCCAGTTCGCGGTTCAGGGAACCGCCAAACGACACCGAAGCGGACCCTCCCCGGGACCGAAGCACCGAAATCCGTTTGTCCAGGCGCAGGGCCGTACCCGCCTCCTCGAGGCCGTAGGCGGCGCCCCAGCTGGCCACGCAGGAGTCCTGGGGGGACGCTACAAGGAACGCGAGTACCACGTCCGTGCTGGCCGGCCCGGAGGCCTCTTCAAAAGCGTACGGAGGCGACACAGTGACGTCCACATACCCGGCGAACCACGTCGGCTGTGCGGCGCCTGTGGCCAAGCCGGACCGCCAGGTCCAAAAAAAGATGACGCAGGCCAGGATGGTGGTCACGGCGACAGCCGCCATCAGGGGCGTTGACGGCCGGCGAAGCCGTGGCCGCAGCCACAGCCTCCGTCGGGAGCGCGAGCCGCCGGAACCTGGCGGCGGTGCGGGCTCCGCCTCCGCCTTGGCAGCCGGATCCGAGCCGCGGTTAAGTGCTGTCATAAGATCCCACGCCCCCCTCTGGTGTGCTTAGACACCATTTCACCACGGCCTGCCTACCGACGCTGTCTGACCGCCAGCCAACACGGGTGTTGTCAGGTGTACATCGAGTATCAATTCGGGTAGCGGACGAGTGGCACCGGGCCTGCCCGGCACCTGCCGGACGGAAAGACGGGTAGGCACCACTCGTGCCGCCGAACACTCTCCTTCATAGGCTTTGCATGTCGGATAGATACGGAGTTCCGGGGGAGAATCGGGTCTCAAAATGGGAATGGACGCACAATTGCGGGCGAAAGCCCGCAACCATGCCCCTGAACGGCAGTTCGTGGTCAAGGCGGCAGGATTGCCCCGGCCATCGGTACTCGCTATGACTTTCTCTCCCATTCTTGCCGACACCGCTGCCGTGAGGCAGCCAGCCCTGGCGCACAGGCCCGGGGCCCATGATCGGGGGTCGGTGGCGAACAAGCCTTTGAGACCAAGGCTTCCCCCCAGTCGTCACCGACCCCTTCGGGGTGTCAATCGATGAATCACTGCGGCCTGGGGGGATCCTCTTGCGGCCGGGCAACACGGATGTAAGAGGGGATATCTGTCATGAGGCAACGGCTGGAACCATTGGGGGATCAGGGCGATCCGCTCCGGTCCGGGTTGACCAGGCAGCGAAAGCGGACAACGCTCTGGGCAGTCTCGTCGCTGGCGGCGCTTGCCCTCTTCACGGGGTCCGCCGCCCTGGCACCGAACAACGGCTCGGCGCCGGCCGGCAATGCACCGGGGCCACTGAAGAATTTTTCGGCACCCGTGGACACCAGCCTTGCGCTGACCACCGTCACGCTGACTTTCGACGGCGGGAGGGCCAGCCAGTTGGCCGCCGCCCAGGTCCTGAAACGCAACGGATTGCGGGCGACATTCTTCGTCAACTCAGGCTTCATGGGGGCAAAGGACTACATGACAGTGGAGGATCTCCACGCCCTGGCTGCCGACGGAAACGAGATCGGCGGCCACACCGCAACGCTCGCCGACCTGACGGCGCTGGATCCTGACGAGGCCAAGCGGCAGGTCTGCAATGACCGCACGAACCTGACCGACTGGGGTTTTAAAGTGACCTCGTTCGCCTATCCTTTTGCCGCAAAGTCACCGGAGGCCGAGGCAACGGTGGCCGGATGCGGATACAACAGTGCGCGCAGCCAGGGTGATGTCCGTAGCCGCCTGGGCTGCGGGGATTGCGCCGTGTCCGAAACGGTGCGGCCGGCCGACGTCTTCAGCACCAGATCGACGCCGGAAGTCAGTTCTGCCTGGACCATCAACGACCTGCAGCAGTCAGTCATGCAAGCGGAATCGGCGGGAGGCTGGCTGCAGCTGAGCTTTTTCGACATCGATGACAGCGGCAGCCCGCGGTCCGTCAGTCCGGCGCTGTTCAGCGACTTCGTTTCCTGGCTGGCTACCCGCACCGACGAGGGCACCACCGCCATCCGCACCGTCCACGACGTTATCGGAGGAGGGGCAAAGCCCGCCGTGGCCGGGCCCGCTGCTCCGCCTGCACCGCCGGGCGTCAACGCGCTGCGGAACCCCGGGCTGGAGACAGCAGGGAAGTACGGACTCCCGGAGTGCTGGCAGGTGTCCTCATATGGCGAGAATTCACACGTCCTGAGTACATTGACCCCCGGCCGCAGCGGGGGCATCGCACGCCGGCTGGATGTCACCGGCTACGTATCCGGTGACGCGAAACTGCTGCCTGTCCTTGACCTGGGGGCCTGCGCGCCGAGCGCCGTTCCGGGCCACAGCTACACCCTGCGGGCGTGGTACACGTCCACGGCATCCACGCAGTTCGAGTTGTATTACCGCAACAAGGTTGGCACCTGGACCTATTGGACAGCCAGCCCATGGTTTCCTGCCAGCTCTGCCTACCGGCAGGCTGAGTGGACCGCACCACCGGTGCCGGCAGACGCCGTCGGCATCAGCTTTGGACTGAATCTGTTCAGCGACGGGGAGCTGGCTACAGATGACTACGAGATGTTAGACACGGGGGAGCCGGTCGCCCCGTAATGCCCCGCCCGTTGCCAGCGCAGAGGCTTCCACGGGCTCGAAAACAAGAATCGAGTCGATTCCCATGAGGTTAAAAACTTCCGGGCGAACAGTAGGCCGGACTGACGTGGATGCCGTGCTGCACAGACTGCGAAAATGGGCGCGAACGGCCGTGACGGCCATGGGCATCGTGGCCCTGGCCGTCTCGGGCATGACCGCGCTGGCATTCCCGGCCCAGGCGGCGGCCCCCACCGTGGTGTCGCTGACGTTCGACGACGCCAACGCGGACCAGCTGACCGCTGCCCAGATCATGAACAACTACGGGCTGGACGGGACCTTCTATATTCCTTCAGGGAATGTAAACAACGCTGGGTACATGACCGTTGCGAACCTTCAAAGTCTGGCAGCCAGTGGTCACGAGATCGGCGGCCACACCGTGACTCACTCCGATCTGACGACCCTGCCGTCAGACGAGGTCACCCGCCAGGTATGCAACGACAGGGTCAACCTCACCAACTGGGGTTTCCGGGTGACGAGTTTCGCCTATCCTTTCAGTGCGGTTACTCCGGCCGTGCAGACCACAGTGAAAAACTGTGGCTATAACAGCGCACGTGCGCTCGGAGACATTCAATCCCGCTTTGGATGTTCGGGGTGTGCTTTTGCGGAAACCGTTCCTCCCCAAAATCCATTCCGGACCGCGGCATTGGATCAAGTGGATAGCCCGTGGACACTGGCTGATTTTCAAAACAGCGTTACCAGAGCTGAAAGTGTGGGCGGGTGGGTCCAATTTACTTTTCACCACATATCGTCCACGCCCGGCCCGCTCAGCATTAGTCCTGCGCTCTTCACTCAGTTCGCTTCCTGGCTAAAAACCCGGCCGGCTACAACAACTGTCAAGACGGTGGACCAGGTCATCGGCGGAACCGTGAAGGCTGCCGTCTCCGGCCCGGCATTGCCCCCGACACCATCGAGCGGTAATCTCGTGAAGAATCCGAGCCTTGAGACCATGGTCAACGGAGTGCCCCAGTGCTGGCAGGCCGGCGGCTACGGCACCAATTCGCCCACGTTCACCACCGTGAGCCCGGGCCGGACAGGATCAAGGGCAGAACGCCTGGTGGTGACCGGCTACGTCGACGGCGACGCGAAGTGGCTGCCGTCCCTGGACCTCGGCGGATGCTCGCCGACAGCAACGTCCGGGCACACGTATACGCTGGGCGCCTGGTACAAGTCCACTACCAACACCCAGTTCGCCCTCTACTACCGGACCGGCCTTGGATACTGGGTCTACTGGACCTCGAGTCCGTGGTTCGGGCCCACCACTACGTACCAAAAGGCCAGCTGGACCACGCCCGCGCTGCCTTCGGGAGCGAGCGGCATCAGCTTCGGGCTGAACCTCTTCAGCAACGGAACGCTCACCACGGACGACTACGAAATGATCGACGTTGCGTCGTCCCCGCCCCCGCCACCGCCGCCGCCGGCCGGCACGAACCTGGTGCAGAACGCCAGCCTTGAAACGGCGGGCGCCGGTTCGACGCCACAGTGCTGGCAAACCGCCGGGTACGGTTCGAACACCGCGTCCTTCAGCACGGTCGCCACGGCCAGGACCGGGACCAAGGCAGAACGCCTCGTGATGAGCAACTACGTGGACGGTGACGCGAAACTCCTGCCGACCCTCGACTCCGGATCGTGCGGGCCGGCCGCCGTCGCCGGACGTACCTATTCGCTGCGCGCCTGGTATACCTCAACGGCGGTGACGCAGTTCGCCGTGTACTACCGGAACTCGGCCGGAACATGGGTCTACTGGACGTCCAGTCCGTGGTTCGCTGCCGCTGGCTCCTATACGCAGGCGAGCTTTACCACCCCCGCATTGCCCTCCGGCGCAACCGCAATCAGCTTCGGGCTGAGCCTTTTCAGGAATGGCACCCTGACTACGGATGACTACGCCATGTACGACACGAATGGAGCGCCGTCGCTGTGATAGCCGTCTACGTTGTCCTTGTCCTCGGAATCAGCACGGTCTTCTGGTCGTTTGTTGGCTTGCTTCGCCTGGCCAATGAGCAGTACATCCGCCGGGTGGCACTGGGACCCCCGCTGAGCGGACGAGCGCTCAGGCTCCTCCAACGGTGGCCGCTGGCCAACAGGATCGGCTCCGGCGTCCATGGCGCCCACACGCTGCCGGCGCCCCGTGCACACAGAGGGCAGGTCCAGCGTGAGCATGGCCGTCACCGTGCAAGGGACCCAAGGATCCTGCCGGCGAATGTTGCGGTGCTGATTGCCGCCCACAACGAAGCCCTGGTCATCAGGGAGACCATCCGGGCAGCCGCGGTGCTGGTGCCGCTCCGGAACATCCACGTGATCTCGGACATGTCCATGGACGACACGGCAGCCATTGCCCGCGCATCCGGCGTCAAGGTTCTGGAACTCGAGCCGAACAGGGGGAAAGCCGGCGCGCTCGCCGCCGGGATTGCCCACTTCGAGCTGTGCCGGAAGTTCAAGGTAGTGATGATGCTTGACGCGGATACCCGGCCCACGCCGGACTATCTGGAGACCGGCCTGCCGCTCTTCCTTGATCCCTCCGTGGTTGCCGTTGCCGGCCGGGCCAAGTCCATCATGACGCCGCCGGCCCCGACTGTGCTTGGCCGTTTCCTGGTGGCCTACCGGGAGCGGCTCTACATCGTGGTGCAGCTGCTGCTCAAATACGGCCAGGCGGCCAGGGGAGCAAACGTCGTTTCGATCGTGCCCGGCTTCGCCAGCATGTACCGGACAAATGCACTCGCAAAAATCAAGGTGCTGGCACCCGGGCTGGTCATCGAGGACTTCAACATGACGTTTGAGATCCATGCCAAGAAGCTGGGCCGGATCGCTTTCCACCCCTCAGCGGCCGTGGCCTATACGCAGGATCCGGACAACCTGCAGGACTACACCAGGCAGGTCCGCCGTTGGATCCTCGGCTTCTGGCAGACGGTGCGCCGGCACCGGCTGCAGGCCGGAAAATTCTGGTTCGTGCTGGTGTTCTACATCATCGAACTCGTTATTAGCTGCATGTTCTTTGTGTTGCTGATCCCGGTCTTCCTGCTGTCGCTCGTGGCCTCCATGCAGGTACAGGCGTTCGGCGAGAACGGCGAATCCTTCCTGTACCTGTCCGGACTCATGCGTCCGCAGGATGTCTTCCTGGGTGTCTTCGTCCCGGATCTCCTGCTTACTGTCATCGCGGCACTGGCACTCCGACGGCCCGGCATCCTTCTGATGGCGCCGTTCTTTCCGTTCATGCGGATCCTCGACTCGGTCATCTGCCTGATGGTGCTGCCGCGGGCGTTCTCCGCGGCTTCCTCGGGGGTATGGGTCAGCCCGATGAGGCGCGTCCAAGGGGAGGCGCTCGAGCTGGAAGAAGCCACGGCGGGCGCGGGAATCACCCGCTAGCGCCGTCCCCGGACCCCGGGTGCGGAAACGAAAAGCGCCCCTCCCGCAGGACACTGTGGTCCAGCGGGAGGGGCGCTCTGCGTTCAGCGCGGTGCTGCGGTTATCAGCTCACCCCGGAGGTGGTTTCCACGTTCAGCCACGGACCGGCCGGGACAGCGGAACGGTCAACAAACCGCCATGAGACGTGATCGCCGCTGCCGTCCAGCTCGGCAAAGCCGAGGCAGCCGTTCAGGGCGGGAGAAACATCCATTCCCGCACCTTGAGTGCCGTCGGCGGAGAAGTCGGCGTTGGCCGGGCGGGCATCGGCTGCGCCGAACACGTAGTTGGCATCATGGTATTCGGAACCGCTGGAGGGACCGGCATCTTCGATCTGTCCGTAGCAGACGTTGCCGTTGGGCCCGGTCATCTGCACCCAGTGGTTCTTCATGTAGGAGTAGCTGCCGTCCGCGCAGTGGTCACCACCGGTGGCCGCATTGTCCGCGGCAGCCCACGGAATGACCTGGCAGCGCTGCTGGAACGCGACGCTGTCATTGATGTCGTCGTAGGGCAGGTCGAGGTAGAACGGGTTCTCCAGCGGCGCGGGCTGGTTCTTGGGGAAGTACCCGTTGGAGGCGTCGCGTGCTTCCGTGGCGCAGGCGAAGGAGCTACCGGAACCGGAGCTCACGCCGTCGCAACCGCCGTAAATGCTGCCGGGGCAGCCGGAGGCCGAATCGGGCGTGGTGCCGGCGTTGATCCCGGTGTGCTGGAAGGCCCACTGGCCGTTGTACGTCGAGCAGACCTGGGAACCGTCCGCAAGGTTCGCGTTGAAGATTTCGCCCACCCAGAAAGTGGTGCTCACGATGTTTGAATGCAGCGGGTATTTGCTGGCGGCCGGTGCGGCCGCGGGTTCGGCGGCTGCCACTGCCACGGTGGCAGGAGCTGCTTCCGGGGCGGGAACCGCAGCGGGTGCAGGTTCCTCGACGGGGGCTGCGGCCGGGGCCGAACTAGGTGACGGTGAGGCCTTCGGTGTTGGCGGCGCCGCTTCTGCGCTGGCCGATGAAGGACTGGTGGAGGCCGACGGGCTGGGCGACGTTTCGGCGGCGCAGCCGGCGGTCAATACTCCGACAAGGAGGATCAACACAGCCATGATGGGGGTGGTCATGTGTTTCATTTTTATTGGGATACATATCTGTTGGGGACATTAACAGGGTTGGCAGGTGCCGCTAAAGGGCACGCCAAGTACGGGTCATGACCGCCAGACTGGCGCAGCCGTGGCCGCGCCTGAAAATCATTGCTGGTAATGAAAACCAGCTGCGCCGCTTACTCCCCAGAAGCAGCCAGCAGGACCGTCAGGAGACCCGTGGAGACCGTTAACACCCGCCCCACATTACACGGATGCCTCTGAGTAGCCTGAACGGGCCCGCGGGAGGCGGCCTCGGATATTCGAGTAGTCACTACTCACGCCAGCGCCAACAGTAGCTAGGTAGCGTAGGACTTGCTAATGCCGGCAGGTGGCTTTGGGGGCGGTCCGGAACTTCACGCTCCGCGGCAAAGGAATTGACGCAACCATGGACGTTTGGGCAGGAAATTCATCTTTCCCCCGGGTCATTCGGGAGGCCGAACTGCGGGCGGCAGTTGGCGCACTCTCCGGCTCCGGGAGTTCGGGAGTCATCGTTACAGGGGCTGCCGGCTCGGGCCGGACCAGGTTCCTTGCAGCCGCCTCGGAGACGCTCTCCGGACAGCTGACCGTTGTTGCCCACAGCATTCCCGAATCCTGCCGCCGGATGAAGTTCGGCATCGGCAGCGTGTTGGCGCCGGGCCTGCCGGCAGGGGCAAAGGTGTCGCCCCTGACCATTACGGCGGCCTGCCGCGATGCACTGCGGAATCAGGATCCCGGGGAGACCGGCATCCTGATGGTCCTGGACAACGTGGACCACCTGGACGGCACCTCGCTGTGGGTCCTGAACCAGCTTCTCGCGGAACCGGACATCAAGATGCTGGCAAGCCACCGTGCCGACCGGCAACTCCAGATGGAACTGATGGAATCGGTGGTGGCCCGGCAGCTGTCCGTGGTGACCCTGGAGGAACTGACGCTGGAGCAGCTCCGGACCTTCCTTGAGCACCGGCTGCCGGCCCGCCCCGGCCGCAGCCTGGTGCGCGACATCCACGCCGCCTCCGGAGCCAATGCGTTAACGGCCAGCTGGCTCGTCGAGGAAGCATTGGCGGGCGGCCAGATAGTGGAGCGTGACGGCAGCTGCGCCATGGTCCGTCCGCTGGGACCGGGGGAAACACGTCAGTTTGACCTGGCCCGACGGCGGATTGAGGCCCTTCCGCCGG
This sequence comes from Arthrobacter sp. NPDC093128, assembly GCF_040683875.1. Taxonomy (NCBI): domain Bacteria; kingdom Bacillati; phylum Actinomycetota; class Actinomycetes; order Micrococcales; family Micrococcaceae; genus Arthrobacter; species Arthrobacter sp. NPDC093128. The sequence continues at coordinate 207,507 of NZ_JBFBEY010000002.1, forward strand.
TCCAGCGCCAAGTGGTCGAATTCCTGGCAGCTGCTGATCCGGCTCCACTGTCCGTCCTTGCCCGGGCAGTGCCGGCGGAGGCCCTGGCTGCTTTGGAGCAGCGCCATGTGATCCGCCTCCAGATCAGGAGCGACGGCGGCGCGGACGTCACCCTCAACCACGAGGTTGAGGCCAGCGCGGCCCGGCATTTTCCCGGTAAGACGAAGCCGTTGGAGATACAGGACACAGCGTCCGCACATTCAGACCGCCGGGGTGAGGAACCGCTGTGGGATCTCCTGCGCCGGGTGGAGGCAGCACTAGATGCCGGGTGGACTGTTCCGGACCTGGATCTCCTGGCTGTGGCCACCACTGCGAACAACCTTTATGACAGTGAGCGGGCGCTGCGGGCGGCCGAAACCGTTAGGGCGCCCGAGCTCCAGCTGATGGCGCAGACGGAGGCTGCCCGGGCCCTGTTCCATTCCCGCCAGTACGGCAAGAGCGCGGAGTTGCTGAGAAGCCTCGTGGAAACGACGCCGGCCGTGCTCAGCATTGAGTTCGCCCGCGCGGTGTCACTGCTCCTGCAGGCGTTAATGCCGATGAATCCCGGCCGCGATGCGCTCAACTCCGTGCTGGACGGGGCAAGGCGGCGCCTGAGCCTTGCGGCCGCCGCGTCGGTTGGTGATTCGGCCGCCGATACCTACCAGAACGCCGTCCAGGATGAGCTGGACGTCCTGCAGCTGTTCCTGGAGTCCAGGGAGGGGAACTGGCCAAGTCCGGGCGGGGAGCTGTTCCACCGCCTCTGTCCCGACGGTTTCTGCGAAAGCGGGCACTCAGGTCATGACGATGCACCGGGAACCCACGCCGGTATCCTGCTGCTGGCGCTGGCCTCCCAGGGACTGTCCGTGCGGGGAAAGTCCGCTGACGCCGTCGCGCTTTCCACCCGGGCCCTCAACGCGGTGGAGCGCCTGCCGCGGTGCAGCGTTGATTTCCACTCGACGGTGCTTACCATCCACGCCTCCAACCTGACGAGCCTGGGGCAGGCTCCCGGCGCCGGGGCTGCGGACGAACGTGGCTGCACCAAATGGATGAGCTACCCCGGAGGGCCGCTGCAACTTTTCCGGGCCATGATGTTTTGCCGGAATGCAGCCGCCAGGCGTGCCGCCGTACGCGCGCAGGGGGCGGGCGGCGGAATATCCGGTGACCCGGATGACCTGCTGGCCCTCACGCTTGGCGCGCAGGCCACCGTCGAGTGGCTGGCCTGGGATCTGGCGCAGGCGCCCGGCGCCGCGGCTTCGCCGGGGGGCGACCGGTCCGCCGCCGGCGACGTCGCGGCCAAGCTCGCTGAAACCTACGCGTCCGTGGCACGGCCGGCCGTTACCGGCGCCGCAGGTCCGCCCCCGAGGACGCTCCGAAAACCGGCCAAGGCGCCGGGCGGCGGTGGCCGGGGCCGCCGGGCTCTTGAACTCCTGAATCTCGGCGTAACGGCACGGCCTGAGAAGCAGGGAAGTGAACAAGCCGCCGACGGGGCTGCCGAATGGCGGTGGTCGAGTGACGGGAACAGCGGGCCGGTCTCCGGCGAAACACTGTCCGGCCAATACGTGCCCGGCGCAACGCGGTCCGGCGGATCAGCGAAGAACCGGCTGGCCGTGGCGGATCCGGCCAAGCTCTCACAGCGGGAGCGCCAAGTGGCGGTGCTTGTTGTCTCGGGCTTGGGCAGCGCACGGGTCGCGGCGGAACTAGGGATAGCCGTGAACACGGTAAACGCGCACCTGCAGAGGATCTACGGCAAGCTTGGGGTTTCCCGCCGCCAGGAGCTCGCAGAACTGTGGAAAAGCCTGGACGCGGCAGGGCAGTGATGCCGGGCCCGGAATCCGCACCGGTCAATAGTGGGACAATTGAGGAGTAGCACCGCGGACCCAAGCGGTGTGCCTCGCCGTTGCAGTGAGCTGTCGGCAGGTCTTGCCTATCAAGGAGCTCCAGTTTGGTCATGGTATCCACTCCCGCTACCGCAGACACCCACGTCGCGTTAAGTGAAGTCGAGGTCCTGCGCATCCGCAACGACTTCCCGGTCCTGGATCAGGAAGTCAACGGCAGGCCCCTCGTGTACCTGGATTCCGGCGCCACCTCACAGAACCCCCGCAGCGTGCTCGAAGCCGAGCAGGAGTTCTACGAACTGAGGAATGCCGCGGTGCACCGCGGAGCCCACCATCTGGCCGTCCAGGCCACCGACGCGTTCGAGGACGCCCGGGCCACAGTGGCCGGCTTTGTGGGGGCCGCGGAGGACGAGCTTGTCTGGACCGCCAATGCCACTGCCGGGCTCAATCTCCTCGCCTACGCCTTCTCCAATGCCAGCATCGGCACCGTTGGCGCCGACGCCCGCCGTTTCGCCCTCGGCCCGGGGGACGAGGTGGTGGTGACGGAAATGGAACACCACGCCAACCTGATTCCGTGGCAGGAACTCTGCCGGCGCACCGGAGCCACGCTGAAGTTCATCCCCATCGACGACGACGGCGCGTTGCGGCTTGACGAGGCGTCCCGGCTTGTTACCGGACGCACCAGGATCCTTGCCTTCACGCATGCGTCGAATGTCCTCGGAACCATCAACCCGGTATCCGAGCTGGTACGGCTGGCCCGGGAAGTCGGTGCCCTGGTGGTGCTGGACGCCTGCCAGTCCGCGCCGCACCTGCCCTTGGACTTCAAGGCCCTGGACGTCGATTTCGCTGTTTTCTCCGGCCACAAGATGCTGGCGCCCACGGGCATCGGCGGCGTCTACGGCAGGCGGGAACTGCTGAACGCAATGCCTCCGTTCCTCACCGGGGGCTCCATGATCACGACTGTGACGATGGAAAAAGCGGAGTACCTCCCTGCGCCGCAGCGGTTCGAGGCCGGGACGCAGCCCATCTCGCAGGCGGTGGCGCTCGCCGCCGCCGCGAACTACCTGCGCGAAACCGGCATGGAACGTATTGCGGGCTGGGAAGCCTCGCTGGGCCAGCGGCTGGTCCGCGGGCTGAGCGCCATCGACGGAGTCCGCGTCGTGGGGCCGGGACCAGGCGTGGAACGGCTCGGCCTGGCGGCCTTTGACGTTGCCGGCGTGCACGCGCACGACGTCGGACAGTACTTGGACAGCATGGGCATCGCCGTCCGCGTGGGGCACCACTGCGCGCAGCCGCTCCACCGCCGGCTGGGCCTGACCGCCACCACCCGGGCGAGCACGTACCTGTACAACACCACCGACGAAGTGGACCTCCTGCTCGAGGCCGTGGCCCAGGTCCGGCCCTACTTCGGTGCAGGAAGCGCCGGGGAGTCCAAATGAGCGCGTTGGATGCGATGTACCAGCAACTGATCCTGGAGCATGCAAAGACCCGCAGCGGGTCAGACCTGACGGCTGACGAAGCCGCGGCCATGCCTGAGCAGGCGGGGGTGGGGCAATGCCATCAGCTCAATCCGGTCTGCGGCGATGAAATAACGCTGCGCCTTGAGCTGGAAGCAGCCGGAGCGCAGCCGACGGTGAAAGGCATCCACTGGTACGGAGACGGCTGTGCCATCTCCATGGCCTCGGCCTCAATACTCAGCGAATTGTCCGAAGGCGCGTCGCCGGAGGAGCTGGACGAAATGATCGGCCACTTCAGGGAGCTCATGCGCTCACGCGGCCGGTTGGAGCCGGACGAGGAAATCCTGGGTGATGCGGCGGCCCTGGCGGGCGTGGCGAAATATCCGGCCAGGGTCAAGTGCGCCATGCTGGCGTGGGTGGCTGCCGAGGACGCCCTGCGGCAGGCCGTATCCACGAGCGGCTAGGTCTTCCCGGCCTCCGGGTGCTCGTCATCCGCGAGCGTGGAGTGGTGCTGGACGTAGTCCTCGATGGCATGCTCGGGGACCCGGTAGGACCGGCCGAACCGGACCGCCGGCAGATCGTGCGCCTTGACGAGCCGGTACACGGTCATCCGGGAAAGTCGCATGACTTCTGCGACCTCGGAAACTGTGAGGAAACGGGTATTGGAAAAACCTTCAGCGGCCACTGTGCTCAGCTCTCCTGGGACGTAGTTCAATCCTGAGGACGTACTTGGATCCTGAGATAAACGTCGCTGAGCCGATCGCCGATCTTACCGCTACTTTATGGCATGGTGAGCTTGATGTGAAGAGCGCACGGCAATGGGGAAAAAGACAAGTAGTGACTACTCTAGTGGCGTCCGGGGCTTCCCCGTAGCCTCTAAATATGGCTGATATCCAGGACGACGCTGAATGGCGGCAGACGCAGCACAGGATCCGCAGGGCGGAAATTGTGTGCGTTATAGCGCTGGTGGTACTTACGGTACTGACCATCGTTGCCGGCTACTCCGACTTTGTCCGGTAGCGCCGCAGGGCGGGGAAATCAGGCAGGGCAAACAAAACTCCGGCAGGTGGGGACCAACCGGAGTTTTGATTGTGTAGTGTAAATTTGAAGATTAGTGGGGAAATACAAGAATTACCCACGCGATAAGCCCCAATAACGTAAGGCCGAAATATAACGACCAATTTCTGCGGTCGTTTTTACGGTGGCTGCCGTGCCAAACCCGTTCCATATCGTTCGCATCCATAACACAAAATCTATGGCTTATCACGATCGGATAACAGCGTGTTGTCCACCTCATTTATGCCCCCGCCTACTCCATTTTCCGCGCGGAGTACTCGAGTGTCCATCGGCCGGGCGGTCGCTAAGTCCGCCTGGCCGATGAGCAAGGCTAAGCGACCAGGCCGGCGATGCCGATGGCCGCCGTGGCGGCACCGAGCACCATGGAGACGGACACCAGGACCACGTGCACGGTCAGGAACTTTGTGGCCTTGCCTGCTGCGTCGCGGGCCCGCGGATCCTTCATCACACGGCGGAGGAACTGGGGCCAGACCACCAGGGACCAGATGCCGGCGATGATCAGGATCCAGGCAAGTGCTACCGGGAGCTGCACGGGATTAGTGGCTTTCCAGCCAGGCCTGCGCCTGCTGCGACTGGATGTTCAGCGCCTTGCCCACCATGGGCTCGGCAGCGTCGGCGATCTTGCCGCCGAGGAACGGAACCGAGGACGTGACGCTGCCTTCGAGCTCAATGCGGGTGCTGCCGCCCTCGGCGATGAGCCGCTGCACAGCGCTCACGTCCAGCGGTGCACCGGAAATCTTCAGGCTGATGTTGCTCTGCCGCGAGCCGTCCGCGGCGGGGGCCTCCCAGGTCTCAAGCTGGGTCACGGTGAGGCTGTCGCCCACGAACTTCCGGGCAATCTCCGGCAGCCGGGTGGTGGGCAGGGTGCGCACCGAAGTTGTGCTGAAAGCGCCGGCGACATCGCCGTCGACCTTGAACGATTCAAGGGTTCCGCCAACCAGTTCACTGGTGTGGCGCTGGAAATCTTCGTTGGCGAATACCGCCGCTACGCGATCGACGCTGTGCGGCAGGGTGGTGGAAGCACTCAGTGCCATTGTTCCTCCATAGGTTGGGGGTATGGGCCATGGTTTTTGCCTCACACATCCTACGTTGCGCGCCCCGCCTACTCCGATTCGGCCGCCTCCAGCTTTTGCGCCGCGGCCGTGATGTTGTGCGACATCGCCGGAAAGATGACGCTGTGGAACGGGAGCACGGCGAGCCAGTACAGCCGGCCGCTGAGGCCCTTCGGGAAGAAGATGGCGCGCTGGCGGTACCGGCTGCCGGTGCCGTCAGGTTCCACCGACAGCTCCAGCCAGGCACGGCCCGGCGCGCGCATCTCGGCCCGCAGCCTCAGCAGCCGGCCGCGGTCGATCCGCTCGGCACGCCACCAGTCCACCACCTCGCCCTCGGCAAGCAGGTGCGGGTGCCGGCGGCCACGCAGCAGACCGGCCCCGCCGGTCAGTTTGTCCAGCCATCCACGGACCCGCCATGCCAGCGGCAGGGAGTACCAGCCGTTGCGTCCACCGATGCCCTCGATGATGGTCCAGACATACTTGGGGTCCGCCGGGCTGGTATAGCTCCGTTCGTCGACGAACACGCGGTGCCCGGCCCAGTCCGGGTCGCTCGGCAGCGGGTCGGCGTCCGCGCCGGCGCTGGCCCAGGTGGTTTCCACCTGGGCGTCGCGTTCCTTGCCGAGGGCGAGCGCGACGGCGCGCCGGTACGGGGTCAGGCCGCCTTCCGGCAACGGGATGTACTTGTCGATATCGTGCTCCCTTGACACCGCGTCGTGTTGGAGCGACTGGACCAGCGGCAGGGACATGGACAGCGGGATGGGCGTGGTCAGGGCCACCCACATGCCGGCGAGTTTGGGTGCGGGAACGGGCAGCGCCAGCACCACGCGGTGCGGCAGTCCCGCCTCGGCGGCGTACTCCTTCATCATTCCCGCGTAGGAGAGCACCTGGCGGCAACCGATGTCGAAGGTGCGGTTGATGGGCCCTTCCAGGGATGCCGCGGCGACGAGGTAGTGCAGCACGTCCCGGACGGCGATGGCCTCAATCCGGTTCCGCACCCAGCTGGGCGCCGGCATGAGGGGAAGCGTCTCGGAGAGGTGCCGGATCATTTCGAAGGACGCCGACCCTGATCCGATCACGACACCTGCCTGGAACACGACCGCATCCACCGGACCCGTGAGGAAGACCTTGCCGACAGCTTCCCGGGACCGCATGTGCGTTGAGAGTTCGGCGCCTTCCGGGTGCAGGCCGCCGAGATAGACGATTCGCGCTACGCCCGCGTCAGCTGCGGCCTGTGCGGCGATCCCTGCCATGGTCTTCTCCTTGGCCTCGAACCCGGCGCCTGCCGCCATCGAGTGGACCAGGTAGTAGAGCACGTCGACGCCGTCCAGCGCTGCGCGGAGCACGTCGCCGTCGTCGAGGCTGCCGGGAATGACTTCAACCTGCTCCAGCCACGGCACACCGGCGATCTTGGCCGGAGTCCGCACGACGACTTTCACCGTGTGCCCGGCCTCAAGGAGCCGGGGAACCAGCCGCCCGCCGATATAGCCGGTGGCGCCGGTGACAAGCACGGTTTTGCGGGTGCCGCTCATTGGATCTCCTCGGAACGTTCCTGGAAAGCGTCGATAGAAAGCCAGCTTAGCAATCCAAGTTTTTCCAAAGGCCGCTCATCAATGCCGGGCCATCGGGCACGTGCTCACGGCTCCGCGGTCGCGGTAGGCTGGGAAGACCCGGGATTCTTTGCGAATTTCGGGTCTTCGTGTTGCCTGCATTCCCGTGATCATTCAGGAGCTTCCGCCATGAGCCTCAACGGCCCGTCACTCACAGGCCTGCGCCGTGCGCTCGCCGGAGACCAGACCTTCGCCCGGGTGCAGGCTGAAGCGTCCCGGAGCTTTGGATCCCGCAGCGAGGACTACCAGATCAGCGCGCCTGCCGGCCTGCGGGCGGCCCTGCTGGCGGAAATGTCCGACGGCCTGGCAGCGCTCGGCGCCCCGGACGGAACCCACGACGACGGCGGGGCGCCCCTGGTGCTGGCCGTCACCGCCACCGGTCGCGAAGCAGAAGACCTCACCGCGGCCCTGCGGGCCTACCTGCCGGCCGATTCGGTGGCTGAATTCCCCAGCTGGGAAACCCTTCCGCACGAGCGGCTGTCCCCGCGCTCGGACACCGTGGGCCGCCGCCTGTCCGTACTGCGCAGGCTGGCACACCCCGAGACAGCCTCCGGCGGACCGCTGCGCGTGGTGGTGGCTCCCGTCCGGGCGGTGGTCCAGCCGATCGTGGCCGGACTGGGCGAACTGGTTCCCGTCACGCTGCGGGTTGGCCAGGAAGTCCCTTTCAGCGACGTGGTTCGCAGCCTCGCTGACGCCGCCTACGCCCGGGTGGACATGGTGACGCACCGCGGCGAGTTCGCGGTCCGCGGCGGCATCCTGGACGTGTTCCCGCCCACCGAGGACCACCCGGTCCGGGTGGAATTCTTCGGTGATGAGGTGGACCAGATGCGCTGGTTCGCCGTAGCCGACCAGCGGTCGCTCTCCTCGCCCGGCCTGCACCACCCCACGGAACTGCACGCTCCGCCGTGCCGCGAAATCCTGATCACCCCTTCCGTGATGTCCCGGGCCGCGACGCTGAAGGCCCAGCTGCCCGCCGCTGCCGACATGCTGGAGAAGATCGCCGGAGGCATCACGGTGGAAGGCATGGAATCGCTGGCCCCCGTCCTGGTGGACGCCATGGTCCCCTTCGTGGAACAGCTGCCCGCCGGGTCCATCTCCGTGGTGATCGAACCGGAGAAGGTCCGCACCCGCGCCCATGACCTCGCGGCCACCAATGAGGAATTCCTGGAGGCGGCGTGGTCCACGGCGTCCGACGGCGGCGTCGCGCCTTTGGCGCTGGACACAGTCCTGACTTCGCAGGCCTCGGCCGCGCTGCATTCGGCCAGCTTCCGCTCGCTGACCGAAACCCGCAGCTCCGCCCTCGGCCAGGAAGTCTCGTGGTGGTCCATTACATCGCTGGCCACCGACGAAGAGCTGACACCGGACATCAACGTGCTCAACCTGCACGCCCGGGAGCCCCGCGGCTACCAGGGCGACGTGGCGGAGATGATGGAGTTCATCGGCTCGCACGTCCGGGACCAGTGGCGCATCGTGGTTGCCACGGAGGGCCCCGGCCCGGCGCAGCGCCTGGCCGAACTTTTCCACGACGCCGACATCCCGTGTGCGCGGGTGGACTCGCTCACAGATGAACCCCAGGCCGGCATCATCGAGGTGACCACCGCCGCCGTCGGACGCGGTTTTGTCCTGGACGGTCTCAAACTGGGACTGCTGACGGAAGCGGACCTGCTGGGGCGCACGTCCGCCGGTTCCACGAAGGACATGCGCCGCATGCCGTCCAAACGGCGGAACGCCGTGGACCCGCTGCAGCTCGTGGCCGGGGACTCCGTGGTGCACGAACAGCACGGCATCGGCCGGTTCGTGGAGCTGATCCAGCGCCGGGTGGCCGGTGGCGGTGACGGGGTGCGCGAATACCTGGTCCTGGAATATGCACCGTCCAAGCGCGGAGCCCCGGGCGACCGGCTCTTTGTGCCCACCGACCAGCTGGACCAGGTCACCCGGTACGTCGGCGGGGACACCCCGGCGCTGAGCAAGATGGGCGGCGCTGACTGGGCCAGCACCAAGTCCAAGGCCCGCAAGGCGGTCAAGGAGATCGCCGGCGAGCTGATCCGGCTCTACTCCGCCCGGATGGCCTCCCGCGGCTACGCCTTCGGCTCGGACACCCCGTGGCAGCGGGAACTGGAGGAGGCCTTCCCGTACGTGGAGACCCCGGACCAGCTGACCACCATCAATGAGGTCAAGGCCGACATGGAGCGCGAGATCCCGATGGACCGGCTGATCTCCGGCGACGTCGGCTACGGCAAGACCGAGATCGCGGTCCGCGCCGCGTTCAAGGCCGTGCAGGACGGCAAGCAGGTCGCCGTGCTGGTGCCCACCACGCTGCTCGCCCAGCAGCACTACGAGACGTTCACCGAACGCTTCTCCGGCTTCCCGCTGGTGGTCAGGCCGCTTTCCCGCTTCCAGAGCGGCAAGGAGGCCAAGGAAACCGCCGACGGCGTCAAGAGCGGTTCCGTGGACGTTGTGATCGGCACGCACCGGCTGCTGTCCAAGGACTTCGGCTTCAAGGACCTCGGCCTGGTGATCGTGGACGAGGAGCAGCGCTTCGGCGTCGAACACAAAGAGGCGCTCAAGAAGATGCGCACCAACGTGGACGTCCTCGCCATGAGCGCCACCCCGATCCCGCGCACCCTGGAAATGTCCCTGACCGGGATCCGCGAGACCTCTACGCTGGCCACTCCGCCGGAGGAACGGCACCCCGTGCTGACCTATGTGGGCCCTTACACGGACAAGCAGACCTCCGCGGCGATCCGCCGCGAACTGATGCGCGAAGGCCAGGTGTTCTTCGTCCACAACCGGGTGTCCACGATCGACCGCACCGCGGCGAAGATCCGGGAACTGGTCCCGGAGGCGCGGGTGGAGGTGGCGCACGGGCAGATGTCCGAAAGCCGGCTGGAACAGATCATTGTGGACTTCTGGGAGAAGCGCTTCGACGTGCTGGTGTGCACCACCATCATCGAAACCGGCCTGGACATTTCCAACGCGAATACCCTGATCGTGGACGGCGCGGACAAATACGGGCTCTCCCAGCTCCACCAGTTGCGCGGACGCGTGGGCCGCGGCCGCGAACGCGCCTACGCGTACTTCCTGTACCCGTCGGAAAAGCCCCTGGGCGAGGTGGCGCTGGAACGGCTCAAGGCCGTGGCCGCCCACAACGAACTGGGCGCGGGCATGCAGCTGGCCATGAAGGACCTTGAGATCCGCGGCGCCGGCAACCTGCTCGGCGGCGAACAGTCCGGCCACATCCAGGGTGTGGGCTTCGACCTCTACATCCGCCTTGTGGGCGAGGCCGTCGCGGACTTCCGCGGCGAGGCCGAGGAAAAGGCCGCGGAAATGAAGATCGAGCTGCCCGTCAACGCCCACCTGCCGCACGACTACGTGCCGGGCGAGCGGCTGCGCCTCGAGGCCTACCGCAAGCTGGCTGCCGCGCTCTCGAACGAGGCCATCGACGAGGTCCTGGCCGAACTTGTGGACCGGTACGGCGAACCGCCGCTGCCCGCCCAGAACCTGATCGCCGTCGCCCGCTTCCGGGTGGGAGCCCGCGAAGCCGGGCTGTCCGACGTCGCCCTGCAGGGCAACTTCATCAAGTTCTCACCGGCGCAGCTGCCCGAATCGAAGACCATGCGACTCAACCGTATGTACCCGGGTGCGCAGTCCAAGCCTGCCCTCGACGCCGTGCTCATCCCCAAGCCGAAGACCGCCAAAATCGGCGGCCGGGACCTGCAGGACGCAGAGATCCTGGAGTGGGCCAACGGTGTCATCCGGAACATCTTCACTGATACCCCTGTATCTGCGACACCGGCGGTGAAATAAAAGAATGATGGGAGGACATCACGCCGCGTCGGGAGCCGCGGCGTGGGTAGCTATTGCGTCCACGGGGCCGTACACCCTGGGCTGGTACCCGCTGGACGCCACCGGCATCCTGATTGGCGGCATGGCGACGGCGGGAACGGCGCTGATTTGCGACTGGGACCACCGGCACAGCACCGTGGCCAACTCGCTGCCGCCGCTGTCCAACGTCATTGCCGTGGGCATCGAGAACGCCAGCGGCGGGCACCGGCAGGGCACGCACTCGGTGCTCGGGGCGGCGTTCTTCGTGCTGCTCGCCACGCTGGCCGGGCAGATCCAGCTGCAGACGGACTGGGGACTGCTGTCGGTGGGCGCCGGCCTGCTCTGCATGTTCATGATCAACATCGCCGCGAAGGCGCTCAAGCTGTTCCCGAAGGCCGGCTTCATCAGCAACTGGCTCTTCGCCCTAGCCATGGCCGGGCTGGTGACCTGGTTCGCGCCGGACCAGTGGACCTGGCTGCCCGTCTCCATGCTGACCGGCGTGGTGGTGCACATCGTGGGAGATATGATCACCACCGGGGGAGTGCCGCTGTTGTGGCCGATCGTGATCAAGCCGCCAAAGTTCCTGCGGAAACTGCCGGTGCTCAACGACGTCTGGAAGGCGAACGGCGCCTTTTCCATTCCGCTGCTGGGGCGGGCCGGCTCCAAGCGGGAATGGCTCGTGCTGATCCCGGTGAGCGCCTACGCCATGGTGGGAATGTGCGTGGCAGCCTGGGCACTGGCCAAGTCGCACTACCCGGCAGCGCTTGCGTTCGGAAGCACCCTGGTGAGCGGCCTGTTCGGCGCCGGCTAGCCGGTCGACTGCCTGGCCGGTCGACTGCCTGGCCGCTGAACTGGCTGACCGCTTAAATGGCTGAAGCCCCCGGAAGATCAGGGGGCTTCAGCTGTTTAAGTCGTGGGTCCTAGTGCTCGCCGGCCGAATCCGAACGGCCCAGGACGGTCTGCGGGATCCAGAACGCCGCGGCGAAGAGGCCCAGGCACACAGCCATCGGCCACGGGTTGCCCAGCGTGAGGAAGGACAGCGAGTAGATGGAGCCGAGGAACAGGGCCATCATGATCACGAAAATGACGATGCTGACTGCAGGGTTGTTCTCGTTCTGAGGGGTCTTGGGGCTATCAACGGTCTTGGACATTCATTCCTCCTCGGCCCCGCAGGGCTCAAAACGCCCCGAAGGGCTCAATAACTGTGGCGCTGCCGGATCTGTCAGTACGCGGACGAACCCTGTTCGCCCTTGACGATCGCGATGCCGGAGCTGGCGCCAATACGTGTTGCACCTGCTGCAATCATAGCCTGAGCATCGGCCAGTGAACGCACGCCGCCGGAGGCCTTGACCCCGACATCGGGACCCACGGTTCGGCGCATGAGGGCCACGTCCTCCACCGTGGCGCCACCGCCGTTGAAGCCCGTGGACGTTTTCACGAAGTCCGCGCCGGCCTCCACCGCCGCCTCGCAGGCGAGGACCTTCTGGGAATCGCTGAGCAGTGCGGTCTCGATGATCACCTTCAGGATGGCGTCACTGGCGTGCACAGCCTCGGCGACGGCCCTGATGTCGTCCACCAGCGCACCCTTGTCATTGGCGCGGGCGGCGGCAATGTTGATCACCATGTCCACCTCGTCGGCGCCGTCCAGCACGGCGCCCCGGGCTTCAAAGGCCTTGACGTCGCTGGGCGTTGCACCCAGCGGGAAGCCGACCACCGAACAGGTCAGCACGCCCGAGCCCTTGAGCGCGGTGGTGACGGTCTTGACCCACACCGGGTTCACGCACACGGACTTGAAATGGTATTCGGCGGCTTCGGAGCAGACCTTGAGGATCTCCGCTTCACTGGCCTCCGGCTTCAGCAGCGTGTGGTCGATGAAGGAGGCTATTTCTGCCGGGGCGGTCGCCGCCCCTGCTGCTGCGTCAGGCATTCCGGGCGCGGTGGCGTCGTTGCTCATGGTGGTCCTTCCTGGGTGGGCCTGCCGGGTCTCGTGGGCAACAGACTCCGTGTTCGGCGTGGCTTCTCAGGTGACCATCTTGCCATAACGGCGCTAGGCGGCTGCGGGGACAGCTTCCTGCAGGGTTGCCTGCATGAGCTGGGCCGCGCAGGCGCCCGCCGCCGAGCCGGATGCGACGAGGAGCCCGAGGCGTACGCCGTCGAACGAGGCGGCATCGCCGATGGCCCAGATTCCCGGCACGGACGTCCGGAAGTCCTGTCCGATGGCGATCCCGCCATTCGCTGCGGTCGCAAGGCCTGCGCTGGCTGCCAGCCCGTCCCGGGCCACCCGCTCCTCGGCGAGGACCACCAGGTCGCCGTTCATGCTGCTGCCGTCGTCGAAGACAATTCCGGCGGCGGGGAGTGCGGAGCCGGCCAGCGTCGGGACCACCGATGCCGGCCGGAGCGTGGTGCGGATGGGCCGTACCCCCCGTGCACGCAGGACCGCTTCCGCCTGGCCCGCCTCGGGGCCGGTTCCCACCAGGATGCCCAGCGGCCTCCGGCCGAGGACCCGGGTCACTTCCTTGACGGCGTCGCCGATCCGGGCGGCGTCGTCGATGGTGGAGTAGCTGAGGCAGCGGCTGGCGCCGTCCACGGGAGACAGGGCCGGGGCGGAGCCGGTGGCGATCACCAGCTGGTCGTAGCTGAATTCCATGCCGTCCGCGGTGGCCACCCTGCGGTTGGCTGCATCGATGTAGCTGGCAGGCTGGCCGAAACGGATCGAAACCTGGGGAAGCGCGGCGAGCTCCAGGAGCTCGGACGGGGCATCGTCCCGGTTGCTGAGCACCGTGATGCTGCCTGCGAAGCGGGACCGGCCCAGCTGGCCCACCAAGGCCCGGGCAGCCGGTCCGGCGCCGGCGATGACCACCCGCGGCGACGCGGACGACGCCTGGAACGTGGCGGAGGAGGAGGTGGACGCTGCCGGAGCGGACATGTGAAGGCCCTTTCGCTGGTGAGACCCTTGTTTGGCCTGGTGTTGGTGATGGGATCCAGCGTAGGCTGACGGTTTTTCGCGGGTGTTTCCCGGTTGTTGCCGGGATGTCCCTCTACGTTCGATGGTGTTTACCGGGCGGTAACAAACGTGTCCGGCCACACACTTCAGCCATAGCGGCGGAACGCCTCCCGGAGTCCTCCGGCGGCCACTTTCGCGACGACGGCGGCCCGGTCACCGGGCCCGTGGACACCCGCCGGCTCCACGGAGGCGATGAGGGCCGCCGCGTCCGCCAGGCCCATGGTGACCGGAATATCCAGCAGCGATCCCACAGTGAGCCGGGCCTGCCTGGTGTCCTCCCAGGCGTCCGGCCCCGGATCGTCGTGGAAGACCCGGGCCAGGGACAGGCGGTGCCACGCGCCTCCGGCACGGACGGAAGCACGGTAGGTCACCGACCCGCCCCGGACGTCCACGCTTCCGCCCGCCAGGAAAACCCTCGGTCCGAAAGGCGCGTGGTCGAGGAAACCGGTGAGCCTGGCCGGCGCCTCTGAAGGGTCGAGGGGGAGTGCCACCGTGACGGTGAGCCGAACGTCGTGGCCGCCGCTGTTGCCGCCAAACCGTTCCGTGAAGCGGATGCCGGCCGGGGGTTCGGCCATGGCCGTGCAGGAGGGGTCCTTGGGCAGGCCTTCGGCGGTCATTCCCTTGAGGTAGCTGCGGGCGTCCCGGTAGCCCATCCCGATAAGCGTGTCCGCATCGATCCGGTTCAGGTAGAACTCGGGATCCAGTGGCAGGGGATTCTCCGGCCTGACCACGTGGAGGGTGAAGTCCCGGCCGGCCGCCTGCGCGGCCTCGAAGTCGGCCAGGAGGGCGCCCATGGCGCTCATCTCGATCATGTGGACGTACTGTTCCAGCGGTCCGTCGCCCCAGTATCCAGTGTTTCCGATACACCAGACCAGCCACACCTCATCGGCCCCGCGGCGGAGGGCTTCGGCCACGTTGGCGTCCCGGACCCAGACTGCATCCGTCCAGATTTTCCCGTCCCGCCGCAGCGGGGTAAGGAAGATGGGCAGTGACATCCCCGCCGCCATGAGCTCGGCATCCACGTCGCGTGCGTCGATGGCGTGGCAGCGTTTCCCGGTGAACTCCACCACGTTGAAGGTGCCTTCGACGGCGCCCGGCAAGGCGGCGCGGCGCCGGATCTCGCCGTCGTCGATGCCGAGGGCCGGGAAGACCTTGCCGAGCAGGCCGTCCGCGTCGCCGATTGCGGGCAGGGACCACGGCCCCTTCACGTAGTCGCCCAGCGGCAGTGCGGAGCCGAAGTCCTTGACGTTGACACCCGACCAGTTCCGGCACATGTCCTCGGGGGAGACCCCGGAGAGCAGCATGCCCGCCGTCAGGATGCCGCCGGACGTCCCGTCCACGTGGTCAAAGTGCAGCCCCTCTTCAGCGAGTGCGCGCACCACTCCCGCCTGCCAGGCCACGCGCATTCCGCCGCCGGCCAGGACCAGCGAGCGCTTCATTGCCGGCTCCCAGGTCCGGTCTGGTGGTCACGGGCGCCGTCTTCCCAGTAGATCCGGCGCAGGTAGATCAGACAGAGTGCCGCCGTCGCCAGGTCGAAGGCCGCCACCCCCAGCGCCACCGCCGCGAACACGCCGTTCAGGACGCCGACCGCGACGGCGGCGCACGCCCCCGCCTTCTGGATGCCGGACCACAGCAGCACTTCCGGGGCCGGTTTCGGGCGCAGCAGCGTGTGCAGCAGGAGTCCGCCCACCACCACCATGAACATTCCTACCGTGGCGAACAACTGGCGCGCCGCCGTCGTCGGCTCCGCCCCCAGCACCTCCAGGACGGTGCCGCCGAACGGTATCTGGACCGCCCCGGAAAAGACGGTGACGACGGCGATCGCAGCCAGGACGGCGCGCAGCGGATCAGCCGCGATCCACGTGCCGATGCCGGGGACGTGCGCCCCTGACGGACGGGCGGCCCCGCTCATGCGAAGGCCTCCCACAGCCGGCCCCTGTCCACGAGCAGCCAGACGATGGCCAGCCAGGTGAGCGTGGAGACGTAGAAGCGGATGTCGTTGAGCAGCATCCACCGCCGCAGCAGGGAGCGCAGCCCGGCGTCGTCGGCGAAGGTCCCGCCGCGGATCATGACGTTGATGGGAATAATCAGCGCCTGGCCCACCACGGTGAGGACGATGATCCCGGCGAGGCACAGCACCGCTGGGATGAGCCTGACCATCCCCCATTCCGACCAGACCAGGATGATGCCGGAGATGAACATCGGCGGCACCACCACGGTGAAGAACTTGGTGGCTTGGCGGGTGGGGATGCCGAAGTGCATGTCCACGTTGCCCCGGTCCAGGGACTCCCATGTGGGATAGAGGAAAAACTTCAGGACCCACATGGTCCCTACGTACATGGTGGCGCCGAACAGGAAGTACAGCGCGTTCAGCAGCAGGAGCCAGTTCACGGCGTGCCCCCGCTGCGGGCGGTGTCGTCGCCGCGGGCCTCTCCGCCCCGGGTGGTGACACTCCGGTCCGGCGCGGGCAGCCATTCCTGGCCCTGGCCCAGCCCCGCCACCGATTCGAGCGGATCGCCGCCGGGGATCCGGGCGGCGTCCGCGGCGGTTGGGGCGGTGAGGAACCACGCCTCGTAGTGGTCGTCCAGGACACCGTGGGCTTCGGGGAGGTAGGCGGTGAACACCGGTTTGTCCGCCGGCTGGAGGGACCTGAGGGCGGCCACACCGGGCGCATCGCCCAGCACCATCCGGGCCCTGGCGTCGGCTCCCAGCGCGATGTCCCCGGTGGCTTCGAAATAGATGTCGGACTTCATCAGCATCCCGCGGAAGGCGCAGTAGTTGGAGGCGACGAGTTTGAGCGGAAGACCCATGGGTTTGGGGCGTTCGATCTCGATGAAACAGCCCAGCTTCCCGCCGTCGTCGTACTGCGCGGAAACGGCGGCGTCGGTGACCACAAAGTCCAGGTTGGCCTGGTGCTTGGGCATGCCCCAGATGCCTTTGCCGCCTTTGACCGAGACTTCGGTGCTGACCGGGAGGTCCACCACATACTGGCCCAGCCCGAACGTCTTTTGGAAGACGAGCGGCAGGAGCGGGGGCACCGCGCGGGAGCCGTGGGTGACGGCGATCGCCAGGGAGTATTCGATGTATTTGCCGATGTCCGTCGCTCTGTAGTTCACCACGGTGACCACCAGCAGCCCCTTGCCGCCGAGGCTGAACGGCCGCAGTTCCGTGCCCGGCAGGACGGCCGCGGCGGCCCGCTTGTTAATGGGGAACGCAGCCATCAGCACGGGGGAATCGTCGGAATTGACGGGCATGGAGTACTTGATGCCGTCCACCGTGGCATGCTGTCCGCGCAGGCGCTCTTGGCGGCGCGGCACGGGGGAGGGCACCAGCCTCAGCAGGGATGCAGCCAGTCCGATGAGTTTGTTCATCTGTTCAGCTCCTTGATGATGATGGGATAGGTGTCCGCCCAGGCGCGGGCCCCAAAGAAGACGTCCAGGTGCCCGTAGCCGGACAGCAGGTGCAGCGAGTCCTTGCCCGGACGGTGGCCCTGGAAGAAGCTGAAGGTCCGTTCCTGGCTTTCGGGCAGGAAGCAGCGGTTGTTGCGGCCCGCCAGGAAGGAGAACCTGGCGTCCGTCTGCGGGGCTTCGGCCAGGAAGTTCGCGGGCAGTTCCGGGTGGTTCCCGGCGGCAACGATGCGCCTGGCCAGCACGCTGCGGCCCATCTCGGACAGGAACGTGAACGGGACCTCGGCAAACTCCCCGCTGATCCAGTTGTGGGTGGCCTCGTCCAGGTTCTCGTGCGACCACAGTGCGGGCCGGCCGCTGCCGTACGTGAAGCTCACCAGCCGGCAGACCAGGTTGTCGCATTCGCGGTGGGTGGCCTTGACCATGGACCTGAGGACCCGGGAGAAGTATCCGTTGGACTTGTAACCCCACGCCGGGGACAGGTACGGCGTGAACGGCTTTAGCAGCTCCGCCAGGTAGGTGATTTTCACGACCGACCACAGCGGAATCACGGGATGCAGGGACACGGCGTTGGACACCACGGTGTCCACCCGGGGGAGGAGGCCGGCAGCGGCTGCCATGGTGAAGGAGACGGACCCCTGGCAGTGGATGACCGCCTTCAGGGTTTCGGCGCCGGTGGCCTGCAGGACGTAGTCGACGGCGGCGGGGTGGTCGTACACCGCGGCATCCCCGAGCGTCCAGGAGAGCGGTTCAAAGTCGATGGACGCCCGCCAGTTCAGGAGCCAGACGTCCCAGCTGTCCTCGAGCAGGGCATCCACCAAGGTCCGCGGCAGCGGCGGGCGGAACAGCTCGGCCCGGACCCCGGCCCCGTGGACCAGCAGCACCGGCCCCTTGTCCGGGGCTCCGGCGTCGGGCGGCACTGCGGAGGTGACGTGGATCAGCGTGAGCGGCGTCCCGTCCCGGGCGGGGAACGGGATCACCTCCGTAACGTGATCCGCCCGGGTGATGGTGCGGGGGCTGTTCATGGCGGAAATCCCTCCCTGGCAATGGTCACCGGCGGTTCGAAAAGCCGGAGCGGCGGAAGCCCGCCGGCCGGCACCGGGCGGAGGCCGCCGTCGCCGGTGGTTCCCAGGGTCCAGTCCCGGCAGATGCGGTCCACCGCCACCGGATACACCGTCAGCGTGCCGTCCGCGGCAATCCGGATCCGCAGGAATCCTTTGTGGTCCTCGATGGCCTGGCCGGACATGGCCCACGCGGCCACCTCGCCGCTGGGCGTGCCCAGGATAAAGAAGGCGAACGCCTCGCTGCCTGCCGCGAAACCAACAACATAGATGATGGCGAGCACCAGCCCGAGACTCAGGAACGGCGGCCAGTCCCCGGGCCAGGGGATGAGGAGTACGACGGCGATCCCCGCCGCGAGTGCCGAAAGTTGCCAGAGCGCACCACGGGAAACGGTGAACCCGGCACCGTTTTCCTGCGGTTCCCGGCCGAGGCCGAGTGCAGGGCCGAGGGTGGACAGCAACAGAAGCAGCAGCAACGGGACGGCGGTGATGGCCAGCACGAGGAGCCCGGTATTGCCTGCCCTGAGGCTGAGCAGGCTTTCCACGAAGGACAGGCCGCGGAACGCGCTGAAGACAGTCCAGAGCGTCAGGGCAGCAACCACGTGCGCAGTGCCGAGCGCCGAGCCGAACCCCGGGTTCCGCACCGGGAGCCAGAACGGCGAGAGGGGATTGGCCAGGCGTCCCCGAAGGCGCCGGGACTCCGCCCGGCCCGGGAACGTCCCGGGAGCCAGGACAAAGTGCCGGCCGGTGCCAGGGGCACGAACTGGGGGTGGGGACGCAACCGACGGAACCGCGGCGGGAAGCGTCAGCTCAGCCGGGAGCGCCTGCGCGTCCGCCAGGAACGCACCGCCCAGGCCGCAGGTGATGAGCTGGGTCCGGCGGGGATCGGAGGCCGGGCCGTCTTCAGGGTTCGGGCCGTGCGTCGTTTCCTCGTAGCGCGAGTAGTGGTGCAGGTCCCCGGTGAGCCACAGCCGCACCGCGGCCCCGGTTGCTTCGAAGGTGCCGGCACGCCGGTTGAAGCGGCGGCGGAGGTAGTCCTGCTCGAAGAAATGCACCTGCCGGAACGCATCGGCGTCTTCGGCGCCCTGCACCCAGTACGGGGCGGCCACGCACAGGATGATGGCGTCGCCCGGCAGCAGCCGTGCGGTCACCGTGTTGTAGAAGTAGTCCAGCTGCGGCTCGTCGATGTACTGGCCCAGCTGGCTGTCCAGTCCCACGAGCCACCACCCGGGGGCATCATCGCCGCCGGTGAGCCGGAGGGCAAAGTAGCTGCGCGTCTGGATGGTCCGCCAGCCGCCGATGTTCCGTTGCCGGGTGAACAGCCGGATGAAGGATGTCAGGCCGTCGTACCAGTCGTGGTTGCCGGGGAGGGCAAGGAGCACGCCGGCGCCGCCGGGGGAGCGGCCGCCGGGCAGCGCCGTCCGGTAGGGCCCCACCATCCGGTCCTCGTAGGCGGCCGGCGACGCCACCGGGTACACCTCGTCGCCGCCGAGTACCAGCACCTTGCCGCGCGGCAGTACATGTCCCTCCACAACGAGCGACTTTTCGGCCAGCAACGACGCCACTGTGTAGGTGGGATCAAAGCCGTCCCCGAGGTCGGCCGTGAAATCGAGCCACAGCGCTGCAGGGGATCCGGGCAGTCCAAGGTCCCGGACCACGGGCTGCGCGGGCTGGCCGGGCACGGGCAGTCTGTCCAGGTCGAGTTCGTACCGGGGAAAGCCGCCCTCCAGTTCGCGTTTGTCGCCGAAGTCGGCGAAGACGGATGCCAGGACAACCCTGACCGCGGTCCTGCCCAGCTGGGCCGGGGCGAGCCAGCGCACGGCGTCCCGGGGGGTGAAGCCAAGTCCGTTGCTGTGCTGCCCCAGCTCACTCCGCTTCATGCCCCTTGGCCCTTCATCGCCGGCCGGGGACCTTGCCGGAGGAACGCCGGCCGGCCCGCAGCGGAGACGGGACGCGGCCGTACACCTGCCAGAGCTCACCTAGGAACAGCCTGCCGAACGCGGCAAGGGCGCTCGCGGGAGCCGGGCCTACCGCGCGGAAAGTGGTCAGCTGGCGGGCGAAATCCCATGGCCGGATGTACAGCATTCCAGCCCCCGCCACAGAGTTTTCGTCCACATAATGCGACTTCGGGGCCCCGAAAGTCGCATTATCTGGACGAAAACTCGTTGTTGTCTCCGGCGGCGGAACATGGCCCCTGAGGACGGTGACGTACAGCATGGTGGTGTCCGCCCAGACGTCAAAGCCCGCGTCGTTGCTGACGTCCTTGTGGCCCACGAAGGTCAGCAGGGTTCCGCCGGGATCGCGCAGCCACAGGCGGTAGAGCATCCTCCGTCCGGCGGAGCCACTTTTGGAAGAACTGACGTAGGCCTTCCCGCCCCCGCCTGAACCGCCGTCCTGGACGAAGAGGTTGAACCAGCCGCGTTCTACCGGGAGGCGTCCGCCGAACTGGTCGGCTAGGACATAGCCTTCCGCGGTGGCCGGATGGAGCGGATCCCGGACAAACGCCTCAATATCCGTGGCGGTAATGGTGAGTTCGAACATCATCCGACGGCTGCGGTCGCGGCCCAGACTGCCGCCGGTCACGGGCTCGGCCACTCCGGCGCTGAACCATCCGTGCATCTGTTCGGTGAAGCTGACGGATGTGGGGCCTGTTTCCGCAGCCTCGGCTTCCTCCTCGATTTCAGCCTCCTGCAGGGCTTCGCTGGCGGTGGGCGCGGCGGCTCCCGGCAGTCTTAGCCCGCGGCTGGCCACGCGGGGGACAAACGTGCGTTCCTCTTCCGGCGCCCTGGCACCCTTGGTCGCGTCCGGCACCAGGGCGCGAAGTGGACCATGGCCGTACGGGGAAGCAGCGTAGCCGGGAGCAGGGAGGCCTGCGGCATCCGGCCCGCCCGGCGCCATGTCCCGCTGTCCGTCCCCGCCGGCTCCTTCGAGGATCCGGTGGCAGGCACGTTCGGCAAAAGCTGCGATGGTCAGGGCGGGGTTGGCCCCCACCGGTCCGGGCATCGCGGCGCCGTCCACCACGTGCAGGCCCGGGTATCCAAAAACCTCGCCGTACGGATCGCAGACGCCTTCGCTGCTGTTCCGGCCGGCAGGGGCGCCGCCCAGCGGATGCACCGTGATGACCCGCTTGCTCCACCAGAGCGGATTCTGCTTGAAGCTGCCGCCCAGTTCCTTGGCGATCGCCTGCATCGTGGCCTGCATCCGGCCGAAGTAGGCGGCCGAGGTAGCGAGGGTCCAGTTGATGGCCAGCCGGCCGCCCTGGAGGGTCATGACGCCGTCCGGTATGTCCCGGCCCATGCCGAGCAGCGGAACTGACGACGCCGAGAGCCGGCCGTCGCCCAGGGCGGCAGCCAGATCGGCGGAGATGTTGGAGCGCTGGGCGTGGAAGAGCCTGTCCTTGAGGAGCTGGACCATCACTTTGCCGGCGCGCTTGGCCACCTGGCGGAACTGGCCCGTCTCCAGGAGCCAGTTCATAAACGAGGGGTAGCCGGCGTCTTCGATGTAGTACCCGCGGCCCTCGCCGCCGTCGCTGGAATCGGCGGTGCGGATGGCCGTGGTGATCACCGGGCCGCTGCTGCCCGAGAGGGTGCGTGTGGCGCCGTCGGGGTCCTTCGCGTCCAGGACGAAACCCAGCAGGTCGCCGTTGCCGCTGAACCGGGTACCCAGCGCCGCGCTGAGCGCGGGCAGCGACGCACGGTTGCGCAGCAGCAGGAAGGTGGTGCCGAAGGTGCCGGCGGCGAGGATGAGCCGGCGGCAGTGGATCACCCGTTCCTGCAGGAGCCCGGGTGCGCCGTCGTCGGCATCGTGGATGACGTAGCGGACTTCAAAGCCGCCTCCCGGCAGGGGCCTGATGCCCCGGACGTCGTGACGGGTCCGGATGTCGGCACCGGCGGCCTTGGCCGCGGACAGATAGTTGTGGTCCAGCGTGTTCTTGGCGCCGGTGTTGCAGCCGATGTCGCATTCGCCGGAGAGCGTGCAGGTGGTGCGCACGGTGCCGTCCCCGTGGATGCTTCCGTACGGCGCGGGCTCCAGCACCTGGTTCCTGCCGGGGGCGGCGCCGGGCGTGGGGGAGAAGGTGACGGCGATGGGCGGCCGGGTGATGCTGAGTCCGAGGGCCCCGGCTGCGGTTTCCATGGCCACTGTCTTCGGGGTGTCCTGGTACGGATAGGGCACCGGGCGGAGCATGGCCTCGGCGGCATCGTAGTAAGGATCGAGGTCCTGCCGGCTGAACGGCCAGCTCTCGTAGCCGCCGCCGGGCACGGGGGATTCCTGGACGAACCAGTTCTCGTCCTTGCGCAGCAGCACGTTGGCGTAGATAAGGGAACCGCCGCCCAGGCCGCTGGAGACGATTCCTTCCAGGCCGCGGAAGGTCCAGGCGTCAAAAAGCCCGTAGAGCCCCTGGTCCGGATCCCAGAAATTGCGGCCCATCTCCGATGGTGTCCGGGCGAAGCTTCCCGGCGGGTACGCCTTGCCCCGTTCCATCAGGACCACGGACTGGCCTCCCGCCGCCAAGCGGTGGCACGCTACCGACCCGCCAAAGCCGGAGCCGACCACCACGGCGTCCACAGACTCCGCGGGATCATCGTCGCCTTCCACCACCGGTTCCACGCAATTCCTCTCGGAAGAGCTGACTCGCCGAAGGCCCCTCCGGCCGGCGCACCTGAACGGTGCGGAAGCGGCCGCGGGGCGGTCAAACGCAAACCCTAGCGACATGTTCCCACCGCGGACCGGGTCTGTCCACGAAATGTGGAGCAACCGGCAGCGGCAGGGACCGCTAGACGCGGATCCGGTACCCGCGCTTGACCACGGTTTCCACCATCCGGCCGTCCGGCAGTGAGGAGCGCAGCCGGCTGACCGTCATATCCAGCGCGTGCACCGAGCCGCGCAGTTCCAGCAGGTCGGAGAGTGATTCCCGGGACAGGACGGCCCCTTCGGCACCCAGGAGTGCGCGCAGCAGCAGGAGCGGCGCCGGGGCCATTTCAACAGGTTCCCCGTCGATCCGCAGGGACCGTCCGCGGAGTTCAACGTTGCCGGACCGGGTGTCCAGGCGGCGAACGTGGTTCAGGGCAAGGTGTTCGCAGACCAGCCGGATGAGGGCACCCATCCGGAAGCGTTCCGGAACGAGCGGTGACAGCCCGGCGTCGATCAGCGGCTGCGCCGTGATGGGGCCGACGACGGCAGTGGTGACCGTGGTTTTGAGGGCTTCGACCAGCTGCTTGTAGAGGCCCATCTCGTGGGCGGTGCTCCACATGGCGTCGACGGCCGGGGCACTGGTGAAGGTCAGGACGTCCAGGTTGCCGCTGCAGACGGCCTCGATCAGCCGCGGCAGCTTGTCCTCGCCGTCGGGCTTGACCCAGCGGTAGGGCGTAACGGTGAGGACGGTGGCGCCGGACATCTTGAGGCGCTCAAGCTGGCGGACATCCGTGTAGCCGTGCAGCTGGACGGCCACCGTCTTGCCGCGGACGCCTTCCTTCAGCAGCATGTCCACCAGGGTGGCGGTGGTTTCGTCGCTGCTGATCCCGACGTCGGCGAGTCCAGCGGCGCGGACGGCACCGCGGGCCTTGGGCCCGCGGACAAACATCCGGCATGCACCGAGGGTCTCCAGCAGTTCATCGCCGATGCCGGACGCATCGGCCGCCTCGCACCAGCGGCGCATGCCGTAGGCGGTGGTGGCGATGCAGAGATCGGGCTTGGCGGCGATGATGGCTTTGGTGTCGTCGATGAGCCGCATGTCCTCCTGCACCGGCGCGATCTTGAGTGCGGGCGCGTGCAGCACCTCGGCACCGCGCCGTTCCAGGGCCTCGATCAGGTCCTGTGAACGCCGGTGCGACGTCACGCCGATCCGGAACCCCTCCAGGGGCGAATCGGGGGCGTCGGCAGCAGGGGAGTCCTGCGGGCCGGGGGTGGCAATAGTGTTCATGGCGCTCATGGTGTTACTTTCACGATCCCATCAGTGACGCTGCGAGGCGGTTGAGATCGGCCGCCGCCTCAGCGTGCCCGCGGTTGGCTTCAGCCACCCGCACCACCTCGCCGATGACCAGCACTGCCGGGTTAGTGCAATCGGCGGCCGCTGTGACAATCGTACCCAGCTGGGCGATGGTGGTGCGCTGGCCGGGGCGGTAGCCGCGTTCGACGACGGCCATCGGCATGTCTGCCCGCATCCCGGCGCGGCGCAGGCCGGCGGCCAGGTGGTGCAGGGTTCCGATGCCCATCAGGACCACGATGGTGCCGCCCAGTCCGGCGAGGTGGGTGAGTTCCTTTTCCGTCAGCGGGGCGTGGCCGGAGACCACGGTGAACATGTGGCTGACTTCGCGGTGTGTGACGGGGATCCCTGCAGCTGCCGGGACGGAGATGGCGCTGGTGACGCCGGAAATGACCTTGACGGGCACACCCGCAGCCACGCAGGCTGCAACCTCTTCGCCGCCGCGGCCGAACACGTAGGGGTCGCCGCCCTTGAGGCGCACCACGTTGTTGCCGGCCAGTGCGCTCTGCACCATCAGCTTCTCGATGTCGCCCTGGCTGACCTTGTGGTGGCCGGGCTGCTTGCCCACATCCACCAGCTCGGCCGAGGTCAGGGACGGCAGCTCCTGGTAGGGGGCCAACCGGTCGTAGAAGACGACGTCGGCATCGCGCAGGGCCTTCACGGCCGCCACGGTCAGCAGTTCGCTGACGCCGGGGCCGCCGCCCACCAGGGTCACGTGACCCACTGGTCCGGCAGCCGGTTCCATCGAAACGGGGATGCCGGTTTCGCGGCAGCGGTCCAGCAGCGCGTCCCAGCCGGGCTGGCCGTCGTCGACGGCAGCCACGAGGAACGGGCGCTCGGGCAGCGGTCCGTCATGGCTCGCGCCCTGCGGGGTGCTGAGGCGGGAGACGACGGCGCCGGCGGCCTGGTAGCGGCGGACCGCCTGCCGGGCGGCGTGGTCCCCGCCGGTGACCAGGACTTCACGGCCGGTGAGATCAATGCTGAGCTGCATGCCTATACCTCGTTCTCGTCGCGGGGCCGCATCGGGATGGAAGACCCAATCAGGACCTTGCCTTTTTCTTCTGCCGTGGCCGGACGCATCTGGCCGCGCTCGTCGGAGACGAACGTGATGGAGTCGTCCTTCTGGTCGGGAGCGTTGACGAAGGAGCGGAACCGGCGCAGCCGCTCGGGATCCTTCAGGGTGTCGGCCCATTCGTCGACGTAGGTGTCAACGTGCTTGGCCATGGCGGCCTCGAGGTCCTCGGCGATGCCCAGGGTGTCCTTGACCACAACGTCCTCAACGTGCTTGATGCCGCCGTCGAGCTCTTCCTGCCAGCGCGCGGTGCGCTGCAGGCGGTCTGCGGTGCGGATGTAATACATGAAGTAGCGGTCGATGTACTTGATCAGCGTCTCGTCGTCGAGGTCCTTGGCCAGGAGCTGGGCGTGGGCCGGGGTGGCACCGCCGTTGCCGCCGACGTAGAGGTTCCAGCCGTCGGCGGTGGCGATCACGCCAACATCCTTGCCGCGGGCTTCGGCGCATTCGCGGGCACAGCCGGAGACGCCCATCTTGAGCTTGTGCGGGCTGCGGAGGCCGCGGTAGCGGAGTTCGAGCTGGATGGCCATGGCCACCGAGTCCTGGACACCGAAGCGGCACCAGGTGGAACCGACGCAGGACTTCACCGTGCGCAGGCTCTTGCCGTACGCCTGGCCGGATTCGAAGCCGGCGTCCACCAGTTCCTTCCAGATTTCCGGGAGTTCCTCGAGCCGGGCACCGAACATGTCGATGCGCTGGCCGCCGGTGATCTTGGTGTACAGGTTGTACTTCTCGGCCACCGCTGCGATGACGCCGAGCTTCTTCGGGGTGATTTCGCCGCCGGCGATGCGGGGGACCACCGAGTAGGTGCCGTCCTTCTGCATGTTGGCGAGGGCGCGGTCGTTGGTGTCCTGCAGGGTGCCGCGGCCGGCGTCCAGGACGTAGGCGCTGTTCTGGCTGGCCAGGATGTTGGCGATGGTCGGCTTGCAGATGTCGCAGCCAGCACCGGTACCGTACTTGGCCATGACCTCTTCGAAGGAGGTGAGTTCCAGGACACGGATGGTCTCGAAGAGTTCCTGGCGGGACAGCTCGATGTGCTCGCAGAGTGCCTTGGAAACTTCGACGCCGGACTTGGTCAGTTCGGTTTCGAGCAGCTTCTTGAGCATCGGGACACAGGAACCACAGCTGGTTCCGGCCCGGGTGCAGCCCTTGAGTTCGCCGAGTTCCTGGACAGGAGCGTTGCCGTCGCAGGCCCCGCAGCCGTTGACGGTGTCGCGGATGGTTCCGGCCGACACGTTGTTGCAGGAACACAGGATGGCGTCGTCCGGGAGCTCGGTGTCCGGGGCGTCGCCGCCGCCGGCCGCCGTGAGGTACGCGCCGGGCTCGGCGCTGAGCTCACGGCCCAGGAGCGGGCGCAGGCTGGTGTAGGGGGTGGCGTCGCCCACGAAGATGCCGCCCAGGAGTGTCTTGGCATCGTCCGTGGTGACAATCTTCTGGTACACGCCGCGGGCGGGGTCGGCGTAGACGATTTCGAGGGCGTGCTCGGTCTTGGCGAACGCGTCACCGAAGCTGGCAACGTCCACACCGGACAGCTTGAGCTTGGTGGCGGTGTCGAAGCCCGGGAAGGTGGCCTCTCCGCCGTGGAGGCGGTCAGCGACGATCTCCGCCATGGTGTTGGCGGGGGCGACCAGGCCCAGGCACATGCCGCCGAAGTTGGCCACTTCACCGATGGCCCAAATTCCGTCGACCTCGGTGGCGCAGTAGTCGTTGATGACCACGCCGCCGCGCTGGCCCAGCGAGAAGATCTGCTCCTCGCCCTCTGCCGCGCGGAAGAGTTCGTCGCGCGGCCGGACACCAATCGCGACGATCACAAGGTCGGCGTCGATGGTGCGGCCGTCAGCCATGAGGACGCCGGTGACCTGGCCATCGTCGTCGGACAGCACCTCGGAGGGGAACACACCACCGTGGACTTCGAAGCCCTTGGCCTTGATGAGCCGGCCCATTGCCTGGCCCGCGCCTTCATCCAGCTGCGTGGCCATCAGCCACTGCGAACCGTCGATGACGATCGGGTTGGCGCCGAGCTGCTCCGTGCCGGCGGCTGATTCGAGGCCGAGGAGGCCTCCACCGATGGTGACGGCGTTGACCTGGCGGCCAAGCTTTTCGGTGAGTTCGGCAATGGCCTTGTTGATGGCCCAGACGTCTTCGAGCGTGCGGTAGACGTGTGTGTGCTCGGCACCGGGGATCGGCAGGCGGGCGGCATTGGAACCCGTCGCGACCACGAGGTCGTCGTATTCGAAGATGCTGCCGGCTGCCGTCTCCACGGACTTGGCTTCGTGGTTGATTTTGACGACGCGCTCGCCGGTCTTCAGGGACAGGGCCTCGTGGTCCCACATGTTCGCCTCGCCCAGGGTGAGGTCGTAGTCCATGACGGTCAAGGCCTTGCTTAGGGCCACGCGGTCGTAGGGGAGGTGGGCTTCCTCAGTGAGGACCGTGACATGCCAGCCTTCGAGGCCGCGGGCATGCATTGCGTCCGCAAAACGGTGGGCCGCCGGGCCGCCGCCGGCGACGACGATGCGGCGCGGAGTCTCTGTGCTTGAAGTCTGTTCGGTCACTGTGGGCCTTTCGCATGGGCCGCAGACGGTGCTCTGCAGCTTGTCCATCCAGACTAGGTACCCGCAGTTTCGCTTCAGTTTCCCTTATGTTTCGTGAACTTAACTTCTGCATCACGAATGGATTTCCGGACAGGTGAGTTGCCTTTTACGTCCCGGACACATTCACTGCATGCCGCTGAAACACCGCCGCCCTAGCTTGGATATGTGGCCGCGTCGGCGGTCCGGGCCCGGCAGCCGTTCTAAAGAGCGCCGGGCCGCAGGCAATGCGAGAGGGGCCGGAAATGACCGCAATACTTGAACTTGATGACCAGACCACCGGATTTGCGACGGGATGGAACCGCGTCTGCGCCGTGGAGGAACTGGAGCTGGCCTGGGGTGAGGCTGCCCTGATCGCGGGCCGCCAGGTTGCATTGTTCCGTACCGCGGCCGCAGAGGTGTTCGCTGTGGCCCAGGAAGATCCCGCCACCGGAGCCCATGTGATGGCCCGCGGCATTGTCGGATCGCGCGGAACGCGGCAGACCATTGCGTCCCCGCTCCACAAGGAGGTCTACGACCTGGAAACCGGTGAGTGCTTTGGCACCGCTGAACTCCGCCTCCCCACGTTCCGCACCCGCGTTGTTGACGGCTACGTCGAGGTTGAGCTCTAGGCTCACCACCCCGGGCTAAAGCCCCAGCGCCTCCCGTACATCTCCCAGCACGCCGTCGAGCGCTGCCCGGGCCGCCTGCCGCGCCTCGGGCAGCTCCGCGGCTGAGCCCACGCTCCGGATGACTTCGAGGTAGCACTTGAGCTTCGGTTCGGTGCCGCTGGGGCGGATGATCACCCTGCTCAGGTCCCTCGTGAGGTAGAGCAGGCCATCCGTCGGTGGAAGGTTCTCACTGCCCTCGGCCAGGTCCTTGAAGGTTTCGACGGCCGAGCCGCCGAAGGATTCCGGCGGGCTGACCCGGAGCCGGTTCATCATGGCGTCCAGCAGGCCGAGGTCCGCCACGCGGATGCTGAGCTGGTCGCTGGCATGCAGCCCGTGCACCAGGTACAGCTCGTCGAGGGTATCGAAAATAGTCTTGCCGTCCGCCTTGGCCGCCGCGGCGAGTTCCGCGATGAGCACGGCGGCCGAAATGCCGTCCTTGTCCCGGACCAGTTCAGGGGCCACACAGTATCCCAGCGCTTCCTCGTAGCCGTAAAGCAGGCCGGGAACGCGGGAAATCCACTTGAACCCGGTCAGGGTCTCCTCATGGGAATACCCCGCCGCAGCCGCGATCCGCGCCAGCAGGCGCGAGGAAACAATTGAATTCGCGAAAACGCCCTGGGTGGTGCTGCCCCCGCCTGCAGCGAGCCTTGCCACAATGTGGGCACCCAGCAAGGCGCCCACTTCGTCCCCGCGCAGCATGCGCCAGGCACCCGTGTCCGGGTCCTTGGCCGCAACGGCAGCGCGGTCGGCGTCGGGGTCGTTGGCCAGCACAATGTCAGCATGCACGCGGGCCGCCGTTTCCAGCGCCAGGTCCAGTGCGCCTGGCTCCTCCGGATTGGGGAAGTTCACCGTGGGGAAGTCCGGGTCCGGCCTCGCCTGTTCGGCCACCAGGGTTACGTCGGTGAAGCCCGCGGCGTTCAGCACGGCAACCGCGGTGTCGCCGCCCACGCCGTGCATGGGGGTCAGGACAATCTTCAGGTCGCGGGCGGGGAACTGCGCGGGCAGTGCCAGGCCAGCCACCGCGGCCTGGTATCCGGCGGTGATGGACGGCTCCAGAACGCTCCAGCCCGTGGGGGCAAGGGCGATGGAGTCCAGCGCACCCACCCGGCCGATTTCGGCGGCGATCCGGGCGTCGTACGGTGCCACGATCTGCGCCCCGCGCCCGCTTTCCTCCACCGTGTGCCGGCCCAGGTACACCTTGTAGCCGTTGTCCTGCGGCGGGTTATGGCTGGCAGTCACCATCACACCGCCGTCACAATCCAGCGATCGCACCGCATAGGCGAGCAGCGGCGTCGGGAGCGCCTGCGGCATCAGGAAGGTCTCGATACCCGCGGCCGTGAAGATCGCGGCCGTCTCCTCGGCGAAGATATCTGAGTTGTAGCGGGCGTCAAACCCGACGACGGCGCGGGGCTGGGTGCCCGGCGAGGCGTCCGCGACGGCGGCGGTCAGGAACGCGGCGAAGCCTGCGGCTGCGCGCCGCACCACCACGCGGTTCATCCGGTTGGGTCCGGGGCCAAGCTCCGCGCGCAGGCCGGCGGTGCCGAACTGCAGCGTCCCGCTGAAGCTGTCCTCCAGGTCCTGGCGCGCAGAGGGAACCCCGTCCTCGGAGAGCTGGATGAGTTCTGTCAAAGCGCCGGCAGTGGCGGGATCCGGGTCCTGGGCGGCCCAGTCCCGGGCGTCGCTCAGTAGCTGCGGAAATTCGGCATCGGAAGACGTCATAGGAACAAGCTATCGCCTATCCGCCGGACTCCGCTGCCCGACAAGCACCGCGGGGAGTCCTTGACAGTAAATTTTCTGGACACGTAATGTCTGAAAAATGAAGATGGGCCAGGGGGTCGAGTGGGCGCTGCACTGCTGCGTGAACATGTCCTGGGCACCCGCCGGGGAGGCTGTGAACAGCGCCCGGCTCGCGGAACTGTACCAACTGCCCGCCGCCTACCTGAACAAGCAGCTGCAGGCACTGGTCCGGGCCGGCATCCTCTCCTCCGTGTCCGGACCCCGCGGCGGCTTCCAGTTGGCGAAACCCGCGGAAAAGATCACCGTGCTGGACGTCGTCCTGGCAATCGAGGGTCAGGAACCGGCCTTCCGCTGCGAGTCCATCCTCGCGAACGCGCCGGGCTCGGATCCAGCCGAAGACTACCTCCGCAGTTGCCTGGTGTCCCAGACCATGCGCCAGGCCGAGCTTGCCTGGCGGCAGACGCTGTCCCGGCAGACTGTCGCGGGCATCGCCGCCTCCGTCGAGCGGAAGTCTCCCGGATCCCGCAAAGACACGCTTCGCCGGCTGATGCCCGCCAGGATTCAGTAATCAGAGCTTGGCGATGATTTCCGCGAGCAGTCTGGAGATGCGCGGTCCGGCGGCCTGGCCGGCTTCCAGTACTTCCTGGTGGCTCAGCGGCACCGGGCTGATGCCCGCGGCGAGGTTGGTCACCAGCGAGATGCCGAAGACTTCCATACCTGCATGGCGTGCGGCGATTGCCTCGAGCGCTGTGGACATGCCCACCAGATCGGCTCCGATCCGCTTGGCGTACTGTACCTCCGCCGGCGTTTCGTAGTGCGGGCCGGTGAACTGCGCATAGACGCCCTCGTCCAGGGACGGGTCCACTTCGCGGGCCAGCCCCCGGATCCGGGCGGAGTACAGATCTGTCAGGTCAACGAAGGTTGCGCCTTCGAGCGGGGACGTGGCGGTGAGGTTTATGTGATCTTTGATGAGCACGGGGGTGCCGGGGGTCCAGCTTTCATTGAGGCCGCCGCAGCCGTTCGTGACCACCAGGGTCTTGCAGCCTGCCGCTGCGGCCGTGCGGACTCCGTGCACTACTGCGCGGACGCCCTTGCCTTCGTAATAGTGCGTCCGGGCACCGAGCACCAGCGCGCGTTTGCCCTCCTTGGTCAGGACGGAGCGGATGGTGCCGACGTGGCCCTCGACTGCCGGCGCGGAGAAGCCTGGGACCTCGTCAGCGGACAGCGTGGCGGTGGTCTCACCGATCAGGTCGGCGGCGTCGCCCCAGCCTGACCCGAGCACCAGAGCGACGTCGTGGCGGTCCACGCCCGTCTCCTCGGCGATGTAATCGGCGGCCGCGCGGGCGGCGTCAAAAGGGTCCGTGTTCAGGAATTCTGTATTACTCACTGGTACAAGCTATCGTGCCTTCGGTTCGCTGCCCAGCAGTGGCGCAGGTCCCTTTTATTGGTGTGCGGCGGCGGATGGGTAGAGAATGGATCTTTGTGACTACGCATCCGGATTTCAGCTCGCCCCGCATCGCAATTCTTGGCGGAGGGCCCGGTGGCTATGAAGCCGCCATGGTGGCCGCGTCCCTGGGGGCGCAAGTCACCATCATCGAACGCGCCGGCCTCGGCGGTTCCGCGGTGCTCACCGACGTCGTCCCTTCGAAGACCCTGATCGCGACGGCGGACCTGATGACCCGCGTCGGTGAGGCGGGGGAGCTGGGCGTGAAGTTCGACGTCGACGGCGGCGATTTCGCGCCGGTGATGCGCGCGGACCTGAAGCACATCAACGACCGCCTGCTCGGCCTGGCACGGAAGCAGTCCGAGGACATCAGGAGCGGACTCGAGCATCAGGGCGTGCGCATCCTGATCGGCTCCGGCCGGCTGCTGGACAACCACACCATCGAGGTCCTCACCGTTAACGGCACGGAGACCGTGAAAGCGGACACCATCCTGCTCGCGGTCGGCGCCCATCCCCGTGAACTTCCCACCGCCCGGCCCGACGGCGACCGGATCCTGAACTGGGCGCAGATCTACAACATGGACGAGCTCCCCGAGGAACTCATCGTGGTGGGTTCCGGCGTCACCGGCGCGGAATTTGCCTCCGCCTACAACGGCCTGGGCTCCAAGGTCACCCTGATTTCCAGCCGCGACCGCGTGCTGCCGGGCTCGGACACCGACGCCGCCGAGGTCCTGGAGGGTGTCTTCGAACGCCGCGGCGTGAAGGTGCTTTCCCGCTCCCGCGCCGAAACGGTGGAACGGACGGACGACGGCGTCGTCGTCACCCTGGGTGACGGCTCCAAGGTGACCGGCAGTCACTGCCTGGTCTGTGTCGGTTCCATCCCCAACACGGCAGGCATCGGCCTGGAGGAAGCCGGCGTGGCGGTCACCGAGAGCGGCCACATCAAGGTGGACGGCGTCTCGCGCACCACCGCCCCCAACATCTACGCCGCCGGTGACTGCACCGGGGTCCTTGCCCTCGCATCGGTCGCGGCCATGCAGGGCCGCATCGCCGTGGCCCACTTCCTGGGCGACGCGGTCATGCCGATCAAGCTGCACCAGGTGGCCTCCAACATCTTCACGTCGCCGGAGATTGCCTCCGTGGGCGTGTCCGAGGCGGAGATCGATTCCGGCAAATACCAGGGCGACGTGGTGAAGCTGTCGCTGCGCAGCAACGCCCGCGCCAAGATGCGCAACCACCGTGACGGGTTCGTCAAGATCTTCGCCCGGAAGGGTTCCGGCACTGTGATCGGCGGCGTTGTGGTGGGCCCGAACGCCTCCGAACTGATTTTCGCGATTTCCATCGCCGTCACCCAGAAGCTTCACGTCGACGACGTCGCCAGCACCTTTACGGTGTACCCGTCACTCAGCGGCTCCATCTCCGAAGCGGCCCGGCGCCTGCACGTCCACATGTAGCAGGCCGCGGCTCACCCGGGCGGCCACGAGATACAGCAGCCCGGTGATCAGCGGAACCACGCTGATGGCGGACAGGGCGACCACTCCGGCGAGGCTCCCCAGCGCCGAGAACGCGACGGGTCCCAGTCCGAGGGCCACCAGCAGCCAGCCCGCATCGGGTGTCCGTTTGAGGCCCAGGACGGCTGCCGGAAACGCCAGGACCAGGACGGCCACGGCCCGGAAGGGCCCGTTCGCGTTCTCAAACGCACGCCACGATGCCGAGTCGACGGCGAACCAGATTCCCGCCGCGATGAGCAGTGCGGTCAGCACGGTCAGCGCAGGTGCAGCCCACACGGGACGAAGCCACGCAAGCACAGCGAGTGCGGCCATCGGAACGGCCCAGGACACGATCAGGATGACCCCCTCCAGGCCGCCGGGATCAGCCAGGGCGTAGCCGCTGATGAACAGGCCGGCAAGGACCGTGAAGGCTGCCATGATCGCGGCTGCCGTCCAGACGAGGGCGCGCGCCCGCACGGAACGGTCGGGCTGCCGCAGGCAGACGAGGCCCATGGCCCCGGCAGCCAGGATGAGTGCGGCCGCGGCCAGGAAGATCGTGACGCTGAACATGGCCTTCCTCCCTGCTGCTCACTGACTGTTGCATCCATAAGACGCCACGTCCAGAGGGAGGGCAAGGTGCCAAGGGCCCCACAGCGCCGGACACCAGAGCGCCCCTGGCGTTGGCCAGGGGCGCAGCTGCCTGCCGCCTTGTGGAATTACGCCAGTAAAGCGCACACGTCGGTCACCTTGCCGCTGCCGGTGAACTTGTCGCCAACTTCTTGGTTGTTCTTGTCAAGGACCCAATTCATGGTGCCCCTTGTGAAGTAGACCCCCGCAGGATGTCCGTTGGCCTCGGGCACGAGGATGGTGTTGAGCCCGGTCGCCGTCACCAGCTGGGTACCGTCGTCAAGGACCGTGACATGGGTCGCGCCGGTGATGACGTAGCTCGCCGTCTCCCCGGTCTTCTCGTTCGTGAATGTAATCCGCAGGTTTGGCCCTGTGAACGTAAAGCGGCCCCCGGGCAAGACAATGGTCCCTGCTTTCCCGGACAACTGGGCCTTGAGCTGGAAGTCGGCACAGTTGACGTAGAACGGATCGGTGCCGACGGGTCCGGGTTTCGCGGAAGCGGCCACTGCCGGGCCTGTGCCTGCTGCGAGTGCTGCGATGACGGCGATGGGTGCGAGCCAGCGTTTCATAAAGATGCTCCTTTGTAGCTTTGCGAATCCCCCCAAGGGATACGGGACAAGTCCCTGACTACGGCGACGCTTACGCATGCTATCCCGGTGCGCATCATCAAAACGCGAGTAGTGACTACCTGTTTATAAACCAACTTTGCTATCTAACAGCCGACTCCCAAAAGCCCACCAGCCCCGCCTGGGCGCGCCAAAGCGGCCCCGCTGGGACGCGGTGGCCAACGCGGTAGGTGGACTGGATTTGAAGCAGGCCGGACCTCCCCCCGGCCTCACATCACGTCAGGCGGCTGCCGCCGCCTGGAAGTGTTTTTCGATGATGTCCTTGATGTCGGAGTGGCAGCCGCCGCAGCCGGTTCCTGCCCTGGTGGCACCGGAAACCTCGGCCACCGTGGAGCAACCGTCAACAACGGCGTCCTGGATCTTGGTGCCGGTGACGCCGGCACACCGGCATACGGTGCGCTCCGGGTCGCTGTTGCCGGCGGCAGCCAGCTGGTCCGGTCCGTCCAGGCGCAGCAGCAGCGACCTGTCGGCGGGGAGCTCGTCGCCGCGCTCGAACAGGGAAACCAGCTCCGCAGCCGTGCGCGGCATGCCTACGGCCACGAGGCCTTCCAGCACGCCGCCGCGCGTGGTCATCTTGACGTAGCGGCCGTGTTCCGGATCGGCCCACTGGGCAATCTGCAGCCGCGGGCGCCCGTTCACGGCACCGGCGGTCAGGACTTCCTCATCCCAGGGTTCCGCGGCGTTGTCTCCGGCCACTGCCATGTTCATGCCGCGGGCCTTAAGGACAACGACGCCCGGCTTCTCCGTGGGCAGCTCAGGCAGTGACTCGGCCGCGTCCACCGAATCGCCGGTGGGCGAACCGTCGCCGGACCCGTCAACGGATCCCTCGGCGAGGAGCGTCAGGTACTCCGCCAGCCACTCCGCCTGGCGCCAGCCCGGACCCACCAGGCCGGACGGACCGCGCGCTGCCCGGCAGCCGCTGCAGGAAGGGTCGGGGCAGCGGACTTCGGCGCAGTCGCCGATCGCGAAGATGTGCGGCTCGTGGTGGGCACGCAGCTTGTGGTCCACCAGGATGCCGGTGGCGGTGGACAGCCCGCAGCCTTCGGCGAGCTCCACGCGCGGACGGACGCCGCAGGACAGCACCAGCAGGTCGCCGTCGATCGCCGAACCGTCATCCAGCAGCAAGGCGGAGAAGCCGCCGTCGGGAGCGTTGTGTTCCACCCCCGTGGAGCGGGCGTTGCCGGCCATCCGGACGCCGCAGTTGCGCATGCTGGCGGCCAGCACCGCGCCGCCGCCGCGGTCGATATTCCGGCCCAGGGGATGCGGGCCGTTGTGGACCACGGTCACCGTGGCGCCTTCCTCGGCGGCCGCCAGGGCCGTCTCGAGTCCTAGGACGCCGCCGCCCAGCACCACCACGCGCTTGCCGCCGGAGACGGCCTGGCGGAGGACCTCGGCGTCGCGCAGGTCGCGCAACGCGGTCACGCCGGCGGGCAGCACGGGGTGGGCCGGGTCCGGGTTGAGGCCGGTCAGGTTGGGGATCACGGGGCGGGAACCGGTGGCGAAAACCAGCCGGTCGTAGTGCGGCTTCGTGCCGTCGGTGAGGACTACCTGCTGGCGGGCGCGGTCCACCCGTCGGACACGGACGCCGAGCCGGACGTCCACGCCGTCGGCGATCAGCGCGGCGGCGTCGGACAGGGCCAGCGCTGAGGCCGTCGTCCGCCCCACGCCGAGGTCGGCCACCAGCACGCGGTTGTACGCCGCGTCGGGCTCCTCACCGATGACTGTCAGGTGGGCGAGCCCGCTGCGCACTGCCGGCAGCAGCTCATCGATCAGCCGCGCGGCGACCGGAC
Organism: Arthrobacter sp. NPDC093128; assembly: GCF_040683875.1. Lineage (NCBI taxonomy): Bacteria > Bacillati > Actinomycetota > Actinomycetes > Micrococcales > Micrococcaceae > Arthrobacter > Arthrobacter sp. NPDC093128. The sequence continues at coordinate 243,857 of NZ_JBFBEY010000002.1, forward strand.
CAAAGCCCACAATTACAATCTGCTCACTCATGAGGCCTCCGATGTCTGAAGAACGCTGTGCTGGAGTCCGTTGGCAGCCACGCGGACCCACACCTTGTTGAATTTGAACTCGGGCATCCCGGAAATGGGGTCGGTGGCGGCCTCCGTCAGCCGGTTGGCGCTCTCGAGCTCCGGGAAATGGAACGGCAGGAAGACCGTCTCGGGCCGGATCGCCGTGCTGAGTTCGGCCCGGCACACCACCTCGCCGCGCTCATTGGCCACTGAAACGAACGAACCGTCGGTGATGCCCATGGACGCCGCGGCCGCAGGGTGGATCTGCATCTTCGCCTCCGGCTGGGAAGCCAGCAGCTCGGACACGCGGCGGGTCTGCGCCCCGGACTGGTAGTGCTCCAGCAGGCGGCCGGTGATGAGCGTCATGGTCTTGGCGCCCGGGTCCGGATTCTCTGCGGGAGCACGACGGCGGCGCGGCGCCACCGGGGTCATGACAGCCTTGCCGTCGGCGTGGGCGAAGCCGTCGAGGAAGAGCCGCGGCGTGCCGCTGCTGCCCACGGGATACGGCCAGTACGCCGCTTCGCCGCGGTCCAGCATGGCGTAGCTGATGCCGGAGTAGTCCGCGAGGCCGCCGGCGGAAGCCAGGCGGAGTTCCTCGAAGACTGTCTCGGGATCCTCGCTGTAGGTGGACGGAGCCTCGAGCGCCTCGGCGAGCCGCGCCATGATCCAGAGTTCGCTGCGGGCGCCGGCCGGCGGCTGCAGTGCGCGGCGGCGGCGGAGGACACGTCCCTCGAGGTTGGTCAGCGTGCCTTCCTCCTCGGCCCACTGGAGAACCGGCAGGATGAGGTCGGCTTCGGCCGCTGTCTCGGAGACGAAGAAGTCGCAGACCACCAGGAAGTCCAGGCTGCGGAGCCCGCCAATGACGGCATTGGCATCGGGGGAGGCCACCGCGATGTTCGAGGCGTGCACGAAGAGGCAGCGGACGCCGTCGGGCTGTCCGAGGGACTTCAGCAGCTGGACGGCGGGGAGGCCGGGGCCGGGAATCAGGGATTCCGGCACGCCCCACACCTTCGCCATGTGCGCGCGGGCGGCGGGGTCGGTGATCTTGCGGTAGCCGGGGAGCTGGTCGGCCTTCTGGCCGTGCTCACGGCCGCCCTGGCCGTTGCCCTGGCCGGTCAGCGTGCCATAGCCGCTGCGGGCGGAACCGGGCAGCCCGAGCAGCAGGCTCAGGTTGATGGCGGCGGTGGCGGTGTCCGTTCCGTCCACGTGCTGCTCCACGCCCCGGCCGGTCAGGATGTAGCTCCCGCCCTTGGTGGCGCCGTGGGCAAGCCGGCGGGCCGTCTCGCGGATCAGGTCCGCGGGCACGCCGGTGAGGGACTGGACGCGTTCCGGCCAGAACGCGTTGACGCTGCGCGCAAGGGCTTCGAAGCCGCTGGTGCGCGCCTGGATGAATTCGGTGTCCGCCAGGCCTTCGTGGATGACCACGTGGGACAGGCCCAGGAGGAGGGTGAGGTCGGTGCCCGGCAGGGGCTGGAGGTGCAGGCCGCCGCCGTCGGACGTGAAAGCAGCCGTGGCGGAACGGCGGGGGTCCACCACAATCAGCCCGCCGGCGTCGCGCGCTCCCTGGAGGTGCTGCACGAAGGGCGGCATGGTCTCGGCCACGTTGGAGCCGAGCATCAGGATGGTGCCGGCGCCGTCGAGGTCTTCCAGCGGGAACGGGAGGCCGCGGTCAACCCCGAAGGCCCGCATCCCTGCGGCGGCTGCGGAGGACATGCAGAACCGGCCGTTGTAGTCGATCCGGGACGTGCCCAGGGCCAGGCGGGCGAACTTGCCCAGCTGGTAGGCCTTCTCGTTGGTCAGGCCGCCGCCGCCGAATACACCGACGGCGTCCGCGCCGTAGCGGGCGCGGGTGTCCTTGACCGCAGCCGTGATGAGCTTCAGGGCATCATCCCAGCTGACGGGGCGGTGGACGCCGTCGGAGCCCTTCAGCATGGGCTCGGTGACGCGTCCGGGGTGGCTCAGTAGCGAGGCGGAGGTCCAGCCCTTGCGGCACAGGCCGCCGCGGTTGGTGGGGAAGTCGCGTCCGGAAACTTCCAGGACGGGCGCAGCCGCCGCGCCGCCGGCATCAACGGCTGCAGCGGGTGCGTTCGGAGCGGGTGGAGCCGGCACGGGGTCTGACCCCGGCTGGACAGCCGGGGTCAGAGCCGCTGGGGACTTCAGCGTCATGGCGCACTGCAAGGCGCAGTAGGGGCAGTGCGTATCGGCGCTTTTGGTCATGTTAGACGTGTCCCATCGCATTTCGGTTGGCGTTGCGGATGTAGCAGGCCCAGCAGACCACCAGCATCAGGACGTATGCCCCGACGAAGCCGTAGAAAGCGGGGGTGTAGGAACCGCTGGCCGTGTTGGAGGCGTTCAGCACCTGCGGGATAACGAACCCGCCGTAGGCGCCGATTGCGGAGATCAGGCCGAGGGCCGAGGAAGCCAGGCGCTGGGTGGCCACCGTGCTGGCGCCGTTGCGTGCTGCCCGGCTGTTGGTGGCGAAGATGATGGGGATCATCCGGTAGGTGGCACCGTTGCCGAAGCCGCTGGCGGTGAAGAGCATCAGGAAGAGGACCAGGAAGAGCCAGAAGTTCTTGAGCGGCAGGGTCCAGATCATGGTGAGGGTGATGACCGCCATGGAGGCGAAAGCGGCAACTGTCATACGGGCGCCGCCCATCCGGTCCGCCATGCGTCCGCCGTAGGGGCGGGCCAGCGAGCCGACCAGCGGGCCGAGGAAGGCCAGCGAAAGAGCCACAGTACCCACTCCGATGGAGGAGAAGGCGGGGAAGTAGTCCTTGATGAGCTTCGGGAACACACCGGCGAAGCCGATGAAGGAACCGAACGTGCCGATGTACAGCAGGGCCATGATCCACAGGTGCGGTTCCTTCAGCGCAGCGATCGAGCCTGCCACGTCACCCTTGGCGCTGGTGAGGTTGTCCATGTACTTGTAGGCGCCGAACGCTGCGAGCAGGATGAGCGGAACCCACATCAGGCCTGCGACCGGAAGGTTGACGGTTCCGGCGGCCAGGAGCGTGATGGCGATCGGGACGGCGAGCTGGGCGACGGCGGCACCCATGTTGCCGCCGGCGGCGTTCAGGCCCAGGGCCCAGCCCTTTTCGCGGGCCGGGTAGAAGAACGTGATGTTGGCCATGGAGCTGGCGAAGTTTCCGCCGCCGAAGCCGGCAAGTGCTGCCACCAGCAGCATGACGCCGAACGGGGTCTCAGGATTGGAGACACACAGTGCGAGTCCGATGGACGGAATCAGGAGCAGCAGGGCCGAAACGATGGTCCAGTTGCGGCCGCCGAACTTCGGGACCATGAACGTGTAGGGGATGCGGAGTGTGGCACCCACCAGGCTGGGCATGGAGATCAGCCAGAAGATTTCAGAGGTGGAGAACGCGAATCCTGCTCCGGGGAGCTGGACCACCACGATGGACCACAGCTGCCAGACGACAAAGCCGAGGAATTCGGCGAAGATGGACCAGTTCAGGTTGCGGCGGGCGATGGAACGGCCCTGGGATTCCCACTGCTCCTTGTTCTCGGCATCCCAGTTGGCGATCCAGCGGCCGGGGCGGACTTCAAGGGCGGGGGCGTCAGCGGTGCGGGTAGTGCCGGGCTGCGCGCTGGATGAAGTGGCAACACTTCCGTGCCACGGCTCGGAGCCAGTCTCAGGGGAATTGCCGGCTCCGGCATCTGCGTTGCGGTCAACAGTCACGGTGTACCTCCTTTGGGGGTTTGTTGTCCTTCCAAGGTAGAGACGGCGCGTTTCGTGAAGCGTCGCCGTTTGTTAACGTGCTGTGAAGTTTGCCTATCGTGGCCTTTGTGACGGCGTGAGGCGCCGTTAGTGAGACAATTTCAGAAGTCCGCATGATGGACCCTTTGTCCAGTCGATGGACTACCGGAACTATTATTGAGACCTATGTATCCCTTAGCCGGGCAGCCTTTTTGGGGATGAACGCCCGGTTCTCACGAAAGTGTTACTACATGTCATCCACTGCCACTTCGCCGCAGCCGGGGTCAGCCAAGCAGGTTAACTCGCGCGGGCGCGTGATCGTCGCCAGCCTGATCGGCACCACCGTGGAGTTCTACGACTTCTACGTCTACGCCACGGCGGCCGTACTGGTGTTCCCCCGGTTGTTCTTCCCGGGACAGAATGAAACCACCCAGCTGCTGAGCTCCTTCGCGGTGTTTGGCGTCGCGTTTATCGCCCGTCCGCTGGGGTCCATCGTTTTCGGCCACTTCGGGGACAAGTTCGGCCGCAAGGGAACCCTGGTAGCCTCGCTGCTGACCATGGGCATTGCCACGTTCCTGATCGGCTGCCTTCCCACCGCGCTGGTCCCGGGCTGGGGCTTCTGGGCTCCGGCCCTCCTGGTGGTCATGCGCTTCGCCCAGGGCCTCGCGCTCGGCGGCGAGTGGAGCGGCGCTGCCCTCCTGGCCACGGAGAACGCACCCGCCAACAAGCGGGCGATCTACGGGACGTTCCCGCAGCTCGGTGCGCCCATCGGCTTCATCATCGCCAACGTGATCTTCCTGGTGGCCAGCTACGTCCTTACCCCGGCAGCCTTCGAGGCCTGGGGCTGGCGCGTTCCGTTCCTGCTGAGCGCCGTTATGGTGATCATCGGCCTTTACGTCCGCCTCAAGCTCATTGAAACGCCGGCCTTCACCAAGGTGCTCGAATCCAACGAGGTGGCCAAACTGCCGCTTGCCCGGGTCTTCAAGTCGAGCTGGCGCCCGCTCATCCTGGGCACGTTCATCATGCTGGCCACCTATGTGCTCTTCTACCTGATGACCACGTTCACGCTGACTTACGGCACCCGGCCCGCGTCGCTGGATGCCGCCAAGGCCGCTGCGGAGAAGGCCGGCAAGCCGATGACCGAGGCAGCCGCCGCGGCGTTCGTTCCCGGACTGGGCTTCACCCGCAACGACTTCCTCTGGATGCTGATTGCCGGCGTCGTGTTCTTCGGCATCTTCACGCTGGTCTCCGGTCCGCTGGCCGAGAAGTACGGCCGCCGCAAGATGCTGCTGGTGGTGACCGGCGGAATCTTCGTGTTCGGGCTGCTGTTCGTGCCGCTGTTCGGCGGCGGGTTCATCGGCACCATGGCGCTTCTCATCATCGGGTTCTCCCTGATGGGGCTCACGTTCGGGCCGATGGGTGCGCTGCTGCCGGAACTGTTCCCGACCAACGTCCGGTACACCGGCTCTGCTGTCAGCTACAACGTGTCCAGCATCCTGGGCGCGGCTGTGGCGCCCTTCATCGCCGTCGCGCTCTGGGAACAGGCTGACGGCAGCCCCGTCCTGGTCGGTATCTACCTGACCGCCATGGCGGTCCTCACCCTGGTGGCGCTCTTCCTGAGCAAGGAAACCCGGGACCTGGACTACGAGAACAACGTGGCCTGACCCGGCCTTCGCCCTTCACAACAATGCCCGGCACCCCTTCGCGGGGTGCCGGGCATTTGTTGTATCCCGCCGCTACCGTGCGTAGCGCTCCACGAAGTTGCCCAGGATCTTCATGGGTTCCGTCGCGGTGAACTGCCGGGCGTTCTCCATCAGGATTTCGGCCGATTCCGGCGGGAAGTAGCCTGCATGGCGGTAGATGTCGATCCTGGTGACCAGCCCGTCGGCATCGAGCTCCGGGTGGAACTGGGTGGCGTACAGGTTGGTCCTGATCCGGAACATGTGGACCGGGCAGGCTGCGGAGCTGGCCAGGATCACGGCGTGCGAGGGGAGGACGGTGCAGGCTTCCTTGTGGCCGGTGAAAGCCGTGAAGGTCTCCGGCAGCCCGCGCAGGAGGGGATCCTGCAGCCCTTCGGCGGTCAGCTTGATGGTGGCGCCGCCCAGGCCCTCGCCATAGGTCCGGTCGATCACCGCGCCCTGGTGCAGGCCCAGCGTGCCGACCCCGTAACAGGCTCCGAGGAACGGGAAATCCGCCGGCACGATGCGGTCCAGCAGCAGGGACAATTCACGCTCCACCCGGTGCTGGGCCGCGCTTTTGTGATCCGCAGGGTCGCTGGAGGTGAAAGGGCTGCCACCCACGATCACCCCAGAGTATTCGGAGAGGTCCAGCTCGGGCAGGGGCCCGGCTTCCATCCGGATGCGCCGCAGCTGCCCGGGCTCGAGTCCGCCGTAGCGCAGGTAGGCCTCATATTCTTCCTCGGCAGCCTTGTCTTCGGCGCGCGATGCAAGCAGTAGAAATGGCTTCACACGCTAAGTCTGCATGGAGCCGCCCCCGTGCGCCACGGGCGCGCCGGGAGCGGCGGGCATTGCTGTGTAGCGGTGGACGAAACCGCTCCGGGTTCAGTCCTCGATCGTTGCGATCACGGCCCCGGCGGACACCGTCTCGCCGGCGACGGCGGCCAGGCCCGTGATGGTGCCCGCCCGGTGCGCCGTGAGCGGCTGCTCCATCTTCATCGCTTCAAGCACGACGACGAGATCACCTTCGGCAACCACGTCGCCTTCGGCGACGGCCACCTTCACGATGGTGCCCTGCATGGGGGACGTGAGCGCGTTGCCGCCGGCAGCTGCAGCCGCGCCCCCGGACCGCGAGCGCTTTTTGGCCTTGGCCGGCTTGGCAGAACCGCCGCCGGTGCTGAACGAGCCGAGTGACGCGGGCAGCACGACCTCAAGGCGTTTGCCGCCGACCTCGACGACGACGCGCTGGCGATCGCCGGCGTCGGACGCTTCAGCGTCGGTGCCGGTCGGGGTCCAGGCGGGAATCTCGTTGACGAACGCCGTCTCGATCCAGCGGGTGTGGACTTTGAACGGTCCCTCTGCCGGGGCAAAGTCGGGGTTGGTAACAACGGCGAGGTCGAAGGGGATGACGGTGGGGATGCCCTCCACCACCATTTCCTCCAGGGCCCGGCGGGAGCGCTGCAGTGCCTGGGCGCGGGTGGCGCCGGTGACGATCAGCTTGGAGAGCATTGAGTCGAAGTTGCCGCTGATGACGTCGCCCTGCTCCACGCCGGAATCGATCCTGATGCCGGGGCCGGTGGGGTTCTTCAGCGTGGTGATGGTGCCGGGAGCGGGCATGAAGTTGCGGCCCGGGTCCTCGCCGGTGATGCGGAACTCGATCGAGTGTCCGCGCACCTCGGGGTCGTCGTAGCCCAGCTTCTCGCCGCGGGCCAGCCGGAACTGTTCGCGGACGAGGTCGATTCCGGTGACTTCTTCAGAGACGCAATGCTCCACCTGGAGGCGGGTGTTGACCTCGAGGAAGGAGATGGTGCCGTCCTGGCCCACCAGGAATTCGCACGTTCCGGCGCCGAGGTAGCCGGCCTCCTTGAGGATGGCCTTGGAGGACTCGTAGAGGCGGCGGTTCTGCTCCTCGGTGAGGAACGGTGCCGGCGCCTCCTCCACGAGCTTCTGGTTGCGCCGCTGCAGGGAGCAGTCGCGGGTGGAAACCACAACGACGTTCCCGTAGGCGTCTGCCAGGCACTGGGTTTCGACGTGCCGGGGCGCGTCCAGGAAGCGCTCGATGAAGCATTCGCCGCGCCCAAAGGCAGCGACAGCCTCGCGGACGGCGGATTCGAAGAGTTCCGGGATTTCCTCACGCGTGCGGGCCACCTTGATGCCGCGGCCGCCGCCGCCGAAGGCAGCCTTGATGGCGACGGGGAGGCCGAACTTGTCCACGAACTCGAGGATCTCTTCGGCGGATTCCACCGGATCGGCGGTGCCGGGGACCTGCGGTGCGCCCACCTTCTCCGCGATGTGGCGGGCCTGGACCTTGTCGCCGAGGGCGGAGATGGCCTCCGGGGAGGGCCCGATCCAGGTGATGCCGGCCCCGATGACCATGGCTGCGAACTGGGCGTTCTCGGCCAGGAAGCCGTAGCCGGGGTGGATGGCGTCGGCGCCGCACTGGTGGGCCACCTCGATCAGCTTTTCCATGACCAGGTACGACTCGGCGGCGGTGTTCCCGCCCAGTGCGTAGGCCTCGTCCGCCAAGCGCACGTGCAGGGCATCGCGGTCCGGGTCGGCGTAGACCGCCACCGAGGTGATGCCCTCGTCGCGGGCGGCGCGGATGATGCGCACAGCGATTTCACCGCGGTTGGCGATCAGGACTTTGCTCAGCCGCTTGGAGCTCGTCAGGGCGGCACCTGCGTGGCTTGGGGCGGCGGACTGCTCTGGACTTGCGGACTGCTCCGAATTTGCTGACAAGGCGTCTCCTTCTTTCCTTCAGGGAGCCTAGCGCGATTTTGAGGGTTCCGCCGATATTACTTGCGGATTCCGCGCGTAAAGCTCCCAACCTTTGTAGGGAAGCTACAAAGAGCTGCGAATTGGCTCACTCAGCTCGGACTTCAGCGGGGTCAACGGCCCCGCCGGTCCACAGCTCCGTGATGCCCACGTGCGCCTGGCCCAGCAGGCCGCGGAGAGTGGATATGGAGAGCCCGACGACGGTGTGGGGGTCGCCGTCGACCTTCCGGATGAAGGCCCCGCCGTAGCCGTCGATCGTAAAGGAGCCGGCGCACTGGAGCGGTTCACCCGTGGCGATGTAGGCCTCGATCTCCTCGCCGCTCATCTCCATGAAATGGACCTCGGCGGAGGTCACGGCGCCCAGCGTCGCGCCGGAACCGGCGCGTTCGCCGCCGCTGTTCTCCGACGAGTCGGGGTCGGTGTCGCGGCAGTCCACCAGCCAGTGGCCGGTGTGCAGTACGCCCATGCTGCCGCTCATCCGCAGCATCCGTTCCCTTGCGACCTCGGCCGTGTACGGCTTGCCGTGCGCCTCGCCGTCGAACTCGAAGACGGAATCGCAGCCGAGCACCAGGGCGCCGTCCGCATCCTGCAGCGATGCGACGGCCTCAGCCTTGGCGCGCGCCAGCAGCAGGGCGGTGTCATGCGGATCCGTCACGCCGTAGCGGGCCTGGACGGCGTCTTCGTCCACGTCGGAGACCAGGATCTCGTGCCGGATGCCGGCATGGCTCAGCAGTTTGGTGCGGGCGGGGGACTGGGAGGCAAGGATGAGGCGGGTCACCGCTCCAGCCTAGTTCCCCCTGAGTCTCATTGTCGCTGGGTCTGGTCGCCCGGGACAACCGGCGGTTGGACGAGCTGAGCTCTGCAGTGAGCACTGTCAGGACGCGTCTCGAAGTGGCAGCGGTCCTGAGCCATGCACCCATAACCACGTCCGGGGGGAACCTCCCCGATGGCATCTCAAGCGGCTGTCCGGCTTCGGCAGGCCGTGATTTGTCTCCTGGCAGCCAATTCCATCATTACTGTCAGAGCCCAGAGGGACACTTGAGCCATGGACGGTAATTGGGGGTCCGAAGCAGCTCCGGCCGCAGCGGAGTGCGGTTGCGCTTGCAGTTGCGGCCAGGGGCCGGCAACGGAGAATGCGGCCTTAGTGTCGCGCGGAGGAGCCCTGTGCGGAGACATGTCTGAGCAGGACGGCGCCCGCCTGATTGACGAGATCCGGACACTGGAAGACAAAAAGTCTGCCTTGGCTGCCCGTCAGGCCCGGCTGTCCGTCGCATTTGATCAGCTGCAGCGCCGGCAGCAGTCCGACGCCGGGATCCCCACTGACCAGCTCGGAGTCGGCGTCGGAGCACAGATCGCCCTCGCCCGTCGCGAATCCCCGGCCAAGGGAAGCCGGTTGTTGGGCCTGGCCAAGGCTTTGGTGACGGAGATGCCGCACACGCTCGCCGCCTTGGAGACTGGTCAGCTGAATGAGTGGCGGGCTACCTTGTTGGTGCGCGAAACGGCGTGCCTGTCCTCGGCGGACCGGTGTGGCGTCGATGAGGAACTCGCGCCGGATGCGGGGACGCTGGCCGGTGTAGGTGACCGGGCACTGGTGGCCGCCGCCCGAACTGCTGCCTATCGCCGCGACCCGCGCTCCGTTACCCAACGCGCCGCCCAGGCCGCCACGGCGAGGAACGTCAGCCTCCGTCCCGCTCCGGACACCATGTGCTACCTAACCGCCCTGTTGCCCGTCGCGGCCGGTGTCGCCGTCCACGCCGCTCTTGTCCGGAACGCGGACTCTCTCCGCGCCGGCGGGGATCCCCGGTCCCGGGGCCAGATCATGGCCGATGACCTGGTTGAACGCGTCACCGGGACGCCGGGCGGGATCGCCGGTATCGAAATCCAGCTCGTCATGACCGACAGGACCCTCTTCCAAGGCGACGGCGAACCGGCACGCCTCCCCGTTTATGGCGTGGTTCCCGGCGGTTGGGCACGCGAGATCATTGGCCGGGGTGGATCGGCGCCCTCAACTTCCGGCCCTGGTGCTTCCGCACCCGGCGCCTTCCCATCCGGCGCAGCCGGCGATAAGGCTTTCAACACGTGGATCCGCCGTCTCTACACCGCCCCCGCCACGGGCGAGTTGGTGGCGATGGATTCCCGCGCCCGGCTTTTCCCCGCGGGACTCCGCCGCTTCATCGAGGCACGCGACAGCACCTGCCGCACCCCCTACTGCGACGCACCCATCCGCCACCTGGACCACATCGTTCCCTGGCACGTCGGCGGCGCTACGACACAGGCCAACGGCGCCGGGCTCTGCGAAGCATGCAACCACACCAAGGAAACGTCGGGCTGGCAGTCACACCCGTCTGCCGGACCGGGTGCCCCTGGTGGAACCAGACATGCCATCCGACTCACAACCCCAACCGGCCACAGCTACCAATCCACTGCGCCCCCGCTGCCCGGGACTCAACGCGGCAGCCCGGCCACAGAGTCAGTTCACCCGAAAGAGATCCGCCACCCGAAAGAGAGCCGGCACCGGAAAGAGCTCCGCCACCACGCCAAGCTTCACAAGCGGACCGTCCGGTCGCGGCGTGACGCTCCGTTCGCTGCGTAGCCAGGCAGGGACCGCAGGAAGCGGAACGCCCGCCGATCGAGTGATCGGCGGGCGGCCCACAGTGAAGTCGAGGAGTTCTGTCAGCGTGCGCCGACCTCTTCCGGATCTGCCACGGCGGGGGCGACCGCGGCCGGCGCATCCTTGCGGAGCTTCGCGCCTTCCACGTCCACGTCGGGCAGGATGCGGTCCAGCCAGCGCGGCAGCCACCAGGCCTTGCCGCCGAGCAGGTACATCACGGCCGGGACGATCGTCATGCGCACCACAAAGGCGTCTACCAGCACACCGAAGGCCATGGCGAAGCCGAGCGGCCTGACCATGTTCAGGTGCGAGAAGATGAAGCCGGCGAACACACTGACCATGATGATGGCGGCCGCGGTCACCACGGCGGAGGCATGGCTGAACCCGCTCCGGACGGCGTGCTTGGCTGATTCCCCGTGCATGAACGATTCGCGCATGCCGGAGGTGATGAACACCTGGTAGTCCATGGCCAGTCCGAACAGCACGCCGATCAGGATGATGGGCAGGAAGCTCAGTACTGCGCCGGGATTCTCGACGCCGAACACCGCGCCCAGCCAGCCCCATTGGTAGACGGCCACCACGGCGCCAAAGGCCGCGGCGAGGGACAGCAGGAAGCCTCCGGTCGCGAGCAGCGGCACCACAATCGAGCGGAAAACCAGCAGCAGCAGGATCAGTGACAGTCCGACCACGATGGCCAGGTACGGCGGCAGGGCATCGCCGAGTTTGGTGGAAACGTCCACGTTGCCGGCCGTCTGGCCGGTGAGGCCGATGCCAACGCCCGTGGTGTCCCGGATTTCGGCGTTCCTGGCCCGCAGTTCCGAGACCACCTGAACGGTGCTGGCGCTTGCCGGGCCCTCCTTCGGAATCACCTGAAACACTGCAGTGCGGCGATCCTCGCTGAGGGCAACCGGCACGGCGGCGGTGACGTTGTCCACGCCGCGGAGAATGTCCGCCACGTCGAACTGTTTGGCCCGGGCTTCCTCTTCGGTGAGTCCGGCCGGGAAGTCGCCCACCACCACGATGGGGCCGGTCATGCCTGCGCCGAAGCTGCGGCCGGTGACGTCGTAGGCCTTGAACGCCTGGGACTCCACCGGTTCCGAACCGCCGTCGGGAAGCGCCAGGCGGAGCTGGCTGGCGGGCAGCGCCAGGACGCCCAGAAGTGCCACACCTGCCAGCAGTGCCATCACCGGGTGCCGGGTGACCAGGCCGCCCCAGCCGTGGCTGCTGCGGTGTTCTTCCCGTGCCCGGTCCTCGGTCTCGTGGCCGGGGGCGGCGTTGTGCCGCTCGGCCTTCGCCCAGGCCCGCTTGGAGATCAGTTTCCGGCCAACCAGAGAGAGCACCGCCGGAGTGAGGGTCAGGGCCACAACGACGGCGACCGCCACCGTTGCGGCCGCGGACAGGCCCATGACGGCCAGGAACGGCAGCCCCGGAACCACCAGGGCGGCCAGTGCGATGATGACGGTCAGCCCTGCGAACATCACGGCGTTGCCCGAGGTCCCCGTGGCCAGGGCCACGGACTCCTCAGGGTTCATGCCGGTCAGCAGCTGGTTGCGGTGCCGGTTGACGATGAACAGTGAGTAGTCGATGCCCACCGCGAGGCCGAGCATGAGCGCCAGCATGGGGGAGATGGAACTCATGTCCACGGCGCCGCTGAGGGCGAACGTGGCGCCCACCCCAACAGCCACGCCCACCACGGCCATCAGCAGCGGAAGCCCTGCGGCGATCAGGGTACCCAGCATTACGATGAGCACCAGGGCGGCGATGGCGATGCCGAGGATCTCCGAAATGCCGAAGAGCTCGGAGATGTCTTCGGTGATGTCCTTGCTGGCCAGGGCTGTGACGCCGGCGGAGGAGGTTTCCCGGGCGATGTCCTGAACCTGCTGCCGTGCCTCCGGGGTCAGCCCGTTGATGGAGGTCTTGAACTGCACCTGGGCGATGGCGGCCTTGCCGTCCTCCGACACGAAGCGCATTCCCTGCGATGCCTCCAGCTGGCGTTTGCCGGCCGCAAGCTTCGCGGCGCCCGCCTCCAGTTCTTTGGTGCCGGCGTCGAGCTTTGCCTGGCCTTCCGTGAGGGCTGCCTTTTGCTGCCCGAGCTGCGCCTCGATCGCTGCGGCGGGCATGCCGGCGGCGGTCATCTGCTGTTCTGCGGCCTCAAGCTGCGCCTTTCCCGCAGCCAGCTCGGCGGCGGCCTGGTCCAGCCGGGCCTTGCCCGCTGCGGCCTGCTGCTCGCCGTCCGCGAGGTCGGCTGCTGCCTTGTCGAGCTGCGCCTGCGTCGCGAACGGATCCACTGTGCCCTGGACATCGGGAAGGGTCTTGAGCTTGGTCAGTGCGGCGGATACCGCATCCTTGCCGGCCTGGCTGAACTGGCCATCCCGGGCCTCGAAGACAATGGTCGCCGAGCCGCCGGAGGCGTTGGGGAGCTCTTTCTTGAGCTTGTCCGCCATCTGCTGGGTTTCGGTACCGGGGATCTGGAAGTTGTTGGACATAGTGCCGTGGAAGGCAGCGGCAGATCCGCCCACGCCCACAAGCACGGCAAGCCAGAGGGAAATGACCAGCCAGCGGCGGCGGTATGAGAACTTGCCGAGCCGGTAGAGGAAGAGGGCCATGTCAGTGCCGATCTGTGGAGGGGATGGCGGTGGGCATGAAGCCCGAGCCGAGGAGGCCCATGGCGTCGATCAGGAGTTGCCGGAGTATTGCCAGCGACTTGGCCGAAAGGTCAGCGCCGCACCGGGCGAACCAGACGTCCATGGCGGCCTTGCCGCAGGAGATCACGGAACCGGCCAGTGCGCGGAGGTAGAGCTCGTCGAGTTCCGCGCCGGGGGTCCCGGCGAAGCGTTCCCGGGCTGCTTCGATGATCTGCCCGGTGCAGTGGTCCCAGGCTTCGAGTTCGGAGCGGTTCAGCTGCGGATTCGACTGCGAGAGGCTGTACAGCTCGGCCATGGGGGCCACCGTCATGGGGTCGGCCAGCTGCACCAGTGCCGCGCGCGCCGATTCGAGGATGGGCTCGTCGGCGGGCCTCAGCCGGAACTGCGCCAGGGCGTTGTCCAGGAATCCGTGGGTGATGGAGGCCAGCGCCGCCTCCGTGCTGCCGAAATAGTTGAAGAAGGTGCGGCGGGAGATTGCTGCGGCGTCGGCAATGTCCTCCACGGTGAAGTTCCCCGGTCCCTTGCTGCGCAGGAGCCGCAGGGAGGCGTCGGTGATGGCCTGGCGGGTCGCAGCCTTGTTGAGTTCCCGACGCGAGGGCGCGGGCGGGTCAGGGATGGTACTGCCGGTGTGGGCGGTGGGCATGCGCTTACACTACGTGCATATTTACACTCTGTGCAAGTTTCTGCAGAAGCCGGATTCACAGCTTTCTAACAGCTTGGTGACAGCTCATCCTTATGCGGATGCCGCACCCTTAGGGAAGGTAGGTGAACTGTAACTACCACCGGAAAGCAGCCGTGTTCCTGCGGCAGATCGAGGAGACGTGCCATGTCTAGCAGAAAGAAGTTGGGCCTCGGCCTGGGCGCTGCGGCCCTGGTTGTGGGGGCCGGGATTGGTGTCAGTGGAATTGCGTCGGCGGCCACTACGCCGACGCCCGCACCGTCAGCCAGTGCATCGGCTGACGCCGGCACGGACGGTCACAACCGCGGCCACAAGGGTGGCCGGCACGGGCACGAAGGAGGTGTGCGGGCATCGGAGCTCGCCGCCAAGCTCGGTGTCGATGAAGCAAAGGTCACTGACGGACTGAAGGCGTTCCGTGAAGCAAACAAGCCATCCGGGCGTCCTGCCGAGGGCACGAAGCCGGACCGGGCTGCCATGGAAGCCGCGCTGGCTAAATCCCTCGCGGAGTCCCTGGGCATAGACGAGGCGAAGGTCACTGCCGCCCTGGAGGAGTTGCGCAACGAGGCCCAGTCAGAACGCGCAGCCGCCCTGAAGACCCGTCTGGATCAGGCGGTGGCGGACGGCAAGCTCACGCAAGCCGAAGCGGACGCTGTCACCAAGGCCGTTGAGCAGGGCGTGATCGGCGGCGGAGGCCGCTAGGCCCGTCCGTCCCCGCAGTGCCGCCGGGCTCCTGCAGAGACCGGCGAAGACGCCAATACGCAGAAGTCCCCCGGGAGATTCCCGGGGGACTTCTGCGTGCGGACGACGCCGGATACTAGGCTTTTGCGCCTGCCGGCACGCGGTCCTCGGCGGAAGGGGCCGCCGTCGGATCGGCAGCCGAAGCCGCTGCTGCGTATGCGTCATCGTCCGCGAAGGGATCACCGTTGCGCGGGGCGTTGTACAGCGCCTCGTCCAGGATGCCCTGGCGCTTGGCGACGATTGTGGGGACGAGCGCCTGTCCGGCGACGTTGACCGCGGTGCGGCCCATGTCGAGGATCGGGTCGATCGCCAGCAGGAGTCCGACGCCGGCCAGCGGCAGTCCCAGCGTGGAGAGGGTCAGGGTCAGCATCACGACGGCGCCGGTGGTTCCTGCGGTCGCGGCGGAGCCCAGTACCGAGACGAGGGCGATCAGCAGGTACTGGCTGAAGTCGAGCTGGATGCCGAAGAACTGTGCCACGAAGATCGCGGAGATGGCGGGGTAGATCGCGGCGCAGCCGTCCATCTTGGTGGTGGCGCCCAGCGGCACGGCGAAGGAAGCGTAGGCGCGGGGGACGCCCAGGCTGCGTTCGGTCACGCGCTGGGTCAGCGGCAGCGTGCCCACGGAGGAGCGGGAGACGAAGGCCAGCTGCACGGCGGGCCAGACGCCGGAGAAATACTGCTTGACGGAGAGCCCGTGGGTGCGGACCAGGACCGGGTACACCACGAACAGGACCAGGGCCAGGCCTACGTAGATGGCGAACGTGAACTTGCCCAGCGAACCGATGGTGTCCCAGCCGTACACGGCTACGGCGTTGCCGATGAGGCCCACCGTGCCCAGCGGCGCGATCCGGATGATCCACCAAAGGACCTTCTGGATGACAGCGAGGGCTGAGGCGTTGAGGTTCAGGAACGGCTCGGCGGCCTTGCCCACCTTCAGGGCGGCCACACCGACGGCGATCGCGATCACCAGGATCTGCAGGACGTTGAAGCTGACGGCGGTGGTGGCCACGCCTTCGGTGACGGTGGTGCTGGCGCCCAGGCCCAGGAAGTTCTTGGGGAAGAGGCCGATGAGGAAGGCCCACCAGTCACCGGATTTGCCCGAGTACTTGGCTTCCTGGGTGATGCCGGTGCTGGCACCGGGCTGCAGCAGCACACCCAGGCTGATGCCGATCAGCACGGCGATCAGCGACGTGATGGCGAACCAGAGCAGTGTGTTCCACGCCAGCTTCGCGGCGTTGGATACCTGCCGGAGGTTCGAGATGGAACTGACGACAGCGGTGAAGATGAGCGGGACCACGGCGGTCTGCAGCAGCGAGACGTAGCTCGAACCGATGGTCTGCAGGGTGGCGCCGAGGGCATTCGGGCTCGTCTTGGTGCTGCCCGTGTACTTTGCCAAAAGACCAAGGCCAAGGCCCACGATCAGGGCCGCGATGATCTGGAAGCCGAACGAACCGGCCCATTTGGGCAGCCGGAAGCCGGTGTTTCCTGCGGGGGAGGGGGTGCTGGTTTGAGTGCTCACCCGAACACGCTAGGCCGTGCAAAATACAGCTTCCACCCGACATTGAGAAATGTTACGCCGGGAATTTCCCGTGCCAGCGCCGCATCCCCTGGAAATCGCTGCAGCTGGGCCCTTTTATGAAGTTATTCCCGGAGCCGGTGTGGCAAACGTCTCGCCCCCACAACGAGTTTTTGTCCAGATAACCCGACTTCCGGGGCGGTTAGCTCGCGTTATCTGGACAAAAACTCGTCAGGCGGAAGGCACTTACCCCAGCAGTGCGCGCTTGAGGGTGTCGAGGCCAACCGAGCCTATGTTCAGGGCCTTGGTGTGGAATTCCTTAAGGTCGAAGCCGGGGCGGGCTTCGAGCTCGGCGCGGATCTTCTCCCACAGGCGCTGGCCCACCTTGTAGGACGGTGCCTGGCCCGGCCAGCCCAGGTAGCGGGCGAACTCGAAGTTCAACTGGCCCTCGCTGATGGCCAGGTTCTCCTTCAGGAAGCCGTAGCCCTTGTCCGGCGTCCAGGTTCCGTTGCCCCAGCGTTCCGGAACCTCCAGCTCCAGGTGGACGCCGATGTCGAACACCACACGCGCGGCACGCATGCGCTGCATGTCCAGCATGCCCATGTGGTCGCCCGGGTCCTGCAGGTAGCCCAGCTCCTGCATCAGTTTCTCGGCGTAGAGTGCCCAGCCTTCGCCGTGCCCTGACGTCCAGCAGACGTTGCGGCGCCACTTGTTCAGCAGCTCGCGGCGGTAGATGGCCGTGGCGATCTGGAGGTGGTGTCCGGGGACTCCTTCATGGAACACCGTGGTGGTCTCGGCCCACGTGGTGAAGGTGTCCTCACCGGCGGGGACTGACCACCACATCCGGCCCGGCCGGCTGAAGTCGTCGGTGGGTCCGGTGTAGTAGATGCCGCCCTCGTCGGTGGGGGCGATCAGGCATTCAAGGGTCTTCATGATGTCCGGAATCTCGAAGTGCACGCCGGCGAGATCCGCCACGGCCCTGTCCGAGAGGCCCTGCATCCAGGCCTTGAGCGCGTCGGTGCCCTGCAGCTGACGTGCGGGATCGCTGTTCAGGATCTCCTTGGCTTCCTCCACCGAAGCGCCCGGGCGGATTTCGGCGGCCACGCGTTCCTGTTCGGCAATGAGCCGTTCAAGTTCCTGGACGCCCCAGGCGTAGGTTTCGTCGAGGTCCACGGTCGCGCCGAGGAATTCCCGGGATGCCAGCGCATACCGGTCCCGGCCCACGGCATCCTTGGCCGGGGCCACGGGCAGCAGCTCAGTGGACAGGAAATCCGCCAGGTTCGCATAGGCCGCGCGGGCCGCGGCAGTGCCGTCGTCGAGCTTTGCCTGAAGGGCCGCGGAAAGCGGACCTTCCTTGGTCTTTGCGCCGGCCGCCATTTTCGCGAAGAAGCCGTCCTCGGCAGCGTACTTGGTGCATTGTTCGATGACGATTGACACCTGCCGCCCAGCGGAGACCTTCCCCTGCTCCCTGGCGGACCGCAGCGACTCGATGTAGCCGTCGATCGCTCCGGGGACGCTGTGGGCGCGGCCCGCGATGTGCTCCCAGTGCTCCGCGGAATCGGTGGGCATCAGGTCAAAGATGGCGCGGATATTCTGCGCCGGCGACTCGATGTTGTTCAGTTCGGCGGCATCCCAGCCGGACGCGTGGATTTCCAGCTGCAGTCCCAGCCGTTCGCGCATGGCGTCCAGCGTGACGGCGTCCACGTCGTCTTCCGGTTCCAGCCCGTCCAGCGCCGCCAGGGTTTCGCGCGCTGCGGCGTCGAACTCCGCTATGCCGGCCGGCGAGAAGTCCTGGAATTCAGTTTCGCTGCCCGGCACGCCGAGCGTCGTGGCGAGGCTCGGGTCGAGCCTGATGAGGGTTTCCGTATAGGCGTCGGCGACGGCGTCGATGGCTGTTTGGGGGCGCGCGGAGGCTGCGGGTTCGGTAGTCACCCCACGAGACTAACGGGGCAATCCCAGTTATGAAAGACTCACTGAACTTTTCGGAGTGTCAGTGGCCGGCCTCCGCGGCAGTCATGCGGTGCCCGCTGGCGCCGGCTTAGCCCCCGCTGCGCTTCCAGGCGCCCGGCCCCGGGGTGGGGGCCAGCCGCAGCTGCTGCCGGCGGACCCACTGGCGGACGCTGGGCTTCGACTTTCCCTCTGCCACGGACGTGCCAAGGGACAGCACGACGGCGGCCAGGGCCGCCAGTTCCACGTCCGTCGGTTCGCCCTTGACCACGGAGAACACCGGCTCCTGGGCGGTGGTTTCGCCGGGTGCAGTTTCGTTCCCCGCCGGGTTTGCGGCCGGCTCCACTTCCGGCGTCACAGCGGGATGTTTCCGTGCTTCTTGGCGGGAAGGCTGGCGCGCTTGTCCCGGAGGGCACGCAGGCCCTTGATGATCTGCACCCGGGTTTCGGACGGGGCGATGACGGCGTCCACATAGCCAAGCTGGGCCGCCTGGTACGGGTTCAGGAGCTCTTCCTCGTACTGCCGGATGACCTCAGCCCGCTTCGCCTCGACGTCCCCGCCGGCCTCAGCGACGGCGGCGAGCTCGCGGCGGTACAGAATGTTGACGGCGCCCTGTGCGCCCATCACGCCGATCTGCGCCGTGGGCCAGGCCAGGTTCAGGTCGGCGCCGAGCTTCTTGGAGCCCATCACGATGTACGCCCCGCCGTAGGCCTTGCGGGTGATCACGGTGAGCTTCGGAACGGAGGCCTCGGCGTAGGCGTATAGGAGCTTGGCGCCGCGGCGGATGATGCCCTGGAATTCCTGGTCCTTGCCGGGCAGGAAGCCGGGGACATCCACGAGCGTGATGATGGGGATGTTGAAGGCATCGCAGTGCCGCACGAAGCGGGCGGCCTTTTCCGACGCCGAGATGTCGAGGGTGCCCGCGAACTGCATGGGCTGGTTGGCCACGATGCCCACGGTGTGGCCTTCGATGCGGCCGTAGCCCATCATCACGTTCGGCGCGTAGAGGGCCTGCATCTCCAGGAAGTGGCCGTCGTCCACGATCTGCTCAACGACCTTGCGCATGTCGTAGGGCTGGTTGGCGGAATCCGGGATCAGCGCGTCCAGGGTGAGGTCGTCGTCGTCGACTTCCAGCTCCTGCTGGTGCTCCAGGACCGGGGCCTCGGCCAGGTTGTTGGAGGGCAGGAAGTCCAGGAGCTCGCGGACGAATTCGACGGCGTCCGCCTCGTCCGAGGCCAGGTAGGTGGAGGTTCCGGTGGTGGCGTTGTGCTGGCGCGCACCGCCGAGCGTCTCCATGTCAACGTCCTCGCCGGTGACGGTCTTGATCACGTCAGGGCCGGTGATGAACATGTGAGAGGTCTTGTCCACCATGACCACGTAGTCGGTCAGGGCGGGGGAGTAGGCCGCGCCGCCGGCGGAGGGGCCCATGATGAGCGAAATCTGCGGGACGACGCCGGAAGCGTGGACGTTGTTGCGGAAGATGTCCGCGAACATTGCCAGGGAGGCGACGCCCTCCTGGATGCGGGCACCGCCGCCGTCGAGGATGCCCACCACCGGGCAGCCGTTGCGCAGCGCGAACTCCTGGACCTTGACGATCTTCTCGCCGTTGACCTGGCTCAGAGAGCCGCCGTAGACGGAGAAGTCCTGGCTGTAGACCGCCACCGGGCGGCCGTCCACCGTGCCGTAGCCGGAGACAAGTCCGTCGCCGAGCGGCTTCTTCTTCTCCATGCCGAAGGCCGTGGAACGGTGCACCGCAAGGGCGTCGAACTCGACGAAGGAACCTTCGTCCAAAAGAAGGTCGATGCGTTCACGCGCGGTGTTTTTGCCGCGTGCATGCTGCTTTTCGATTGCTTCCGGGCCGGAAGGCTGCTCGGCACGAGCCTGGCGGTCGCGGAAGTCTGCAATCTTGCCCGCTGTCGTTGTCAGATCGTGGCTCATCAAGTGTCTCCGGCTCTGTAGCTGATAGTCGCTGGTCCCGTTGTGCATCGGCGCTTAAGTAGCTTCCGCACAAAAACAGGACCCTGATGGCTAGTCTAGTGACGCTATTCGCCCGGACCGCTGTAGAAACCCTACAATTTTCTGCCTTTGAGTGACGCTGACCGCTATGTTACCCATCAGTAACATAGTTCGGCTAGAGTGTCCTCATGACTTCAAGCAACGATGCTTCGGGCACCGCCGCAGGGCCGTACCAGGCCGCCGGTTCCCTTCAGGGCCGCACCATCCTGATGTCCGGCGGCAGCCGCGGTATCGGTCTGGCCGTTGCCCTCCGCGCCGCCCGCGACGGCGCCAACATCGTGCTGATGGCCAAGACCGGCCAGCCGCACGCGAAACTCGAAGGAACGGTTTACAGCGCCGCCGAACAGTTGGAGGCGGCCGGCGGCCAGGCGCTGCCGATCGTCGGAGACGTGCGCAATGACGACGACGTCGCCGGTGCGGTTGCCGCCGCCGTCGAGCAATTCGGCGGCATCGACACCGTGATCAACAACGCCTCGGCTATTGACCTTTCCAAGACCGACGCCGTGGACATGAAACGCTATGACCTGATGCAGGACATCAATGTCCGCGGCACCTTCCTGCTGTCCAAGCTCGCACTGCCCGCCCTTCGCCGCTCATCGTCCGCCAATATCCTGACCCTTTCGCCGCCCCTGAACCTGGACCCCAAATGGGCCGGAATGCACCTTGCCTACACCATGGCCAAATACGGAATGAGCCTCACCACGCTCGGACTGGCCGAGGAACTCAGGGAAGACGGCATCGATGTCAACTCGCTGTGGCCCTGCACCCTGATCGACACCGCCGCCATCCGCAACATGCCCGGAGGCGAGAACATGGTCAAGGCCGCACGAGGTCCGGAGATCGTGGCGGATGCGGCCCATGCGGTGCTGACGCGCAGCAATGCAGTAGGCGACGGAGGCTCGCGGAGCGGCAATTTCTACACGGACGAACAGGTGCTCGCCGCGGCCGGCGTGACCGATTTCTCCCCGTACAGCCTCGGGGCGCCGGAGGGTCGGCTGGTCCCTGACATTTTCCTCTGAGAACCCCGCGGGCCGCCGCCGCAGCAGCGGCAACTCGGTAGGATTCAACTATGGACGCCCCACAGCCTGCCGACGGCCAGGACCCGAGCAACGTGCCTTCTCCCGAGAGCAACCCGGAGTTGCCTTCCGCGGCCCGGGTCGGACTCAACAGGAATGAGTTGAGTGGCGAGGATTTCCTGGCGGCCAACGGGATAGCGCAGCTCATTGTGGTGGACTCGACAGGGTCCACCAACGCGGACCTCCTGCAGGGGGTGACCGTGGACCCGCACGCCTGGCCGGACCTCTCCGTGCTGACGGCCGAGCATCAGACGGCAGCGCGCGGCCGGCTCGACCGCCACTGGGAGGCGCCGCCGCTGAGCTCCGTGTCTGTCTCAGTGGTCCTCCGGCCGGTCAACTCGGAAGGACGGCCGCTGCCCACCCACAGCTACTCCTGGTTCTCGCTGCTGGCGGCCCTTGCCTTGCGCGAGGCACTCCTGGAAACGGCCGGGATCCCGGCCGAGATCAAGTGGCCGAACGATGTCATGGTGCGTGGCCGGAAGATCGCGGGCATCCTGGCGCAGCTGGGCCCCATGGGGGACGGAACCGTTCCGCCCGTGATCCTTGGCACAGGCCTCAACGTGACACTGACCGCATCGGAGCTCCCTGTTCCCACGGCCACGTCCGTGCTGCTGGAGAGTGCCCGGACCGTCGACCGGACCACACTGCTCAAGAGTTATCTTTCGCGCTTTGCCGCCCTGTACCGCAACTTCTGCAATGCCGACGGCGACCCCGCCGCCGGGATGGCCGGCGGGCCGTCGCTGCACAAGCGGGTTGAATCGGTGATGTCCACCCTCGGCAAGCAGGTCCGCGCGCAGCTGCCGGGGGACCATGAAATCATCGGCCACGCATCCCGCCTGGACGAATACGGCTCCCTCCTGGTGGTCGATGCGGGCAAGCACGAGCACGTGGTGACCGCCGGTGACGTGGTTCACCTCCGGCCATGGACGCCGCCGGGCGCGCCGGGCGCGGGGACCGGAACCGCGGAAAGCGGATATGCGTAAAGACCTCCTGCCGGGTGAACAGGTCATCACTGTCACCCGGCCCCAGCCCCGGAAGCTGGCTTTCCCGGGGTTGCTGTTCATCGTGGCGCCCGCTTTGGGGGCCTTCGCGAGTGCCTGGATTGTGAAAGGGGAACCGGCCAGGCTGGTGCCGCTGATTACCAGGGAATGGACCTTTTGGCTTGTCGCAGTGTGCGTCGCCGGAGTTGCGTGGATACTGTTGGGGTATTGCCTGCCGCGCCTGCTGAGATGGCACGCTACCCAGTACGTATTGACCAGCAGGCGGATAGTTGCCCGTTACGGCATGTTGCGCAGGCGGGACATGCAGATCTCGCTCGCATCGGTGCGTCACGTCGGGGTCAGCCAGTCGCTGTGGCAACGCATATTGCGTTCCGGGAATATATCGTTGGATACCGGGCACGGTGCGGATGCCGTGATCCCGGACGTTCCGGAGGCTGCGAAGTTTCGAAACTTCGTCCTCGACGCCATCGATGAGCTGCCGGACGGTGCGGTTTTTGAGGCCGACCGGGCGCAGGGAAACGCCGGGGACGGGCCGCAGTACCGGCCGTGGGATATGGGGGAGCCGTGGGATACGAGAGAAGGTGGAAGAGATGAGCGCTGAGAATGCCGGGGCTGTGAACGAGGCCGAGCCGTCTGTGCTGCCTTCACCGCCGGACGCCGTGGTGGAGTCCGTCACGCTCGAAGCCGCTGTCCTGGATACGGCCACCCTCAAACAGGTCTCGTTGGACCCGGCTCCGGGACTGGTGGACCGTGCCTCCGTTGATCCGGTTTCGCTCGATGCTGCTTCCGTGGGGGCGCCGGTGCTCGGCGCAGCCCTGCCCGGTCGCCCTGCCGATGCCCGGCCGGCAGTGCACCACCCGATACCCCACGACCCCGCGCCGTATGATCCTGCACACGCAAGCCGGTCCGCCGAGTCCGTCGAGGCGACTCCCACCGGAACCCTTTCCGCCGAACGGCTCGCAGCCAAGGCGCTCGAAGCCAGGCTCCTTGGCGGGGAACGCAAGCTGCGCCGTCGTGAGGTGGCGGCCGGCGCCGGGCTGTCCCTGCTGTCCGCCCGCAAGCTTTGGCGTGCCCTGGGGTTTCCGAACCTGGGCGATGAGGACGTCGCCTTCACGGAGCGTGACCAGGCGGCACTGTCCACGGTGGTGGACCTGGTCCGGACGGGGAAGCTCACCGAAGAGGCCGCCATTTCCGTTACCCGTGCCATCGGGCAAATGACTGACCGCATGGTGGTTTGGCAGATCGAGGCCCTCGTGGAGGATTTGGTCCACCAGCAGGGTGTGCCGGACGCCGTGGCCCGCAAGATGCTGGTCAACCAGCTGCCGTCGCTGGTGGATGCCCTTGAGGAAATGCTGACTTACTCCTGGCGACGGCAGCTCAATGCCGGTGTCCAGCGTCTTGCCGTACGGGCAGAGGCCGGACTGCAGGCCAGTGAAGAGGGCCGGGAAGGCGACGAGGATGACGCCCCGCTGCCCCTTGCGCGGGCCGTGGGCTTTGCGGACCTGGTTTCCTATACGAGCCTTTCCAGGCGCATGAACGAGAAGACGCTCGCGCAGCTGGTGCAGCGCTTTGAGAACAAATGCGCCGAGATCATTTCGGTCGGTGGCGGCAGGCTGGTGAAAACGGTGGGAGACGAAGTCCTTTACATTGCCGAGACTCCCGCGGCCGGCGCCGAAATTTCGCTCGCCCTGTCACATGCCTTCACCGAGGATGAGATCCTTCCGCAAGCGAGGGTTGCCATGGTGTGGGGCCGCATACTCTCGCGCCTCGGCGACATCTACGGCCCCACCGTTAACCTGGCCGCCCGCCTGACGTCGCTGGCCGATCCCGGTACTGTCCTGGTCGATTCGATGACCGCCGCAGCCCTGGAAAACGATGAGAGGTTTGTGCTGGACCCGCAGCAGGCCGAGGAGGTCCGCGGCTTCGGGGAAATCCACCCTTTCCTGCTGCAGCGCGGCAGTGGCCGGGGCTTGATCCTGGATTGACATTCAGGCCCGCGTTACTGCGGTACGGAACCGCAGTGTGGGTTTCTAAAATTGATGGTCTTATGACATAGTCGGACTAATCCGGCTATTTCGCACAGCGGGTCCTGACGTGCCCGGAATGCATTTTTTGTGGGGGAAAACTGGTAATGAAACGGCTACGTGGTTCCGTGCGGCCCGATTCAGGATCGAAGCCGGGCAGCCGGCGCGCCAGCATTCTCCGCGGCAGCGTTTTCGCGGTGGTGGCCGCAGCGCTGGTGGCCGGCGCGGTGATTTATCCCGGGTTCAAGACCACTGAGGTGGAATTGAACGACGGCGGCGTGTGGGTGGTCAGCAAGGCCAGGAATGCCGTGGGCCGGCTGAACTACCCGTCGCGGGTCCTGGACGGTGCGGTGACGCCGGCGAGTGCGACATTCGATGTGCTGCAGGACGCCGGGAACGTGTTTGTGGACGACAACGCCGGGTCCACGCTGAACCAGGTTTCCCCGGCCAACATGCGCCTGGGCGGGGACAAGAAGCTCCCGGGTTCGGCAGATGTGAGCTTCGGTTCCGAGGTCATTTCCGTCACCGATGCAGCGAAGGGCAAGGTCTGGGCCCTGTCTCCGTCCACCGTGAACGGATTCGACGAGGAATCCACGGAACCCGTGCTGTCCGCTTCGCAGGGCACCGTCTCCGCGGTGGGAGCCGACAACCGGATTTACAGTGCTGATCCGAAGTCGGGCGCGGTGACCGTCACGACCGTGGACGCGAACGGTGAGACTACGTCCACCGAGTCCACCACCTGGGACGGGCTCAAGGGTGCGGGTGATCTGCAGCTTGCGGTGGTGGGGGACAAGCCGGTGGTGCTGGATGCTGGCCGGGGGAAGCTGTTCCTGCCGGGCGGGCGGGCGCTGGATCTGGCGGACGCGCGGGAGGCGAAGCTGCAGCAGTCGGGTCCGGCCTCTGACGCGGTGGCTGTGGCGACGCCGAAGGCGTTGTTGAAGCAGCCGCTGGACGGGTCCACGGCGAAGACTGTTTCGTTTGACGGTGAGGGTGTTCCGGCGGCGCCGGTGCAGCTGGGCGGCTGTATTCATGCGGCGTGGTCGGGGGCGAACAAGTATGTGCGCGATTGCGTGAATGATGCCGATGACAAGAACGTGGACGTGCCCAAGGCGAGTGCGTCGCCGTCGTACGTGTTCCGGGTGAACCGGGACCTGGTGGTCCTGAACGACGTGAACTCGGGCAATGTGTGGCTGGTGAACCAGAACATGCAGCTGGTCAACAACTGGGACGACGTGATCCCGCCGCAACAGACCTCCGACGACGCGGACAAGGACTCCGCGGACGAAGTCCAGCAGACCGTCCTGCCGGACCGGACCAAGCCCAACAGCGCACCGGTCGCCAAGCCGGACACGTTTGGGGTGCGCGCAGGAAAGACCGCCATCCTCCCGGTCCTGGACAACGACACCGACCCCGACGGCGACATCCTCACCGTTCGCGCCCCCGACCCGATCAAGTCCGGGCTCCTCGCCCCGATCTACGGTTCCACCGGCTTCCAGGTCAGCGTCCCTGCCGACAAGACCGGTTCGGAAACCTTCAAATACTCAGTGGACGACGGCCGCGGCCTCACAGCCTCCTCCGACGTCACCCTCAATATCATTCCGCCGGGGGAGAACTCGGCCCCGCGGCAGAAGCCGAACCGGAACACCACCCTCGTGGTCCAGGCCGGCAAACTCGTCAGCCAGAACATCCTCACCGACTGGACCGACCCCGACGGCGACGACCTCTACGTGGTCAGTGCCACCGGCAGCGACCCCCGGGACCAGGTCAAGGCCCGGCCCGACGGACTGCTCAGCTTCCAGGACGCCGGCTCGGAACCAGGCCGCAAGGTGGTCACCCTGACGGTGTCCGACGGTCAATCCACCGCCGAGGGCAAGGTCACGGTGGACGTACGCGCCCCCGGCGCGCTTCCGCCGATTGCCAACGCGGACCACATCGTCGCCGTCGCCGGTGTGGACACGGTCATCGCACCGCTGAAGAACGACTCGGACCCGCAGGGCGGTGCGCTCCGCCTTGCCCAGGTCTCGCCGGACGGCAATTCCACAGCCATCATGGGGGCGGACCAGCAGACCTTCACCTTCAACTCTGCCGCCCAGGGTGCCCACTATGTGTCGTACCTCGTAACCAACGGTCCGGCCAGCGCCCAGCAACTGGTCCGCGTGGACGTGGTTCCCGGCAACGGCGACGGCGCCCCCGTCGCCGTGCGGGACACGGCCCTGCTGCCCAGCGGCGGCAGCGTCCTGGTGGACGTGCTCGGCAACGACTCAGACCCCTCCGGCGGCGTCCTTGTGGTCCAGTCCGTCACGGCGGCCGACGGCCAACCCATCAGTGCCTCGGTGCTGGACCACTCCGTCGTCCGGATCACCGACATCCGGGCGCAGGGCCAGCTCAACGTCAAGTACACGATTTCGAACGGCAAGTCCTCGGCCAGCGGGGACATCGCAGTCCTGGTGGTGCCTGCGCCGGCCAAGCTTCAGGCGCCGCAGGCAAAGCCGGACGAGGTGTCAGTGCGCGCGGGCGACGTTGTCACCATACCGGTCCTGGGGAACGACACCGACCCCAACGGCGGCAAACTCACCCTCGAGCCGGAACTGGCGCAAAAGCCCGACGACGCCGACGGGCGCATCTTCCGCTCCGGCGGCACGCTGCGCTTTATTGCCGGGGACGTACCTAAGACGGTCTACGCGATCTACAAGGTCACCAATGAATCAGGGCAGTCGGACTCGCAACAGGTCACCATCCGCGTCCGCGCCCGCGATGACGAACGGAACACCCGTCCGGAACCGAAGAACCTGACCGCCCGCGTAGTCTCCGGCATGGTGGTAAGGATCCCCGTTCCGCTCGACGGCATCGACGCCGACGGTGACTCCGTGCAGCTGATCGGGGTGGACAAGGCCCCCGCCATGGGAACGGCCGTGGTCAAGGACGGCTACCTTGAGTTCACCGCCACCGGAACTGCCGCCGGCACCGACACCTTCACCTACCGGGTCCGGGACCGGATCGGCGCCGAAAATACCGGCACTGTGATTGTGGGCATCGCCCCGCCGGAAGCCAACAACCAGAAACCCATCGCGGTGGACGACGCCGTGGACGTCCGCCCCGGGCGCAAGATCGCCGTGGACGCCCTCAGCAACGACTCGGACCCTGACGGGGACCCGATCGGGCTGGTCTCCAACGCCTTCGAAGCCCGTCCCGAACTCCGCGTCGAGTCAGCCGACGGAGGCAAAGTGCTGTTCACCGCGCCGGGTGCCGCCGGCAACGAGAGCGTCAGCTACAAGATCCAGGACGACAAAAAAGCCCAAGGCAGTGCGGTGGTCCGGGTCCGGGTCAGCCCCGATGCCGCCCTCAAGGCACCGGCCGCCCAGGACGATGTCATCACCCCCGCCGAGACGCTCGGGAAATCCGCAGTCGACGTCCCGGTCCTGAAGAACGATTCCGACCCCGACGGCGTGGCCTCCGAACTCAAGATCAGCCTGCCGGACGGCAACCCGAACGCGCGCGTCGGCGGCGACGGCAACGTAGTGGTCAGCCTTGCACCGGCGGACCAGCTGGTCCCATACACGGTTACCGACATCGACGGCAAAAGCGCCACGGCAGTCATCTGGGTGCCCGGACAGGGCGAACAGCACCCCACCCTGGCCCGCGCCGACGTCGTCGAGGTGATGGCCGGCAAGGAAATCACCCTGAACCTGAACGAGTACGTCCGGGTCAGGGACGGCCGCACACCCCGGATCACCCAGACGGACAAAGTCCGGGTGCAGGGAGCGGACGCCCAAAACGTCATCGCCGGCAACGGCAACGCCCTGCGTTATGCCGCGCTCAAGGACTACGTTGGCCCCGGCTCCGTCACCTTCGAAGTGACGGACGGCTCCGGTCCGGACGATCCGCAGGGCCTGAAATCCACGCTGACCGTCATCACCCGGGTGGTTCCGGACCCGAACGCCAACCAC
Source organism: Arthrobacter sp. NPDC093128 (assembly GCF_040683875.1). Taxonomy (NCBI): domain Bacteria; kingdom Bacillati; phylum Actinomycetota; class Actinomycetes; order Micrococcales; family Micrococcaceae; genus Arthrobacter; species Arthrobacter sp. NPDC093128. The sequence goes on from NZ_JBFBEY010000002.1 coordinate 272,271, forward strand.
GAGCCCACTTTCAGCGGAACCGACCTTGAGGTGCCCAAGGGCGAAACTGCGGGCCTGGAACTGGGCAACCTGGCCAAGGATGTGGATTCCGGAGACCAGGAGAAGCTCAAGTTCGAATTCGACGGAGCGTTGCCGGAAGGCTTCACGGCAACGATTGAGGGGCAAACTCTCAAGGTCAGCTCCGAGTCCGCCATGGTTGCGGGCCGCAAGGGAACCATCCCGCTGAAGGTAACCGACGGCCGCTCCGGACCGGTCAAGGCCTCGGTGACGGCTGCCGTCGTCGCCTCCAACCGGCCGCTCCCGACCGCCAACGAGGACGTCATCGAAAAGGCCAACGCCGGCCGGACCGAGACCATCAACGTCCTCGCCAATGACTTCAACCCCTTCAGTGATGCCCCGCTGAAGATCGTCTCCGTCGCCGTGGAAACGGGCTCCGCCGCCGGGCAGCCGGCAATCAGCGGGGATTCCATCACGGTTACGCCGGCGGACGGATCCAAGGGCGTTATGGTGCTCCGGTACACGGTCTCGGACAAAACGGACGACCCGTCCCGCCAAGCGAACGGCCGGGTCCGCATCACGGTCCGGGACAAGCCGGACGCACCCGCTGCACCCGCCGCAACGGACGTGCGCAGCCGGACGGCCGTGCTCAAGTGGGCTCCGCCCGCGGACAATGGTGCACCGATCTCCAAATACACGGTGCGCTCCAACGGGTTTAGCCAGGACTGCCCCACCACTACCTGCACGCTCAATGGCCTGACGAACAACGTTAAGTACGTCTTCACCGTCACCGCCACCAATGAAGTCAATGAGTCCGAGACCTCACCGCCCTCGAATGAGATCCGGCCGGACGAGAAGCCGTCCCCGCCCGAAGCGCCCGCCGTGAAGGCGGGCGATAAGAACATGGTGATTAACTGGCCTCCGGCCAAGACCGAGGGCTCGGCAGTCAAGAGCTACAACCTCGAGATCTCGCCGTCGCCGGCCAGCGGAGTCGCCGTGAAGAACGGTGTGACCGGCCTGACTTACACCTGGCCGGGCCTGACCAACGGCGTCCGCTACAAAGTGCGCGCCCAGGCCGTCAACGAGCTTGGCCCGTCGGAATGGGGCATTTACTCCTCCGAAGACAACCCGGCCGGAGTGCCGGCCGCACCGGCAGCCCCGACCTCCGCCGTGGCCTCCGCGGTGGGAACCACGAACCAGCTGCGGGTGAACTGGACGGAACCGGACACCAACGGGGACGCGATCAGGAACTACTACGTCACGATGAGCGGAGGCGGTGGAGCCCCGCAGACCCAAGCCATCGCCGGTACTGTACGCACCGCCAACTTCACGGCAAACAATTCCGAGGCCGAGTACACGTTTACGGTCCAGGCTGAAAACAAAGCCGGAAAGGGTGCTGTCAGTCTGCCGTCCGCGCCCAGGCGCGCCACGGGCAAGCTTGGCCAGGTCTCCGGGGTCAGCGCAGCCGCCGCGGGCACCGGGGGAGCAGGGCGTCAGGTGACCATCAACTTCAAGGAACTGACCGCCGCCGAACGCAACGGGTCGGCCTACGGCGAGGTCAGCTACAGCTACAACGCCAGCACCGGCCAGACCGGTCCCGTCAAGCCCGGGCAGACGGTCGGCGGCTTCGCCAACGGCACGGCGACCACCATCACGGTGATCGCACACTCCACCGTGGCGCCGAGCTCCAACGCCAGTGCCGGAGCTTCGGCCACCCCCTACGGTTCGCCCGGCACACCGTCGGCGTCGGGGCAGGACGGCGCGATGAACCAGAAGTCGCTCACCCTGAACTGGTCCTCCCCGTCGACCACAACCAACGACGTTGCTTTGACCAGGATCAGGATCGACAACGGCGGCTGGGAAAACGTTGCCGCGGCCGGCAGCAGGGTCATCAACACCGGCGGATTCGGCGAGTCCCATCGAATCGACGTGAAAACCGTCAACTCGCTGGGAACAGAGAGCGGCGTTGTTTCGGCGTCCGCCAAATCCGGTGCGCAAGGAGAGTGGATAACGACCGTCGTCAAGGGCACGGATCTGGTCCGCACCTGCACGTTCGAATACGGCAAGGCCAGCTACCGGCCGAAACCCTACTTCGACTGCCAGGGGATCAACAACGGCGATACACCGCCGTGGTTCTACGTCAACAGCGGCGAGCGGATTGTGGTCCACTGCTATGTGATGATGAACGACCAGTGGACCAACACCCCGGATCAGCCGTTCTACCGGGTTGAACCCGGATCCAACCGGAACGTCGGGTACTACATGGTCGCGGGACACTCGCAGCTCGGTCATCCGTACTCCCATGGGATTCCGCAATGCTGATCCCTATGACGGAAGGAACCGCTGGTCAGGCGGTGGGGGAGAGCTCCCCATCGCGGTCCGGCGGCTGGTTGGGTAGGCTGTCGCGGGAAACAGAGAGCCCGGTACCGGGTCTTTGGAAACGCTGCCCTGGGGGCGGCTGCGATTTTGAGGGAATTGAAAACTTGTGACAACTCTGTTCGGCAAGCTGGGTCTCAGGGAGCGCCGCAGGAAGTTGGTTTCGGGCACCGTTTTTGCGGTGGCCGGTGCCGCGCTGGTGGCGGGCGCGGTGATTTATCCCGGGTTCAAGACCACTGAGGTGGAATTGAACGACGGCGGCGTGTGGGTGGTCAGCAAGGCCAGGAATGCTGTTGGCCGGCTGAACTATCCCTCGCGCGTGCTTGACGGTGCGGTGACCCCCGCCAGCACTACCTTCGACATCCTGCAGAACTCCGGCGACGTCTTCGTCGACGACGAGACCGGCTCCACGCTGAACCAGGTTTCCCCGGCCAACATGCAGCTCGGCGGCGACAAGAAGCTCCCGGGTTCGGCGGACGTGAGCTTCGGTTCCGAGGTCATTTCCGTCACCGACGCAGCCAAGGGCAAGGTCTGGGCCCTGTCTCCGTCCACCGTCAACGCTTTCGACGAGGAATCCACCGAGCCCGCCGTGGTCGGCTCGGAAGGCCTGGTGTCCGCAGTGGGTTCCGACAACCGGATCTACAGCGCTGATCCCAAGTCGGGCGCCGTGACCGTCACGACCGTGGACGCGAACGGTGAGACTACGTCCACCGAGTCCACCGCCTGGGACGGGCTCAAGGGTGCGGGTGATCTGCAGCTTGCGGTGGTGGGGGACAAGCCGGTGGTGCTGGATGCGGGCCGGGGGAAGCTGTTTCTGCCGGGCGGGCGGGCGCTGGATCTGGCGGACGCGCGGGAGGCGAAGCTGCAGCAGTCGGGTCCGGCCTCTGACGCGGTGGCTGTGGCGACGCCGAAGGCGCTGTTGAAGCAGCCGCTGGACGGGTCCACGGCGAAGACTGTCTCGTTTGACGGTGAGGGTGTGCCGGCGGCGCCGGTGCAGCTGGGCGGCTGCATTCATGCGGCGTGGTCCGGGGCGAACAAGTATGTGCGCGATTGCGTGAATGATGCCGATGACAAGAACGTGGACGTGCCCAAGGCGAGTGCGTCGCCGTCGTACGTCTTCCGGGTGAACCGGGACCTGGTGGTCCTGAACGACGTGAACTCGGGCAATGTGTGGCTGGTGAACCAGAACATGCAGCTGGTCAACAACTGGGACGACGTTGTCCCACCCAAGAACCAGTCCAATGACCAGGACCAGGAGTCGGCGGACAACAACACCATCAACATCCTGCCGGACCGCACCAAGCCCAACCGGCCGCCGGAAACCAAGCCCGACGCCGTCGGCGTACGGCCGGGGCGCACCACCATCCTCAGCGTCCTGGACAACGACTCCGACCCCGACGGCGACGTTTTGACGGCGTCCGTCGGCAGTTCCGGGCCCACCTCGGGCACGCTCCAGAACATTTACGGGGGCACGGCGTTCCAGATCACCGTGCCCGCCGACGCCAAACCCGGCACCGAAACTTTCAGCTACAACGCGGCGGACGGCCGCGGGCTCTCCGCCGGCGGACAGGTCGCCCTGAACGTGGTTGGTCCGGACCAGAACAAACCGCCGGTCTTCAAACGCGGCGATCCCACCACCATGCTGGTGGAGCAGGGGAAAACCGTCAGCCAGAACATCCTCACCGACTGGACCGACCCCGACGGCGACGACCTGGTGCTCCTGGAGGCCAAGGCAGACAACGAACAGGACCAGGTCAAGGTCCGCCGCGACGGGCTGCTCACCTACCAGGATTCCGGGGCCGCGCCCGGCAAGAAAACCGTCACCGTTTCGGTTTGGGACGGCCGCGACACCACCACCGGCAAAGTAGTGGTCAACGTGCAGCCGCCCGGGGCGCTGGCGCCGGTGGTCAACGCCGACCACGTCACCGCCGTCGTCGGCCAGGATCTTGTGATCGCACCGCTGAAGAATGACGTCGATCCCAACGGCGGCGCCCTGCGGCTCGCCCAGGTGGAAGCATCCGGACCGGCTGAGCTCGGCCCCGTCACCGACGGCGGAACGTTCACCTTCCGCAGCGGGACCGCCGGCCCCGTCTACCTGACCTATATCGCCAGCAACGGTCCGCAAAGCAGCCAGGGCCTCATCCGCGTTGACGTGGAATCCGGCAAGGACACCGGCGATCCCGTGGCGGTCCACGACGTGGCGCTCATGCCGACGGGCGGAAGCGTCCTCCTCGACCCGCTGGTCAACGACTCCGATCCCTCCGGGGGAGTGCTGGTCCTGCAATCGGTCCAGCTTCCGGAAAACACCACCGCATCGGTGAGCGTGATCGACCACAGCGTGCTGCGGATCACCGACGTCCTCGGGACGAAGGATCCCTTCACCTTCCAGTACACGATGTCCAACGGCCGGAAGTCCGCCACCGGCAGCGTCTCCGTGGTGCCGGTGCCGGCACCCGCCGTCGTCGAGGCGCCCCAGCCCAAACCGGACGAAGTGAACGTCCGCGTCAACGACGTCGTCACCATTCCGGTGCTGGCCAATGACACCCACCCGCAGGGTGAAAAACTGACCGTGGATCCGGTGCTGCCGCAGGCAGTGGCGGAAGCGGACGGCAGGAGCTTCGTCTCGGAAAACACCCTCCGGTTCATCGCCGGACCGCAGCCGAAGACGGTCCGGGCCATCTACAACGCCGTTGACCCGCAGGGCCAGAAGAGCGCCGCGGCCGTCACCATCCACATCCTCCCGCTGGAAGGTGCCGAGAACTCCCGGCCGCAGCCGAAGAACCTGACGGCGAGGGTGGTGGCAGCCGGCTCGGTCCGCATCCCGGTGGAACTGGACGGCATCGATCCCGACGGCGACTCGGTCCAGCTCACCGGCATCGACAGCACCCCCAACATGGGGACCGCCACCGTCGGCAGCAACTTCATCGACTTCACCGCGGCCGGCGACGGCGCGGGCACGGACACCTTCCGCTACAAGGTGGTGGACCGGCAGGGCGCCGTCAATACCGGCACGGTCACCGTGGGCATCGCGCCGCGCGGCGACGCGAACCAGAAACCCACACCCGTTGACGACGACGTACAGGTCCGTCCGGGACGCCAGATCGCGGTGGACGCCACCGGAAACGACACCGACCCCGACGGCGACCCCATCGGCATTGCCGGCGACGGCATCGAGGCGCCCGCGGAACTCCAGGCGACCGTGAGCAAGGCGAGCGGACGGATCATCCTGCAGGCTCCGGCCAGCGAGGGCACCGTCAACGTCCGCTACACAGTTGCCGACGACCGCGGCGCCTCGGCTCAGGCGACCATCCGGATGAAGGTCCGGAACGACGTGCCGCTGCAGGCGCCGATCGCCAGGGATGACCGCGTGACCTCCGCCCAGACGATGGGCAAGACAGCAGTCGACGTTCCCGTGCTGAAAAACGACGAGGATCCTGACGGGGTGGGGGAGAACCTCAAGATCGCCACGGACGCCACCACCGCCCGCCCGGGTACCGACGGCAACATGATCGTGGAGCTAACGGAGCAGCCCCAGCTGATCCCGTACAGCGTCGAGGATGTGGACGGCCAGAAGTCGACCGCCATCATCTGGGTGCCCGGCGTCGGCCAGCAGGTGCCCACGCTGGCCAAGGACGAGGTCCTTGAAGTTATTGCCGGACAGTCGGTAGCTGTGGACCTGAAGGAATGGGTGAAGGTCCGCGACGGCCGTTCGCCGCGCCTCACCCAGACCGACCGGATCAAGCTGATCGGCGCCGACGGCGGTGACCCTGTGGCCGGAAACGGCACGGCGATCAACTACACGGCCGGCCAAGACTACGTGGGCCCCGGCTCCATCAGCTTCGAAGTCACCGACGGCTCCGGCCCGGACGACGCGGACGGCCTGAAATCGACCCTCAGCATCCGGACCAAAGTGCTGCCGGACCCCAACCGGAACAACCCGCCCACCCTGCTGGGAAGCGCGGTGGACGTTCCCAAGGGTGAATCCGCGGACACCGACCTGGGCCGGCTGACCGCGGACCCGGACCGGGACGACGTGGAGAACATGAAGTACGAACTGGTGGGTAACAACCCGGCCGGCTTCAACGCCCGCATCGACGGCAAGACCCTGAAGACGTCGGTCGACGGTTCAACGGCCACCGGCACGTCCGGAGCGGTCCAGGTCAAGGCGAAGGATCCACGGGGACTGGAAACCACCGCCACATTCCAGCTCGCCGTCACCGCGTCCAACCGCCCCAAGCCGGTGGCCAGCGACGATATCGAGCCCAACGCGGCCGCCGGCAAGACGGTGTCCGTGGATGTCCTCGCCAACGATTCCAACCCGTTCCCGGAAACGCCGCTGAAGATCGTCTCGGCTGCAACGGAGACCGGCAGCGGCAGCGTTGAGGTGGCCGGGGGCAACATCAATGTGACCCCCGCTTCCGGCTTCACTGGAACCCTGGTTGTGTCCTACACAGTTGAGGACAAGACCGGGGAAGCGTCCCGGAATGCCACCGCCCGGATCCGCCTGACGGTGAAGGACAAGCCGCTGGCACCCGCCACGCCGCAGGCCCAAAGCGTCGGTGACCAGACGGCCCTGCTGAACTGGACTGCACCGGCGGACCGCGGTTCACCCATTACCAAGTACACGGTGTACGGCGAGGGCGGCTACCAGCAGGATTGCCCGGCCAACTCCTGCACCCTGAACAGCCTGGTCAACAACACCAAGTACCACTTCCAGGTCACGGCCACGAACGAGTTCGGCGAATCGGACAGGTCTCCGGTCTCCGCCGAGGTCCGCCCGGACGTCAAGCCCGACACTCCTGTTGCCCCGGCGCTGAAGTTCGGCGACAAGCAACTCACCGTGGCCTGGTCCGCGCCGGCCAGCAAGGGCTCGCCGGTCAAGTCCTATGACCTGGAGATCTCCCCGGCACCCGCGGGGCAGAACGCCCAGATCCAGAACCTGACGTCCCTCAGCTACGTCTGGAAGGGCCTGCAGAACGGCGTGGCCTACAAGGTCCGGGTCCTGGCGCGCAACGATGCCAAGGAGCCGTCCGAGTGGAGCGCCTACTCCGCGGCGGAAACGCCGGCCGGAGTACCGGTGACCCCGGCTGCGCCAAGCGTCTCCGGCGCCGGCTCCGTCGGCAACCAGAGCCAGCTGCAGGTCAGCTGGAACGCGCCGAACAACAACGGCGACGCCATCTCGGCCTACACGCTGACCACGTACCTTGGCGGCGCCGCCGTGGCCACACAGCAGGTGACGGCCGGAACGTCGCAGAACGTGACCGTCAGCAACTCGGAATCGAACTACACGTTCACGGTGTCGGCCACCAACAAGGCCGGCACCAGCGGCACCAGCGCGCAGTCGGCCCCCATCCGGGCCGCCGGAAAGCCAGGTTCCGTCAACAGCGGAACGGTGGCGGACACCGGCGTCAGCGGCCAACTGAAGGTGACGTTCACCGAACTGACTGCAGCCCAGCGCAACGGTTCCACGGCCGATGAGATCCGTTACAGCTACAGCGCCTCCAGCGGCCAGAAGGGCGCCATCAACCCCGGCGGCGGGAACATCAACGGGCTTCCCAACGGAACCAACGTGACCATCAACATCATCGCGACCTCCATCAAGAACAACACCGCCGGCGATGGCAAGGCCATCGGCACAGCCAACCCGTACGGTCCGCCGAACGCCCCGAACGTCAATGGTGGGACGTCGGCGAAGGGCGATGGCCAGGTGCACTGGACCTGGAACAACCCGCTCACCAACGGCCGGCCGCTGGACCACTACCAGGTCAGAGTTGACAGCGGCGGCTGGCAGAACGTGGGCAAGGCCAACAGCTTCGACGCCGCTGGCGGCGGCTGGAGCAACACCCGGACCCTTGAGGTACGTGCGGTGACCGTGGTGACCGGCCCGGCAGGTTCCGCCAGGGCAACCTCCGGCGCTGACCCCACGCCGCCGCCTCCTGCCTCGCAGATCCAGGTGGATGCCAGCAGCGTGCGCACCTGTCCCGGGAAACCGGGCCAGAGCGACAGCTATACCCCCGGCTCGCCCGCCAGTTGCGGCGTCGGTTGGGTGGAGCGGTCCTGGGGCAAGTTGTCCATTGACTGCACCAAGGACATCTACGGCAACGGAACAGCCTGGTACAGGCTGACCGAGTCGGCAAAGGACGGATGGTTCGTAAAGTCCACCACGGTGGATCTCTACGGATCCCGGCCCGGCGGATGCTGACCAAAACAAATAGACTAATCGCTGGACGAAGCGGGCAGTGGCCCGAAGTTTCACCCGAACCCGGAAGAGGATTCACCCATGACCATGACAACTGAGCAGGCCGCCTGGTTTGCAGGAACATTCGAGAAGCTCGTTGCCAACGTAGGGCAGGCCGTGCTTGGCAAGGCCCACGTCATCAGCCTGACCTTCACGGCCATGCTGGCCGAAGGGCACGTCCTCTTCGAGGATGCGCCCGGGACCGGCAAGACCTCCCTGGCACGCGCCCTGGCAGCTACGGTGCAGGGGTCCAACAACCGCATCCAGTTCACTCCGGACCTCCTGCCCTCCGACGTCACGGGGGTAACAATCTACGACCAGAAGACGCAGAAGTTCGAGTTCCACAAGGGCCCCATCTTCAACAACATCGTGCTGGCCGACGAGATCAACCGGGCCTCGCCCAAGACGCAGTCCGCCCTCCTTGAGGTCATGGAGGAATCGCGGGTCACTGTCGACGGCACCACGTACGAAGCCGGCCGCCCCTTCATGGTGATGGCCACGCAGAACCCGATCGAGCAGGCCGGCACCTACCGCCTGCCCGAAGCCCAGCTGGACCGCTTCCTGATCAAGACCTCCATCGGCTACCCGGACCACGCATCCACCGTGAAGCTGCTCGGCGGCGCCAACCTCAAGGACCGGTCCAAGGACATCACCGCCGTCATCACCACCCAGGCGATCGGCGACATGGCTGACCTGGCCGCAACCACCCACGTGGACACCGCCGTCCTGGAATACATCTCGCGGCTTTGCGAGGAGACCCGCAACGCGCCCGAGACCCGGCTCGGTGTCTCTGTCCGCGGTGCCCTGGCCATGGTCCGTGCCGCCAAAGTCTGGGCAGCAAGCCAGGGCCGCAACTTCGTTCTTCCGGATGACGTGAAGGACCTGGCCAGCGTGGTCTGGACCCACCGCTTTGTGATGGACCCGGAAGCAGAATTCTCCGGCGCCACCGCCGAAGCCGTGCTGGCCCGTGTCCTGACCGAGGTTGCTGCCCCGCAGCAGCGCGCCGGCGTCTAAGCGGTGCCCGCTCACTATTCCGGCAAGACCCACGCGCGAACAAAGGCACAGATATGTCCAGCAGCACTCCGTTGACCCGGCTTGCTGAACGCCTGAAGAGGCCGTTTTCCGGTGAAGGGGCGGTGTCCCGCCTGCGCCCGGCCGCCATGTGGTCCGAAGCCGTCAGCACGGCTGGCCTTGCATTGGCGCCCGCCTGGTCCAAAGTCCGCTGGGTCTGGCTGCAGTACGCCTGGCCGGTGCTCTCGGTGGTCAGTGTCCTGGGCTGGTCCGTCCTGGCCGCGTCCATCCTGCTCTGGAGCGTCGGCCAGGCCTATGGCTGGCAGGAGGCGAAGGCCGCCGCCGTGGCAGCCTTCGTCCTGTTCGTCCTCGCCGTCGGCTTCATCCTGGGCCGCTCCTCATATGGCGTGGTGCTGGACCTCGCCAGGACCAGGGTGGCAGTGGGGGACAGCGCCGTCGGCAGCATCGCGGTGTCCAACACCTCCACGCGTCCGCTCCTGCCGGCAGCGCTTGAGCTCCCCGTGGGAGCCGCGACCGCCGTCTTCCACCTGCCGCGGATGAAACCGCAGCAGGTCCACGAGGACCTGTTCACGATTCCCACCGCCCGGCGGGCGGTAATTATGGTGGGTCCGGTGCGGTCGGTCCGCGCCGACCCCCTGCACCTGCTGCGCCGCCAAGTGTTGTGGACTGAGCCGGAGGACCTCTACGTACATCCGCGGACCGTTGCCCTGGCCGGTTCCGCCGCCGGTTTCATCCGGGACCTTGAAGGCATGCCCACCACGGACCTGTCCAGCGCGGACGTGTCGTTCCACGCCCTCCGCGACTACGTGCCCGGCGATGACCGCCGCCACATCCACTGGAAAACCACAGCGCGGACCAACAAGCTCATGGTGCGGCAGTTCGAAGAGACACGCCGCGCCCACCTAGCCATCTCGCTCTCCATCAACACGGACGAGTACGAGACCGAGCATGAATTCGAGTTGGCCATATCCGCTGCCGCGTCCATCGGCCGCCAGGCAATCCGCGAGCAGCGCGAACTCGACGTCCTCACCCAGAAGGGCCCCCTCCGCTGCGAGACCGGCCGGAACATGCTGGACGATATGACCCGGATCGTGGGTTCACCGCTGCGGAAGACCGCTGTTGACCTGGCCCGGTCGCTGGCGGACACCATTCCGAATGCCTCGGTGGTCTTCTTCGTTGTGGGCAGCCGGGTTACCCCCGCCCAGCTCCGCTCGGCCGCCGCCTCGGTAGCGCCGGGCGTGCGCAGCCTCGCCGTCCGCATTCAGGCGGGGGCAGCACCGGCCCGCGCCAACATCGCGGACCTGACAGTCCTGACGCTCGGGGACCTGTCCGACCTCGCCATCATCCTCAGAAAGGCGGCTGCATGAGCTCCGCACCCGCTTTCCGGCCACGCAGGCAGCCCGCGCAGCCGCAGCCGTCCGCCTTCAGCGACGGCCAGCCGGCCTGGCACTTTGCCCTCGACGCCGGTGCCCTGGTTGTCCTGCTGGGGCTCGGTGTCCTCGGGTTCAGCCTCAGCTTCGGCGGCGACCCGTACTATCTGATCGCCGGATTCGGCGGCATCCTGCTCGGCCTCGGCATTGCCGCGGCCAACGCCCACTTCAGGCTCGGGACGCTGATCACCGCGGCCGCCGCGCTCGGCTCGTACCTGGTTCTGGGCACCCTGCTTGCCGTGCCGGATGCTGCCATCGCCGGTTTTGTGCCCACGCTGGAGTCCCTGCGGACCCTCCTGCTGGGCGTCGTCTTCTCCTGGAAGGACATGCTCACTGTCGGCGTCCCGGTGGGAACCGCCGGCGGGATGCTCATTGTCCCGTTCCTGAGCGCACTCATCACGGCGCTGGCCGCAGGGCTGATGACATGGCGGCTGAAGAGCCCGTACTGGCCGCTCCTGCCCGTCCTGGTGCTCTTCGTCACCGGTATCGCGTTCAGCACCAACGCCGGCTTCCTCAACGTGGAGCGCGGCATCTCCCTGACGGTCGTGGCCGTGGCCTGGGCCACCTTCCGCCGGGACGCGCACCGACGCCGCGACACCCGCAAAGTGTCCGTCAACCGGCCGGAGTCGGACGCGGCCACCGCCCGCCGCGCCAAGGTCCGCCGGCTGGGATCCGCTGCCGGGGTCATCGCTGCCTGCGTCGCCATTACGGCCGTGGCCTCGCCGCTGGTCACTGCCAGCGACGACAGGACGGTCCTTCGCAACACGATCATCCCCCCGTTCGACCCGAAGGACTACATCACCCCGCTGGCGAGCTTCCGCAACTTCGTCAAGGACAAGAAGGACGACAACCTGTTCGTCGTCAAGGGCCTTCCCCGGGACGGACGGGTCAGGCTTGCTGCGCTGGACGCGTTCAACGGCACCAACTACAACATGGACCCGGACAGCTCAGGAAACTTCAGCAAGGTGGGGGATGCCAAGTCCCTCAACACGCTTGCTGACTCCGACGGCATAGTCCCCAGCAACGACTACACGCTGGACATCACCATCGAGGATTACCAGGGGTACTTCCTGCCCGGTGGCCGCCGTACCACCGGAATCAGTTTCACCGGCGACTCTTCCAGTGCTGCGTCGGGGCTGTACTTCAACTCCGGGACGGACACTGCGGTCACCACCAAGGGCCTCGCGAAGGGCGATGCGTACAGCGTCCAGGTATCCGACCCCGCCAAGCTTGAGCATGGCCAGCTGACGCAGTACGACTTCGCCAAAGTGGCGCTCCCGGACGCTTCGGAAGTGCCGCCCGTGGTCGGTTCACAGGCCAACGATTTGTCTGCCGATGCTCCCACGGCGATCGACCGGGTCCGGCAGATCGAGGCCCATTTCCAGAAGAAGGGGGCCTTCAGCAACGGACTGATCGACGACGGTCAGCTGCCAAGCGTGTCCGGGCACGGTTCAGCGCGCATCCGCAGCCTCCTGACCGCCAAGCAGATGCTGGGCGACGATGAGCAGTACGCCGTGGCAATGTCCCTGATGCTCAGGCACCTGGGTATCCCGTCACGGGTGGTGATGGGCTTCTACCCGGATCCGAAGAGCCCGGAAAACGGTGCCGGAGAAGTGAAAATCACCGGCAAGGACGTCCACGCCTGGGTGGAGGTCGCCTTCGACCGTGTCGGCTGGGTGTCCTTCGACCCCACACCGCCCAAGGACAACGTCCCGATCCCGCCGGACCCGGAGAACAAGTCCAAGCCCAAACCCCAGGTCCTGCAGCCGCCGCCCCCGCCGCAGGAGCCGGCCGACCTGCCCCCGGACTCTTCCCCGGACGCGCTTGACGCTGACCAGAAGAAGAACAACCCGTGGCTGTTCTGGGGACCCATCCTCACCGCAATCGGTATTGCCCTGATCCCCATCGGGATCCTGGCGTTGCCGCTGCTCCTCATCGCGCTGCTCAAGAGCAGGCGCCGCAAGGCCCGGTTCTCCGACGGACACCCGGCCGAACGGGTTGGTGGCGGCTGGAACGAAGTAGTCAGCCTCGCAACGGACATGGGCGCCGCCGTGGACACCCGGGCAACACGCCGGGAGTCCGCCGTCGTCCTTGGCGAGGCATTCCCGGGAACGGCCGGCACCACCACGCTGCTGGCGCACCGTGCCGATGCCTCCATTTTCGGGTCCGGACAGCCCAGCGAAGCGGACGTTCAGGAGTACTGGACAATCGTGGACGGCTCGCTCAAGGAAATGACCGCCACGGTGGGATTCTGGGGCCGGCAAGCTGCCCGTTTCTCACCGCGTTCCCTCCTGTCGGACGGCAGGACCGCACTCAAACTGAGGGGACTCCGGCCTGTCCGGCCGGCGAAAACGGACCCCGCGGGTAGGGTGGATGGCGGTCCGGCACCGTCGGGCCCGGCCGCGTCCGGGACGGACGACGAACAGACCGTGCTGCGGCGCGATTTGAGAGAGAACCGCAACGAACCATGATGCACGACGCCGAGCGCTGCCAGCGCTGCCAGCAACTGATACGTCCCGGAGCGACGTTCTGCCCGGCCTGTGGTGCCCCTCTGACCAACAGGGCCGCCCGTAACGTCCGGAACATCGACCACTCGCAGCGGGAGCTGATGGAGCGGGCCGCCGCGCATGGCAGCCCGATTCCCGGTAGTATCCCGGTAGCACAGGCGGGGGCGGACGCCGCCGGACCGGGCGCCTTCGGGCAAGCAGCCCACGGACGAGGGACGCAGGTGCACGGAGCCCAGGCACCAGGCGCCGACGTACAAGGCGCCTACGTACAAGGGGGAGGTACCGGAATGGGTGGCAATCTGGACTTGGTTCCCGCGGCGCCCGGCAAACGCCTGGGCGCCGCCGTGCTCGACTGGGTGGGGCCGGCCGCGTTGCTGGTGGTGATGCTGACCATCGGGTTCACCACGGTCACCCGCACCCAGAGCGGCGGCTTCATCGTTTACGACACGGCGATGCTGGTGCTGCTTGGCGGCATCGCCGTTGGCATCACCGTGGTCTACATGCTGGTGCAGCTCGGAATCGAAGGCCGCTCCGGCAACACCATCGGCAACCGGCTCATGGGCATCCGCAGCACGGACCCGGACGGCTACGCCCCGGGCGGCGGAGCCGTGTTCCTGCGGGGCCTCATCACCGGGGCAGGCCTCCTCCTGACCGTGGCCGCAGCGGTGCTCGTGGTGGTCTTCAAGTGGTTCGAAGCCGCCCTGTGGATCCTTGCGCCCCTGGGTCTGCTCGGCATTGCCTGGGCATTCGTGGTCGTGGCTTCCAACTCCTGGGACAGGAACGGCAGGCTCCAAGGCTGGCACGACACTGCGGCCAAGACCCTCGTGTTCGACGTCAGCGCCGGCCGCAACCCCATAACAACCGGGGGAATCCAGGGGCCGTACAGCTTCGCCCCGCTGGACCTCCCTCCCGTGCAACAGGTTTCCTCACCGATTGCGGGCGCGGCGAGCAGGCCGGCCCAAGGATTGCCTGCGCAAGCACCGGCGCAAGCACCCGCCAGTGCCCAGGTCATCAACCCCCAGGGCGCGCCGGTGCAGGGCAACAACTCTCCTGCGGCATTTCCGCAGGCACCCCTGAACCCGAACCAGTGGCAGCCTCCGGCAGCGCCCCAGCCGTGGGCCGGCCCTGCCGCCGCTGCGCCTGTTCCACCGGCGGCGCCTGCCGGGCCCGCCCCGGTCCAGACCAGGCCGCTGCCGGACCCGGAGGTCCAGGGCCCGGCTGCGCAGCCACTGCCGGCCCAGGATCTGACGGCGCGGGCACCGACAACGCAGGACCCGACCATGCAGGCGCCGACCGTTCCGGCGTGGGCTTTCCACCCGGACGACGACCACGACCGGACCCAGATGCGCGGGCAAACCGTGCCGGCCCCGGTAGCTGTGCTGCGCATCAGGCTGGACGACGGCCGCGACTTCCAGCTTGACCGAACCGTCCTTATCGGACGGAATCCGAACGGCCATCCGGGCGAACAGATCTCGCAACTGCTCGCCGTCGCCGACCCCGGCCGTTCCATCTCCAAGACCCACCTGCACCTGCTCGAGGACAACGGCGGCGTCTGGGTTACCGACCGCAACTCCACCAACGGCAGCGCCGTCACCACTCCGGACGGCATCCGTACTGCTTTGCAGGCCGGGGAACCCGCCTTTGTACGCCCAGGGTCCACCGTGCACTTCGGTGACCGCACCTTCCACCTAGGACAGGCATGAATTCCCAGCCGGCAGCCGCCACCTCTGACACGGGCCGGGAGCCCGGACTTCTATTGAGCTGCGGCTACGGCACGGATCGTGGCCTGCGCCGGGAACTCAATGAGGATTCGTTCATCGCCTCGGATCCGGTGTTCGCCGTCGCGGACGGCATGGGGGGCCACGAAGCGGGCGAGATCGCCAGCGGAATCTGCGTCCGGACACTCGCCGGGATGCCGCAGCTGGCCACGGGGGAGCGGACGGCCACGGCCGAGGTCGTGCAGCAATACCTGGTCAGTGCCGATGAACGCATCCGCACCGCCACGGGCTCGCGTGCCGGCACCACCCTCTCCGGTGTTGTGGTCGTGGAACAAATGGGTGTCCCGTACTGGCTGGTCATGAACATCGGCGACTCGCGGACCTACCGGCTGAGCCAGGGCGAATTCGCGCAGGTCAGCGTTGACCATTCCGAAGTGCAGGAACTTGTCGACGCGGGCGAAATCACCAAGGAGCAGGCGGCAGTCCATCCCCGCAGGCACGTCGTGACCCGCGCCCTGGGGACCGGCGACGAGACAGAAGCCGACTACTGGCTGCTGCCCGTCGAGGAAGGCGACCGCATCATGGTCTGCTCGGACGGCCTTAACGCCGAGCTCACCGACGACCACATGTTCCGCATCCTGAGCACGGTGGGCCACCCCCAGGACGCCGTGGACGCCCTCATCCAGGCGGCACTCCGCAGCGGCGGCCGTGACAACGTCACCGTGATCGTCGTGGATGCCAGGAATGTCATGAACGACGCCGGAACGGACACCGCGCCCCGTCCGGCGGTCGAAGACGAGGACACATTGCCGCGCACCGAAGTGCTCGACAGCGCCGCGGTGGACACGGAGGAACTTCCCGAGGTTCCCGGTTCCGCACAGCCTGCCGATGCGCCGGACCCTGCGGACCAGGCTTCGGCCGGGGACGCTCCGGATGCCGTAAACGAAAACGAGGACCGCCACGATGGTCTCAAGTAGCTACACCCCGGGAACCTGGCTTGGGGTGGTCCGGTCCGGGACCGCTGTGCTGCTGGCGCCCGCGACGCCGCCTGCGCTCGTGGACTCGCTCTGGGAGCTTCTTGCCCGCGAGCCCGAGGTCCACGAAGTACTGCACGCGGTAACCAGTGCCTCCTCCGGTTCGCTGGCACAGATTCCGTGGTTCGGCATCGTGGAGTTCCGGGATTCCCTCCGGGTGTTCCTTCGCGGTGACATTGAGCTGACAGCCCAGCTTGCCGCAGGACCGGTGGAGCTGAACGGCAGCGACGTGACCACCTGGACCGAGCGCAGGCTCAGCGCACCGGAATCGTATAAGGTCTCGGTTCCCGGCGACGCCGCCGGGGCAGCCGAACTCCCGCTGGCTGAGGGCGTTGTGCTGTTGCAGAGCCTCACCGTGGGACGCGTCGCCGCGGCCCTGGCGCCGATGCCGGAGATGCCGGAAACGTCCGGAACGGAACCGGGCGGGCCGGCGGAAGTCCCACTCTCTGAACTTCCCGTCGCGGAAGTCCCGGTGGTGGAAGTATCCGTAGAGCAAGTCCCGGCGGCGGAGGTCCCGGTGGCAGAGCCACCCGCTGAGGTGCCGGCGGCCCTGGCGCCGGTGGAACCTGCGCAAGCCCCTGTGCACGCCCCCGAACCCGTCCGCGAGGTGTCTGCTGAACACGGTGCGTCCGCCGTAACCGTGATGGGTCTTCCCGATGACGACCTCGAGTACACGAACCACGGAACGGCCGGACTGCCGGACGAGGCTGCCACAGACGAGGCTGCCACGGAAGATGCAGCCACGGAAGATGCAGCCATGGAAGTTGCCGGCACGGAGGTTGCCGACGCCGCCTCCGGAACGGAGGCCCCCGAGGTTCCCGCGAACGAGCTGACGGGAAGTTACGACCATCTGTGGGACAAGACCGTTATGCGGCGCATTGAGGACGCCGCGGTGCGGGATGAGCCCGAGGAGGAGCTGGGGGACCAGTCCAGCGTGGAACCGGCCGGCCCGGAGGAATCTGCCGACGGGCACGGCGATCAGCAGGAGGCAGCAGCGGAGGAACCCGCGCAAGTCGACGCCCAGCCGTCCTTTCGTGCACAGCTGCCCGTGCCCGCACACCCAAGCATGCCTGCTTCGCCCCTGATCCCCGCCCAGCAGGGCGGGCTGATCGACTCCGTCCCGTGGAACACCGGCGGCGACATGCCGGCCCGGCCGGCCGGGCCGCCGTCGTTCGTTCCCGAGTCGTTCGTTCCGCCGTCGTCAGGCGAAACGCCGGACTGGCAAATCCCGTCAGCTGTGCCCGCGCCGGAAGGCGACCACGACGGCGAAACGATCATGAAAAGCGACCTCGGGCTCGGAACCGCCCCGCAGGTGCCGGCCCCTGCCGCCGGTAGCGGCCCGGCCACCGGCCCCATGGTCCTGGCACGTGTCTGCGCGCAGGGCCACGCGAACCCGCCGACGCACGCGCAGTGCACCGGCTGCGGTATGGCCCTGGCTTCCGACGCCGTGCAGGTACGGCGCCCACGGCTGGGGCGCGTCCGGGTGTCCACCGGTGAACTGATCGACCTGGACCAGTCGCTCGTGATCGGCCGCCAGCCTTCCGTGTCCCGGGTCCAGGGCGGCGGCATGCCGCGGCTCGTCCAGGTGGCCAGCCCCAGCGGCGACATTTCCCGGTCACATGTTGAAGTGCGCCTTGAAGGCTGGCACGTGATGCTGTGCGACCTCAAGGCCACCAACGGCACCGTCCTGGTCCGGGAAGGCCAGCCGCCCCGGCGTCTTGCCCAGAACGAGATGGCCATCCTTCTAGACGGAGATATTGCAGAACTCGGCGACGATGTATCGCTGCGGTTCGAGGAGATTCTATGAGTTCCAAGCGGCCCGTAGCCCCGCCGCCGCCCATTCCCGGCTTCACGTACATCAGCCTGCTCGGTTCGGGCGGGTTCTCCGACGTCTATCTGTACGAACAGGACAGGCCGCGGCGCAAGGTTGCCGTCAAGGTGCTCCTGTCCGACCTGAAGACCGAGGGTGCCCGGCGCCGCTTCGAATCCGAAGCGAACCTCATGGCCCAGCTGTCCTCGCACCCGTACATCGTCACCATCTTCGAAGCCGAAGTCACCGGGGACGGCCATTCCTACCTGGCCATGGAGTACTGCTCCCGGCCAAGCCTGGACGTCCGCTACCGGCGGCAGCGGTTCAGCGTGGATGAAGTCCTGGCAGTCGGGATCCAGGTGGCATCCGCCGTCGAGACCGCCCACCGGGCCGGCATTGTCCACCGGGACATCAAACCGGCCAACATCCTGGTCACCGACTACAACCGTCCGGCGCTGACGGACTTCGGCATCTCCGGCACCCTCGGCAGCGATGCGGACGAGGACGCCGGGATGTCGATTCCGTGGTCCCCGCCCGAACAGTTCCGGGACGGCCCCGTGGACGGCGTGATGGTGGACGTCTGGGCGCTCGGCGCCACGCTGTACACGCTTCTGGCCGGACGGTCGCCGTTCGTCCTGCCGGGTGCCGACAATTCGCAGCGCGAACTGATTTCCCGGATCACCAACTCACCGGTGCCCCGGCTGGGGCGTGCGGACGTCCCAGAGTCTCTGGAGCTGGCGCTCTCGACGGCGATGGCCAAGTCGGCCGCCTCCCGGTACTCCTCGGCCCATGCCTTCGCCCTGGCATTGCAGCGCACGCAGGCGGAGCTCAACCTTTCAGTCACCCCCTTCGAGGTCCTGGAGGAGGCTCACGGCGACGACAGCCACCCGGACGACGGCTTCGAGGAAACCAGGGTGCGGAGCATCGCCTCCGTGGATCCGGACCAGACAGGACACGCCCCGACATTCCCGGCCAGGGCACGTCCTGTGTCGCCTTCCGGGTTCACCCCCGTCATGCCTTCGGCACCGCCCGTACCTTCGGGGCCGGTTCCGGGGCCGGCCGCACGCCCGGATCAACACGATGACTGGGCGCAGGGCACCATGCTGCGGGGCAGCATCGCGGCAGCACCGCCGGCCGGCGCCGGAGATGATGCCACCGACGACGCGACGGTCCACCGGGGTTCCGCAGGGAAACAGGGAGGCTGGCAGGGCGGTCCGGCGGGCCGGGACAACCGCAGCGACGCCGACATCGCCGCCACGGTCAACAGGCCGCAGCCGGTGCGTGAGGTACCTGCGGAGGCCCCCGTTGATCACACCAAGCGGAACCTCTGGCTGTCGGTGGCGGGCGCTGCGGTGCTGGCCGTCGCCGTCGTCATCGGCATTGTCCTGGCAAATTCCGCCGTGCCGAAAACGGTGCCGACCGAAACGGTGAGCAAACCGCCCGCGGATCCGCTGGACAGCGGTACTGTTCCAGACGTCGAAGGCCTGACCGCGGCGCGTGATGACCCGGAAGGGCGACTCATCGTCTTCAGGTGGACGAACCCGCAGCCCAAGGACGGCGACACGTACAAGTGGCGAATCAAGACCGCCCAATCCGACGGCCCCTATGAGACCGAGCGTGCGAGGAACATCGTTGTTTCCGGGCTTAACCCGCCGGTCTGCGTCCAGGTCATCATTGTCCGCGCCGACGGTGCCGCTTCACCGGGAGGGCCTGACTCCATTGCTTGCTTTGGCTCGTAGCCGCCACATGGAACAAATGGACAGCCGACTGAGGAGGCACGGAAAATGGGGGATCTAGCAATAGATTTCTGTGGCGAGTGGTACGACCCGTCGGACGAGGACGTCTTCAGCATCGGACGCGAGGGTGACCTCGAAGTCGACGACAACCCGTACCTGCATCGACGTTTCCTCCAGATCGCCCGGTACGACGGCATCTGGTGGCTCAGCAACGTCGGAAGCATGCTCTCCGCCACGGTGGCGGACGGAACCGGCGGGATGCAGGCCTGGCTATCACCCGGTGCACGGATTCCGCTCGTCTTCAGCCACACCAACGTGATCTTCACCGCGGGCCCCACCACCTACGAGTTTGCCGTCCACCTCAAGACGCCCTCTTTCCGCCAGGAGGTCCCCGGTGACGAGAGCGGCGGGGACACCACCATCGGACCCGTTGTCTTCACCGATTCCCAAAAAGCGCTCATCGTTGCGCTCGCCGAGCCCATGCTTCGACGCGACGGCACCGGCTTCAGTGCCATCCCGTCGTCGGCCGCCGCCGCCAAGACCCTGGGCTGGGCACTGACCCGGTTCAACAGAAAGCTGGACAACGTGTGCGACAAACTGGACCGCGTCGGTGTGGCCGGGCTCCGCGGGGGAGGCGGGAAGCTGGCCACCAACCGGCGCGCGCGGCTGGTTGAACACGCCGTGACGTCGCACCTGGTGACGGCGGACGACCTGTACCTGATCGAGCAAATGAGGGGGGTCGACGAAGGGTGAAAATCCGACTGACACTGCGCCGGGATCCGGCCGAGGCCAAGGATCTCGCCGTCACCGTTGACGGCCTGGCAACCGTGGCGGACATCGCCACCCAGCTGTGGGCCGCCGATCCCGAACGGCGCGGCACCCAGCCGCCGGAGAACCTGTCGCTCTGCATTGATGAGGCATTCGTGGCCGGCGGAATGCGCGGCAACATCCTCAACCGCGCGGACAACCTGCTCGAATCGGGGCTCCGGCCGGGGTCCATCGTTTCGCTGACACAGGTCAGCGAGCAGTTTGCCGCACCCGGAGCGAGCCGCGGACCCGCCGCGGCGACACTCCGTGTTTTGTCCGGGCCCGACGTCGGGCAGGAATTTTCGCTGCCGTCCGGCACCAGCTACATCGGCCGGGACCGCGACGTGGACATCCGGCTGTCGGACCCCATGACGTCTAAGCGGCACGCCCGCATCACGGTGGGGGAAACCGTGGAAATCGTGGACACGAATTCCGCCAACGGGCTGATCATGGACGGGCTGCCGGTCACCCGGGCAACCCTGAACTCCTCGGACACCGTGACGCTGGGCGACACGACCGTTTCCGTTGTGGGGCTTGGCCACCACGGGGGTGCGCCGACGTCGCCGTTGGTGGACTTCAACCGTTCGCCCCGCGTCGTGCCGCGCTTCGCCCCGCCCAAGCGCGTGCTCCCGGCCGGACCCAAACGCCAGGACCACCACCCGTTCCCCTACATCATGCTGATCGCGCCGCTCATGATGGGCGCTATTTTGTTTGCCGTCACGGGCAACGTGCTGTCGGTGCTGTTCATGATGATGATGCCGCTGTTCATCATCGGCCACTACGTGGACCACAAGATGCAAAGCAAACGGGAACGCAAGGAGCAGCTGAAGCAGTTCCGCGAAGCGATGGCAGTGTTCCGCAAGGACATCACGGAACTTCAGCACATCGAGCGCTCCGTGCGCCTCCAGGAGGCCCCCTCCGTCAGCGACACGGTGGATTCGATCTACAAGCTGGGACCCCTGCTCTGGACGCACCGGCCCGAGCACAAGGGGTTTCTGGGCCTGCGTTTCGGGCTGGGTACGGCGCCGTCGCGCATTGCGTTCGAAGAGCCCGGCAACAACGAAACCGAAGCCGAGTACATGCAGGAAATCCAATCCTGCCTCAAACAGTTCCAGGACATCGAAGGCGTTCCCATCGTGTCCCAGCTCCGCTCCTCCGGCGCCTTCGGGCTTGCAGGCGGGCGCGGCCTGGTGGACGATGTGGCGCGCGGCATGGTGCTGCAGACGGTGGGGCTGCATTCCCCGGCCGAAGTGGTGGTTACGGCAATCACCTCCGCCCAGTCCAGGGAACGCTGGAACTGGCTCCAGTGGCTGCCCCACGTCGGCTCGGGGCACAGCCCGCTCAGCGGCGACCACCTGGCGGCCGGACCGGCCGGCGGGTCCTCACTGCTCGCCCGGCTTGAGGACCTCGTTGACCAGCGCGAAGCGGGCGCGCAGTCGCCGCGTCCCGCGCCCCGGCCAGGCGTCGACAGCGAGAACGGCGACATCCCTGCCCCCGTCCTCCCGTCCGTGCTGGTGATCGTCGAAGACGATGCTCCCGTTGACCGCGGCCGGCTGACACGGCTCGTGGAACGCGGGCCGGATTCCGGCGTCCACGTCATGTGGGTGGCCACCAGCGTCCAGTCGCTTCCGGCCGCGTGCCGCGACTTCATGGTGGTCGACGGCGACCACGGAACCACCACCGGCCAGGTCCGGCTGGGCCGCCACACCTACCCGGTCAGCTGCGAAAGCCTCGACGCCGAACTGGCCGCCCAGCTGGCCCGGATGCTCTCCCCGGTGGTGGATGTGGGCAAGCCCGTTGACGACGACTCCGACCTGCCCCGTGCTGTGTCCTACGTCAGCCTGATCGGCAAGGACTTCATGGACAACCCTCAGGCAGTGGCGGACCGCTGGAAAGAGAACAACTCGGTCCGTGCCACAGCAGTTGCCAACCGCAAGGACAACGGCACGCTCCGTGCCCTGGTCGGATCGAAGGGCGTCGAACCGCTGTACCTCGACCTGAAGAACGAGGGCCCGCACGCACTCGTGGGTGGAACCACGGGCGCCGGAAAATCCGAATTCCTGCAGTCCTGGGTCATGGGCATGGCGGCCGCGTACAGCCCGGACCGGGTGAGCTTCCTGTTCGTGGACTACAAGGGCGGTGCCGCCTTTGCCGACTGCCTGCACCTGCCCCATACGGTGGGCCTGGTCACCGATCTCTCGCAGCACCTGGTGCGCCGAGCCCTGACCTCCCTCCGGGCCGAACTGCACTACCGGGAGCACCTGCTCAACCGGAAGAAGGCAAAGGACCTGCTGGGCCTCCAGCGCGAGGCGGATCCCGAGGCCCCGCCGTACCTCATCATCATCGTGGACGAGTTCGCGGCCCTCGCCACCGAAGTCCCCGAGTTCGTGGACGGTGTGGTGGATGTGGCAGCCCGCGGCCGTTCCCTGGGCCTCCACCTGATCCTCGCCACCCAGCGGCCCGCCGGCGTCATCAAGGACAGCCTGCGCGCCAACACCAACCTGCGGGTGGCGCTCCGCATGGCCGACGAGGAGGATGCCACGGACATTCTCGGCGTTCCCACCGCGGCCTACTTCGACCCGTCGATCCCGGGCCGCGGTGCCGCGAAGACCGGCCCCGGCCGGATCCAGGGCTTCCAGACCGGTTACGCCGGCGGCTGGACCACGGAAAAGCCGCAGGCTCCGCAGATGGACATCGTGGAAATGGCGTTCGGATCGGGGCCCAACTGGGCCGCGCCCGCGCCTGAGAAGCCTGTGCGGGAGGAACCTGCCGGCCCCAACGACATTGCGCGGATGACGGCCAACATCATCAAGGCAGCCGAGGTGCTTTCCATCGAGCCGCCACGTAAACCGTGGCTGAACGAGCTGGCCAAGACCTACGATTTCTCCAAGCTGCCCAACCCCAGGACGGACGAACGCCTCCTCCTGGGTGTGGCCGACGACCCCGCCCACCAGGACCAGCCCACCGTCTTCTACGAGCCGGACAAAGACGGCAACATGGCCATCTACGGAACGGGCGGATCGGGCAAGTCAGCCGCCCTGCGGGGCATCGCCATCGCTGCGGCAATCACTCCGCGGGGAGGCCCGGTCCACGTCTACGGCATCGACTGCGGTTCCTCCGGACTGAAGATGCTCGACGGCCTGCCGCACGTGGGCGAGATCATCAATGGCGACGACGTCGAACGCGTCGGAAGGCTGCTCCGTTGGCTGCGCGACGTGGCCGACGACCGCGCCGCCCGCTATTCCGAAGTCCGTGCCTCCACCATCGTGGAATACCGGAAGCTGGCCAACGATCCGGAAGAGAAGCGGATCTTCATCCTGGTGGACGGTATGTCCAGCTTCCGCGAAGCCTACGAGTACAGCCGCCTGTCCGCGCTGTGGGACATTTTCCTGCAGCTGGCCACGGACGGCCGGCCGTTGGGCATCCACCTGGTAGTCACCGGCGACCGGCCCAATTCCGTCCCGGCCTCGCTGCTGGCGTCGATCCAGCGGCGCCTGGTGCTGCGGCTCTCGTCCGAAGACGATTACATTTCGCTGGATGTACCGAAGGACGTCCTGGGCCAGTCGTCACCCCCGGGCCGCGGCCTGCTCGGAGCCCATGAGGTCCAGCTTGCCGTGCTCGGCGGTGACTCGAACCTGGCCCTGCAGGCGCGCGAGGTGCACAAGCTCAGCGAGGCCATGCTGCGCCAAGGCGTGGAGAAGGCGCCGCAGATCGAACGGCTGCCCGAACAGGTTGACCTGGACATCCTTCCGGCCGGCAGCCAGGACCTTCCGGTCATCGGTGTGGACGACGAAACGCTCCAGCCGGCCGAGATCATGGCCAAGGGCCCGCTGCTCGTTGCCGGTCCGCCAGGCGCCGGCCGGACAGTTGCCCTGGTCACCATGGCCTACGCCCTGCGCCGGTCCAACCCCGGCGCCGAACTGATCTACATCGGCTCCCGCCGGTCCGCCGTGGCGTCGCTGAAGGTATGGAACCGGTCGCTCGTCGGCGCTGATGACGTCGAAGAGGCCATTGACGGACTGGTGGACTACTCCGCGGAGAACCCCGGCAGGCTTGCCATCTTCATCGAGGGTCTCACCGAGTTCACGGACACCGGCGCCGAGTCCGGCATCGAGCGGCTTGTCACCACGTCCATCAAGTCCGATCAGTGGGTGGTGGGAGAGTCTGAAACCTCCACCTGGTCCTCCGCCTGGTCCTTGTCGCAGCCGTTCAAATCCGGCCGGCGGGGACTGCTGATCAACCCCGGCGACATCGAAGGCGACAGCCTGCTCAACACCTCACTGGGCAAGATCAGTTCGGACTTCATTCCAGGACGCGGTTACATTGTGGGCCGGGGCAAGGTCCGCAAGCTGCAAATCGCGCTGCCTCCTGAGAACCGCAACCAGACCGAACCGGACCTGGGCCGCGTGGGAGCGGCACGGTGAGTGGTGCATGGGGAGCGGTGCCCATCGACGTGGGTTGGACCGCGGGATAGGTTCTAGGTAATGGATCTTCCGGATGAGCCGGGGGCCGCTGGGGAGCCGATCGGATCGGGTCCGTTGACTAAAGGAGATAACTAATGGCTATTTGGGGTGCAGACATTGCTCAGCTCAAGGCGCTCGGAACCAAGCTGCAGGCTGGTTCGTCCGAGATTGAGAAGCAGAAGTCGCAGCTGTCGAAGGCTCTTGACGGCACTGACTGGAAGGGCCCGGACGCGGACAAGTTCCGCAGCGAGTGGTCCGGTTCGCATGTGACGGCCCTGGCCAAGGTGGCACAGGCGCTGCAGGAAGCGGGCAAGCAGGCAACCAAGAACGCTTCCCAGCAGGAAGAGGCTTCCCGCTAGGAAGGCCTCGTCCCGTCGGGGACAGCATGCCGGATGCCCCGGACGCCACACAGCGTCCGGGGCATCCGGCTGTTAACCCGGCATTCGCCTTTGAGGGTGCCAGACAATGTCAGTGATCTAAGGCAGGATAGGTCTGTGAGCACAGGGAACACGGCAGCAGACACCGAAACAGACAGCACAAATCAGGCCGGCGCCGCAGGGGGGCGGGTGCCCTCCGGCGCCGTGCGGGAGGAATACGAAAACCTGGTGGAAGAGGTGCGCAAACACCGCTTTGCCTACTACCAGGAGGACGCGCCGACCATTTCGGACGCCGAGTTCGACGAACTCTTCCGGCGCCTCGAAACGATCGAAGCAATGCACCCCGAACTGGTGTCCAACGATTCACCCACCCAGGAGGTGGGCGGCGAGGTGTCCGCCGCGTTTGCCGCCGTCGAACATCTCCAGCGGATGTACAGCCTCGAGGACGTCTTTTCCCTCGAGGAACTCGAGGCCTGGATCGCCAAGGCCGAGGCAGGCGTCGCCAAGCTCGGCAACGGCGCCGCAGGTCCCACCTGGCTCACGGAGCTCAAGATCGACGGCCTGGCGGTCAACCTCCTCTACCGCGACGGCAAACTGGTCCGGGCCGCCACCCGCGGGGACGGCTACACAGGCGAGGACATCACCCACAACGTCCTGACCATCAAGGAAATCCCGCAGCAGCTGACCGGCGAGAACTTCCCGGCCGAAATGGAGGTCCGCGGCGAGGTCTTCATTCCGTCGCAGGCCTTCGCCGAATTCAACGAGGCGCTCATCGAGGCCGGCAAGGCGCCGCTGGCCAACCCGCGCAACGCCGCGGCCGGCTCGCTCCGCCAGAAGGACCCGGCAGAAACGGCCAAGCGCCCGCTGCGCATGTACGTGCACGGCATCGGTGCCCGCGAAGGGTTGGAAACGGCCAGCCAGTCGGACACCTACCGCCAGCTGGCAGCCTGGGGCCTGCCAACGAGCCCGTACTTTGAGCTCCTTGGCAGCATCACGGAAGTGCTGGCCTTCATCAAGCGCTACGGCGACAAGCGGCACAGCCTCACGCATGAGATTGACGGTATCGTGGTCAAAGTGGACGACTTCGCCACGCAGCGCGCACTCGGGTACACCTCCCGGGTGCCGCGCTGGGCTGTCGCCTACAAGTACCCGCCGGAGGAAGTCCACACCAAGCTGCTGGACATTGCCGTGAACGTGGGGCGTACCGGCCGGGTCACCCCGTACGGGGTGATGGAGCCGGTGAAGGTAGCGGGTTCCACGGTGGGTATGGCCACCCTGCACAACCAGGACGTCGTCAAGGCCAAGGGTGTGAAGATCGGCGACATCGTGGTGCTCCGGAAAGCCGGGGATGTCATCCCGGAGATTGTTGGCCCGGTGCTTGCGCTCCGGGACCAGCAGGACCCGCCGGTACGGGATTTCGTCATGCCCACGGAATGCCCCTCCTGCGGGACGCCGCTGGCTCCCGGGAAGGAGGGAGATGTCGACATCCGCTGCCCCAATGCGCGCTCCTGCCCGGCACAGCTCCGTGAACGCATCTTCCACGTGGCCAGCCGCGGCGCCTTCGATATTGAAGCCCTCGGCTGGGAAGCCGCCATCGCCCTGACCCAGCCGGCCGAGCCGGAAACCCCGCCGCTGACCAGCGAGGCAACCCTGTTCCGGCTCGCCCGCGAGGACCTTGCCGGAGTCAGGATCCGCCGCGAGAAGAGGTCCAAGGGCGTGGGCACCGGCGAATTCGAACTCGTGCCGTATTTCTACAGCAAGGGCACGGCCAAGTCCCCATCGAAGCCGACAGCCACCACCGAAAAACTCTTCACCGAACTGGAGAAGGCCAAGACCCAGCCGCTGTGGCGGGTCCTGGTGGCACTGTCCATCCGGCACGTCGGACCGCGGGCTTCGCGCGCGCTTGCCACGGCCTTCGGCTCGATGGATGCCATCCGGCAGGCCTCGGAGGAGGACCTGGCCCACGTCGACGGCGTGGGACCGGTGATCGCCGCGGCGCTGAAGGAATGGTTCGCCGAGGACTGGCACCGGGAAATCGTGGACACCTGGGCCGAGGACGGCGTGCGGATGGCGGACGAGCGGGACGAATCCACCCCGCGGACCCTGGAAGGACTCACCATCGTGGTCACCGGATCGCTGCCGAACTTCAGCCGGGACGAGGCCAAGGAAGCCATCCTTATCCGTGGCGGCAAGGCCGCCGGGTCCGTCTCCAAGAACACCAGCTACGTCGTGGCGGGTGAGAACGCCGGAACAAAACTGGACAAGGCCGAGCAGCTGGGCCTTCCGGTGCTGGACGAGGATGGCTTCCGGGAGCTCCTGGCCAACGGACCCGCCAGCGGGTCCGACAGTGCTCCTGAGGACGCGCCGGATGAAGCCGCCACCAACGGAGACGTTGCCGAAGACCACCAGGAAGAGCTGCGGGAATGAGCGTCACACCGGAAGACCTGCTCGAGGTGGCCAAGGAGGCCGCCGCAGCCGGGGCGGCGGTGCTCGCCACCCGGAACGCCGCGGAACTGGACATCAGCAACAAGGGAGACGCCGGGGACTGGGTCACGGCGTTCGACGTCGCCGCCGAGAACGCCGTGCGTGCCGTCATTGCCCGCGCCCGGCCGCAGGACACCGTGACCGGCGAGGAACACGGCACGCTCAGCCGGGACGATCCCAGCGGGTACCGCTGGTCAATCGACCCGCTGGACGGCACAACTAACTTCATCCGGAACATCGTCTACTACGGCACGTCCGTGGCAGTGGCGGATCCCGACGGCGCCTGGCTGGCCGGCGTCGTCAATGCCCCCGCCCTTGGCCGCGTCTATTACGCATCCCGCGGGCAGGGCGCGTGGCTGGAGGAACGCGGACAGCGGACCCAGCTCACCGGTCCCGTTCCAGGCCGCGCCGGGCAGATCCTGGCCACCGGCTTCAGCTACGATCCCAATGTCCGTGCCGAGCAGGCCGAGGCCCTCGGCGGTTTCATGGACGGTTTCGCCGATGTGCGCCGGCTGGGGTCCGCTGCCCTGGACCTGTGCCTTGTGGCGGACGGAACCCACGACGCCTTCGGCGAACGCGGTCTCAATGAGCATGATTTCTCCGCCGGCGCCCTGATCGCCGAGGAGGCGGGATGCTGGGTCCGCCGCCCCCGCCTCACCAGCCCGCTCGACGGCGGACCCTCGGACGAGGAACGCCTCGCCGCGTGGACATGCGCCGGGACGCTCGAGCTGTCGGGGAAGTTTCCGCTCTGACGGGCGCCGGCTGACGGGCGGCGGGCGCCGGGGGCTCAGGCAGCGCTCAGGCGTGCGCGGCAGCCAGCCCGGCGGCACCGGAGTAGCGGTTGAGCGGCCGCTCCAGCCCGTAATGACCGCGCAACGTATCTGCCGTGTACTCCGTGCGGAACAGGCCGCGCCGCCGAAGGACAGGCACCACGTGGTCCACGAACGCCTCCAGCCCTGAGGGGAGCACTGCGGGCATGATGTTGAAGCCGTCCGCGGCACCGCTCTCGAACCAGAGCTGAATGGCATCGGCTACCTGCTCGGGCGTTCCCGAGAACGTGCGGTGGCCGCGGCCGCCGCCCAGCCGTCCGATCAGCTGGCGCACCGTGAGCTGTTCGCGGCGGGCAAGCTCCACGATCAGGGTGTAGCGGCTCTTGGCGCCCTGGACGGAGTCCTCATCCGGAAGGTCTGCCGGCAGTTGCCTGTCCAGGGGCAGGTCGTCCGGGCTGACGCCCAGGGTCTTCGCGAGTTCGATGCGCGCGTACTTGGGCCGGATCAGATCGTCGAGTTCGCGTTCCAGTTTCTTGGCCTCGGCTTCCGTGCCGGCCAGCACGGGCACAATGCCGGGCAGGATCTTGATGCCCTCCGGGTCGCGTCCGGCGGCTGCGGTGCGGGCCTTGAGGTCGGTGTAGAAACCCTGCGCGTCTTCGAGCGTCTGCTGAGCTGTGAACACAGCCTCCGCGTAGCGCGCCGCCAGGCCCTTGCCGTTTTCGGAGGATCCGGCCTGGACGATCAGCGGGTAGCCCTGCGGCGACCGCGGTACATTCAGCGGACCGCGGACCCTGAAATGCTTGCCGACGTGGTCGATCGGCCTGACCTTGTCCGCATCCGCCCAGACGCCGGCCTCCTTGTCCGCCACCACGGCGTCGTCATCCCAGCTGTCCCAGAGCTTGCCGGCGACGTCCAGGAACTCCGCCGCCCGTTCATAACGGGTGGCGTGCGCCGGCTGGTCATCGACGCCGAAGTTCCGCGCGGCGTCGGGCCCTGCAGTGGTGACCACGTTCCAGCCGGCACGGCCGCCGCTGACGAAATCGACGGAGGCGAAGCGGCGGGCAAGGTTGAACGGATCGTTGTAGGTGGTGGAGGCCGTGGCAATCAGGCCGATCTTCTCGGTGGCGGCGGCGATGGCGGTCAGCAGCACCGTCGGTTCGAGTTTTCCGGCCGGCCGGCGGCCCACGTTGCCGAAAATCACGGGAGAGTCCGCGAAGAAGATGGAATCGAACGTGCCGCGCTCGGCTATCTGTGCCAGGTTGCGGTAGTGGCTGATGTCCGTGCTGGCCTGGGGGTTGCTCTCGGGCAGCCGCCACGAGGCTTCGTGGTGGCCGGTGCTCATGAGGAAAGCGTTAAGGTGCAGGGTGCGCTGGGACGGTGCCATGGTGTGATCCTGTCGGTCGGGTTGTTGTTCGGGCGGCGTGTCGGTGGTGTAAATCAACCACAGCCGCACCGGCCGCTGCCAGCCCCGCCGACCACTGGAGAAACGGCGCGAAACAGCGGGAAATGCGCGGAAACAGCGGGCAACGCCCGGACACACAGGGCAACGCCCGGACACGCGGCGCAACACAACGCAACCGGCGCCTAGTGATAGTTCAGTCACGGAAACAGCCTTTTCGTCGGCTGCGGGACGCGCGCGCACCTAGCATGGATAAGTGCATCCGCAGATCCTCATTCGCCCCGCCGTCCCGGCAGACTACGACGCCGTGGCCCGCATTACGCGGGACGCCTACCTTGCCGCGGGCTACTTCACGGATGCCGACCACCCGTACATGCTGCAGATCCAGGATGTGGCCGAGCGGGCGGCCCAGGCCACCGTCTGGGTTGCCGAGCGGGCGGGCCGCGTCGTCGGTTCCGTGACACTCGCCGTCGCCGGTGAGTCTTTCGCGGACATCGCACTGGCGGACGAACTCGAATTCCGCATGCTCGTGGTGGACCCCGCGGTCCAGCGCAGTGGCGCGGGCAGGGCCATGGTCGACGCGATTATTGCCCATGCCAAGGCTCTGGACGGTATCAATGCCGTGGCCCTCACGACAGGCCTCACGTGGGAAAGCGCGCACGGGCTGTACCGCAAGATTGGCTTCCAGCGCGTACCCGAGCGCGACTGGTTCGTGCCGGATACCGACATAAAGCTGCTGGTTTACCGGCTGGACGTCTAGCCACCCTAAAGTGGTGCCGACTCAAGGCACCATCGAAAGGCACACCATGCGCAAGACATTCGGCTCCGGCTCCACATGGGAGCAGACCCTCGGCTATTCCCGTGCGGTGCAGGTGGACAACACCCTGTACATTTCCGCCACCGCCGCCAGCGGTGAGGACGGAATCGTAGGCGAGGATTTCTATGCCCAGACCAAGTTCATCCTGGAAAAGCTGGGCGCAGTCCTTGCCGAGGCAGGGTTCGAATACGGCGACGTGGTGCAGTCCAAGCTATACCTGACGGACATCAGCAAGTGGGAAGACGCCGGCCGCGCCCACGGTGAAGTGTTCGGCGAGATCCGGCCCACCCTGTCCCTGGTCCATGTGCTGCCGTTCCTCGACCCGAAGATGCTCGTGGAGATCGAACTCGTGGCCCAGAAGAGCGCCAGCTAACTTGCCGGGAGGCCGTAGCGGTGTTCCGGGCGGCCGGTGGTTCCGTAGCGGAGCTGGATGTCGACCGCGCCGTCATCCGCCAGCGAGGACAGGTACCGCTGGGCAGTGGCCCGGGAAACACCGACCCGCCCCGCCACCTCGGCCGCCGAATACTGTTCCCCGGGCACCAGGGATTCCAGCACTGCCGCCTCGGTGGCGGAGCGCGGCCTGGCCGATACCGTGACGTCCCCGGGAATCAAGGACCGTTTGGCCCGCTCCACCGTGTCTTGGTCCAGCGCGCCGGGCTGGGCCAGGATCCGCCGGTACCGGGCATAGGAACGGAGCTGCTGGGACAACGACTCGGCCGTGAACGGCTTCAGCAGGTACCCCAGGGCGCCGCGTCGGAAGGCGGCGCGCAGCGAAACGGCGTCCGACGCCGCGCTCAGGATCATGGTGTCCACATCCAGCTGGCGGAGCAGGTCCAGGCCCGAGCCGTCGGGCAGGTACACATCCAGCAGCACCAGATCCGGGCGCAGGCTGTGGATGGCCTGCAGCGCCTGGGACGCCGAACCCGCAGGCGGCAGCGCGAGGAAGCCGGCCACCGAATCAACGTAGGCCGCGTGCAGCTTGGCGACGTGGAAGTCGTCGTCCACAATCAGCACCCTGAAATCCTCAGACATCGGTGTCCTTTCCGGCAAAACTGTCGTTCCTGATGGGCTTGTCCTTTCCGGGCAGGTCGGCTGTGGTCCGCGGCAGCGTTGCCATGAAGACTGCGCCGGGGCCGCCGGGGGAGCCGGGCTCCAGGACCCGGACGTCCCCGCCGCGGCGCCGCGCCAGCTGCCGGGCAAGTGCCAACCCCAGGCCCTGCCCGCCGGCGGTACGTGCCGGCTGTGCCGCCGTCGTGAATCCTTCGGCGAACACCGCCTCCGCCCCGCCTGCCGCCGTTTCGGCAGCCAGTCCGTCGCCGGAGTCAGCGACGACGACGTGCAGCGTCCCGCCGTCGGGCCCCGGCTCGTCCAGCAGTTCCACTTCCACCCAGCGGTCCGCCGCGGAGCCGGCGACGGCGGCGTTCACGGCGTTGTCGATCAGGTTCCCCAGCACCGTGGTGACGTCCTGCGGTTCGGTCACCTGGCCGCGCACCAGCGTTTCCGGGCCGATGCGCAGTGCCACGCCGCGTTCGTCCGCCTCCACGCCCTTGGCGCCGACGAAAGCCTGCAGGTACGGGTCCTGCAGGAGCTCGGCCTGGTCCACCGGGAACTTGAGCGGGCCGGTGGCCGCCAGGCGCGCCAGGTAGTCGCGGGCCTGCTGGTGCTGCCCGATGCTCATGAAACCGGCAATGGTGTGCAGCTGGTTGGCGAACTCGTGGCGCTGGGCGCGCAGCGCGGTGGACATGGTGCCCACGGCATCGAGCTGGCGCGTGAGGTGCTGCAGTTCGGTGCGGTCGCGGAGCATCACCACCCAGCCCAGGTCCTCCCGCCGGTGCAGCGCCTTGCGGGCGCTGGCCACCAGCACACGGGCGCCGGCGATGATTTCGACGGCGTCTGCTTCTGCCGCGTCCGGCCGCGTCAGGGCCTTAAGCTGCTCCGGGACCGGAGCCTGCTCCCACGGTGTGCCGGTGAGATCGGGCTGGCCGAGGAGCCTCTGCGCGGCGGCATTAAAGACGCTGATCCGGCCGTCGGCCGCTACGCCGATCACGCCGTCGTCTACGCCCTGGAGGACCGCCACCTGGTCATGGACCAGGGTGCTGATCTCCTCAGGTTCCAGGCCCAGCGTCAGCCGCTGCAGGCGACGGCGCAGGAGGAACGAGGCCAGGGCACCGGCCACCAGCGAACCGGCCGCGGTCAGTGCGATGGGCGTGATGTCCCGGGCCAGGCTCTGGACGATGCTCTCGGTGGAATACCCCACGCTGACCTCGCCCACCACAGTGTCCGAGTCCGGGCCGAAGACGGGCACCTTGGCTCCCGCCGAGGGTCCCAGCGTTCCGGTGTTCCGGGTGGTTACCTCCTTGCCCGAGAGGGCTTCGGAGGGATCCGTGCTGACTTTTTCGCCGAGCCGGTCGGCGTCCGGGTGCGCGAGCCGCAGGCCTGTTTCATCAGTGATCACCACGAACAGCGCCCCGGTGCGGGTCCGGGCCCCTTCGGCCACCGCCATCAGCGGGCCGGCCAGCAGCACCGAGGCCGGAGGAGTGCCCGCCCCGCGGCTGATGGCCAGGACCTCCCGGCGGACCGCCGGATCCGAGGCCACGGTGCGGGCCAGGGTGAGCGCCTGGTTTTCCGCTTCCCGGCCAAGCCGTTCGTACGTCAGCCAGGCATGCACGGCACCGCTGAGCAGCACAACGAGCAAAACCACTGCCAGCTGGAGCAGGAGGGTCTGAGTGGAAAACCGTAGGGGCTGCCGCGGCGCCGGACGCTTCATTGCCCTCCTGACGGGGTTTTGGCCTGCTGAGCTAAATGAGCAAAATGCTCCCAATAAGCAGTATGCCAATCAATTGAGCCAAAGGCACTGCCGTGACGCGGGCCACTCTAACGTCTGTAGTGCGCATCACACCGGAGTGGTGCCGATTGACTGACAAAGGAGCCGGCCGTGCTGGTATTACTTGGATTCGCCATGATCGCGGTATTCATGGTGCTGATCATGACGAAGAAGTTGACGCCAGTACTGGCGCTGATCATTGTTCCCACCGTCTTCGGGCTGTTCGCCGGGGCGGGGCTGGGCATCGGGGACATGGTGCTGGACTCGATGAAGTCCATGACCTCCACCGCAGCCCTGCTGATGTTCGCCATCATCTACTTTGGCCTGATGATCGACGTCGGGCTGTTCGACCCGCTGGTGCGGTTCATCCTCCGCAAGCTGGGCAATGACCCGGCCAAGGTGGTGCTGGGCACCGCCATCCTGGCCGCCGCAGTGTCCCTGGACGGCGACGGCTCCACCACCTTCATCCTCACGACGGCGGCAATGCTGCCTGTCTACCTGCGGCTCAAGATGAGCCCCGTCGTCCTGACCTGCGTGGCGGGCCTCGCCAACGGCACCATGAACATCCTGCCCTGGGGCGGCCCCACCGCCCGCGCCGCCACCGCTCTGAAGATCGATGTCAACGACGTCTTCGTCCCGATGGTCCCGTCGCTGATCGCCGGCCTCGTTGTGGTCTTCGTCTTCGCCTGGCTGCTGGGCCTGCAGGAACGCAACCGCCTCCGCGCCACCGCACCGGAAATCTGGGGTGTGCCGGATTCTGCAGAACCGTTCGACGGCGGCACGTCCGGCAGCGCCGGCGGCACCTCCCGCCGCGGTTCCGGCAGCGGCACCGCTCCTGTTCCCGCAACGGGCGGCCCCGCAGGCCTCTCCCCGGAGGGATCCTCCGTTGCCGTGCTGGAACGCACCGGCACCTTGGTTGACGGAACAGTTGACGAACGCGACACCGCCATGGCCGACACCGCCCTGGACCCCAACCGCAAGACCCTGCGCCCCAAGCTGTTCTGGTTCAACCTGGGCCTGACCGTCGCCGTCATGGTCATGCTCGTGGCGGACCTGGTGCCGCTGCCGTTCGTCTTTATGGTGGGCTCCGCCATCGCCCTGCTGGTCAACTTCCCCAAGGTCAAGGACCAGGGTGCCCAGCTGATCGCCCACGCCCCGTCCATCGTCGCCGTGGTCAGCATGGTCATGGCCGCAGCGGTCCTCACCGGCGTCCTGAAAGGCACTGGCATGGTCGAGGCCATGTCCGCGTGGCTCGTCCAGATCATCCCCACCAGCATGGGCCCGTTCATGGCCGTGATCACCGGCGTCCTCAGCATCCCCATGACGTTCTTCATGAGCAACGACGCCTTCTATTTCGGTGTCCTCCCTGTACTGAGCGAGACCGCTGCCCACTACGGCGTCAGCGCCGCCGACATGGCGCGGGCCTCCATCACCGGCCAGCCGTTCCACCTGCAGAGCCCGCTGGTGCCCGCCATCCTGCTGCTCGTTTCGCTGGCCAAGGTGGACCTCGGCGACCACCACAAAAAGGTGCTGTGGCGCACGGCCGTCATCTCGCTCGTCATGCTGGGTGTCGGAGTGCTGACGGGAGCCATCGGGATCGGCTAGGGTAAAGCTGCCTGCGGCTAGCCGTGGGCCGGTGCTGCCCGTCTGACGCCCGCTGGGGGTCGTCAGGCGGGCACACTGTTGCAACGTAGACTATTGGGGAAACCAAAACTACATTGCAGGGGAGATCCATGGCTGCGATCAACCGCGACGACGTCGCGCATCTCGCGCGTCTCGCGCACATCGAGATGAGTGCTGAAGAGCTGGACCGGATGGCCGGCGAACTGGCCGTCATCGTCGATTCAGTGAAGTCCGTAAGTGAAGCCGCCGGTGATGATGTCCCGGCCACGTCCCACCCGATCCCGCTGACGAATGTGTTCCGCGAGGACGTTGTGGGCCACACCTTCACAGCCGAGCAGTCCCTGAGCGGTGCACCCGACGCATACGAGGGCCGCTTCAAGGTTCCGGCCATCCTGGATGAGGACTGATAAATGACTGAGAACAACGTTCTGATCCGCCTCTCCGCATCCGCGCTCGCCGAAAAGCTCGCAGCCGGCGAGGTCACCTCCGTTGAGGTCACCCAGGCGTACCTGGACCGCATCGCAGCGGTCGACGGCGGCCCTCGGGGAGTGCACGCCTTCCTGCACGTCAACACGGAGGAGGCGCTCGCCGTCGCCGCGGAGGTGGACGCCATCCGCGCCGCCGGCGGCGCCCCGGCAGCGGAACTCCATGAACTCGCCGGCGTTCCCATCGCCGTCAAGGACCTCATCGTCACCATCGGCCAGCCCACCACGGCCGGCTCCAAGATCCTCGAAGGCTGGTACAGCCCGTACGACGCCACGGTGGTCAAGCGGCTGCGCGACGCCAAGATGCCCATTTTGGGCAAGACCAACCTGGACGAATTCGCCATGGGCTCCTCCACGGAGCACTCGGCCTACGGCCCCACCCGCAACCCGTGGGACCTGGACCGCATCCCGGGCGGCTCCGGCGGCGGCTCGGCTGCCGCCGTCGCCGCCTTTGAAGCACCGCTGGCCCTGGGCACGGACACCGGCGGATCCATCCGCCAGCCCGGCGCCGTCACCGGCACCGTGGGCGTCAAGCCCACCTATGGCAGCGTTTCCCGCTACGGCGCCATTGCGATGGCCTCCTCGCTGGACCAGATCGGCCCGGTCTCCCGCACGGTTTTGGACTCGGCACTCCTGCATCAGGTCATCGGCGGCCACGACCCCTATGACTCCACTTCCCTCCCGGACCCCCTTGAGGATCTGGTGGCCGCAGCGCGGCTGGGCAACGTGGACGGGATGAAGATCGGCATCATCAAGGAACTCCACGGCGAGGGCTACCAGGCCGGCGTCGAGAACCGCTTCAACGAATCGCTGGAGCTGCTCAAGCAGGCCGGCGCGGAAATCGTTGAGGTGTCCTGCCCCAACTTCAAGTACGCGCTGGGCGCCTACTACCTGATCATGCCGTCGGAGGCTTCCTCCAACCTGGCCAAGTTCGACGGCGTCCGGTACGGCCTGCGGGTCCTGCCCAAGGATGCGCCGCTCACCATCGAACGCGTGATGGGTGCCACCCGAGCCGCAGGCTTCGGCGACGAAGTGAAGCGCCGCATCATCCTGGGCACCTACGCGCTCAGCGCCGGCTACTACGACGCCTACTACGGCTCGGCCCAGAAGGTCCGCACGCTGATTCAGCGGGACTTCGAGGCCGCGTTCGCCCAGGCCGACGTGCTGATTTCCCCGACGGCCCCCACCACGGCCTTCAAGCTGGGCGAGAAGCTGAACGACCCCCTGGCCATGTACCTCAACGACGTCGCCACGATTCCGGCCAACATGGCCGGGGTTCCGGGCCTGTCCCTGCCGGGCGGCCTGGCGGATGAGGACGGCCTGCCGGTCGGCATCCAGCTCCTGGCCCCGGCCCGCCAGGATGCGCGCCTGTACCGCGTGGGCGCTGTCCTTGAATCCCTGCTCGAGGCCAAATGGGGCGGACCGCTCCTGGCCCAGGCCCCGGCTCTGGCCACCTCGGTGGACGGGCCTGTCGAGAGCCTTGTCGAAGCCCAGGAGGCAAAATAATGAGCGTTGACGCAACCCTGAGCTTCGAAGAGGCCATGGAGAAGTACGATCCCGTCCTGGGGTTCGAGGTCCACGTGGAACTCAACACCAAGACCAAGATGTTCTCCTCCGCCCCGAACGTCTTCGGCGACGAGCCGAACACGAACGTCAACGAGGTGGACCTGGGCATGCCGGGCGTCCTGCCGGTGGTGAACCGGACGGCGATCGAGTCCTCCATCAAGATCGGCCTCGCCCTGAATTGCACGATCGCCGAGACGTGCCGCTTCGCCCGGAAGAACTACTTCTACCCGGACACCCCGAAGAACTTCCAGACCTCCCAGTACGACGAACCGATCGCGTACGACGGCTACCTGGACATCGAACTGTCGGACGGCACCGTGTTCCGCGTCGAAATCGAGCGCGCCCACATGGAGGAGGACGCCGGCAAGCTGACGCACATGGGCGGCTCCGCAGGCCGCATCCAGGGTGCCGACTACTCGCTGGTGGACTACAACCGGTCCGGCGTTCCGCTGGTGGAGATCGTCACCAAGCCGATCCAGGGCGCCGGCAGCCGTGCCCCGGAACTGGCCAAGGCCTACGTGGCCGCGGTGCGCGAGATCGTGAAGAACCTTGGCGTCTCGGACGCGAAGATGGAACGCGGCAACGTCCGCTGCGACGCCAACGTATCGCTGCGCCCGCACGGCCGCGAACGCTTCGGCATCCGTTCGGAAACGAAGAACGTCAACTCGCTGCGCGCCGTCGAACATGCCGTCCGCTACGAGATCCAGCGCCACGCCGCCGTCCTGGACTCCGGCGAGCCGGTCATCCAGGAAACGCGCCACTGGCACGAGGACACCCGCTCGACGACGTCGGGCCGGGCAAAGTCCGACGCCGACGACTACCGCTACTTCCCGGAACCGGACCTCGTGCCGATCGTCGCTTCCCGCGAATGGGTCGAGGAACTGCGCGCCACGCTGCCCGAGCCGCCGGCCGAGCGCCGCAAGCGCCTGCAGGCCGACTGGGGCTATTCGGACCTGGAATTCCGCGACGTGGTCAACGCCGGTGTGATGGACGAGATCGAGGAAACCATCGCCGCCGGCGCCGCCGCTACGGTGGCCCGCAAGTGGTGGATGGGCGAGATCGTCGGCCGCGCCAAGAACGCGGACGTCGACCCCGGCCAGCTGGGCGTCAAGCCCGAAACCATCGTGGAACTGAACAAGATGGTCGAGGCCGGCAAGATCAACAACAAGATGGCCGCCGAAGTCCTCGACGGCGTCCTTGCCGGCGAAGGCACCCCGGCGGAGATCGTGGAGAAGCGCGGCCTGGCCGTGGTCTCCGACGACGGCCCCCTGCTGGAAGCCATCGACGCGGCACTCGCCGCGCAGCCCGACGTCGCGGACAAGATCCGCGCCGGCAAGCTGCAGGCCATCGGCGCCATCGTGGGCGGCGTTATGAAGGCCACCCGCGGCCAGGCCGACGCCGGCCGCGTCAAGGAACTGATCCTGCAGAAGCTCGGCGTCGAAGGCTGACGCACGCGTTTTAACCCAACTGGGTCGCAGTTCATGTCGTTTAGAACGTAACGACATCTACTGCGACCCAGTTTGGCTTTAAGGACTACTCACATCCCGGCGGTGCCCAACTACCCGTGGTCAGCGGTGCTTCCCGGTTCTAGACTGAAGCTCCAGGGCACAGGTGCCCTGCCCGTGCTGTGGAGGTATGGCCATGTCGGTCCGAGAACCGTTGAGAATCCGCAAGGCCTTGCTGGCCGGCGTGGTTGCGCTGGCGCTGACCGGCACAGGCGTCGCGATTGCCTGGTCGGCCACGGACTCGCCGTCCCCGTCGCCCTCTCCGTCGGAGACCGCCCCCGGGAAGCAGGACAGGAAGCAGGACAAGGCCCAGCGCCCGCAGCACCTGCACAGCGAAAGCGTGGTGAAGAAGGCCGACGGAACGTTCGAAACGATCCTGAGCCAGCAAGGCACCGTGGACGCCGTCAGCCCGACGTCTGTCACCGTGAAAAGCGAGGACGGCTTCACGCAGAGCTACGCAGTCAATGCGGACACGAAAATCATCAAGTTCCCTGCTCCTGCCGCTGACGGTTCAGCCGCAACGGGCGACGACGGCAAGCGGCGGAAGCCGTCGGCGGTCACCATGGCGGAAATCGCCACCGGTGACGCCGTCCGGGTTTCCGGCGGGAAAAATGGCACCGAGGTCACCGCCCGGCAGATCGTCAAGGGAGCGGGAACCGGCCCGGGCCTGGGCTTGGGGAAAGGCCACGGCAAGGGCCTCGCCAAGGGGCACGGTAAGCGATTCCCCAAGTAGCTGGCAGTTAACGTCGTCAAAACGCGGAATGGCGACGTTAAATGCGAGTCAGTTGGGCCGGGCGCGCAGCGTCAGTTGGGTTAAGGGGACACCAGTCCGGCCATGATGTCCTCCAGGGCCTCGCAGACCATCATCACCGAGGTCCGCTTGAGGTTTTCCGGGCGGGCCAGGATGTCGATGCGGCGGCGGGTGCTGATGCCCTGCAGCGGCCGCAGGACAATCTCCGGATTCAGCACCGGCCGTGCGGTATGCCGCGGCAGCAGCCCGATCACGCTGCCGGTTGCCACCAGTCCCGCCACGGTGGAGTAGTCGTTGATCCGGTGGACAATGTTCAGTTCCCTGCTGGACACGGCCGCGACGGCGGACAGCACATCCGCGGGGGAGTAGCCGGTGTGGCTGGTCACCCACGGTTCGCCGACGACGTCGTGCGCCGTCAGGATTTCCTTGCCCGCCAGCCGGTGCCCGGCGGACAACGCCACGTCCAGCGGCTCGTGCGCCAGCGGGATGACGGCCACCCGCTCCTCCGGCCACCGTGGGCTGTGGTCCATGCGGTGTGCCAGCACCAGATCGTAGCGCGCAGTGAGCGCCGGGAAGTCCTGCTGGGCCACATCCTCGTCCGAGAGCAGCACCCGGGGTTTGTCGGGTGAGTCCAGCAGCCGGGCCAGCGGTGCAAACAGTGCCTGCCCGGCGCTGTGGAAGCCGCTCACCGTCACGGGGGCCACCGTGGAGCCGTGGTACGCACCGATCGCCATCCGGGCGTCCGCCATGGCGCTCACGACGGCGGCCCCGGCGTCGGCCAGTGCCTGGCCGGCCTCGGTAAGCACCAAATTCCGCCCCTCCTTGCGGGTCAGCGGCACGTCGACGCTTCGCTGCAGGGCCGCCAGTTGCTGGGATACGGCCGAGGGCGTGACCAGGAGTGTTTCGGCGACCGCCTTGACGCTGCCGAGGGCGCCGAGTTCCCGAAGCATTTCGAGCTGATGGATTTCCATGCACCGAGTCTATTGCTTAGAAATCGCTAAATCGTCGATTGAGAAAAATTCGGTTGTGCTAATGCTTCTTTGTGGTTCTAATGAAGGGAGTCACCCGCAACACCGAGAGTAAGGAAGCCAATGAAGGCTCTGTACAAGGCCGGCGCACACGCCGGATTTGAGCTGGTGGACCGCCCCGAGCCGGAAACCGGCCCCGGCGACGTGAAGATCCGCGTGATGACCACCGGGATCTGCGGCACCGACCTCCACATCCAGTCCTGGGACGCGTGGGCGCAGGGCATCATCCAGGCACCCCTGATTGCCGGCCACGAATTCTATGGCGAAGTGGTGGAAACCGGCGAGGACGTCATGGACGTCAAAGTGGGCGACCGCGTCTCCGGGGAAGGGCACATCGTCTGCGGCATCTGCCGGAACTGCCGTGCGGGGCGCAAGCAGATGTGCATCCACACCGTCAGCGTCGGCGTCCAGCGTGACGGTGCCTTCGCCGAATACGTTGTCATCCCCGAGACCAACGTCTGGGTCCATCAGGACCCTTCGGTCACTCCCGAACTCGGAGCCATCTTCGATCCGTTCGGCAACGCCGTCCACACCGCCCTGAGCTTCCCGCTGGTGGGCGAGGACGTGCTGATCACCGGCGCCGGGCCCATCGGACTCATGGCCATTGCCGTGGCCCGCCACGCCGGCGCCCGGAAGATCGCCATCACGGATGTTTCGGCACCGCGCCTGGCACTTGCCCGCCGGCTCGGCGTGGACCTCGCCATCGACGTGTCAAAGATGCGCGTCAAGGATGCCCAGCGCGAACTGGGCATGCGCGAGGGCTTCGACATCGGCATGGAAATGTCCGGGCACCCCACCGCCCTGCCGGAGATGATCGACAACATGAACCACGGCGGCCGGATCGCCATGCTGGGCCTGCCGAGCCAGTCCATCGACATCGACTGGGGCAAGGTGGTCACGCATATGCTGACCATGAAGGGCATCTACGGCCGCGAAATGTTCGAAACCTGGTACGCCATGAGCGCCATGCTGTCCTCCAACCCGGTGTTGCACGCCAACATCTCCGCAGTGGTGACGGACACCCTGCCCGCCACGGACTGGGAGAAGGGCTTCGAGGTTGCCCGCGCCGGCGTGGGCGGCAAGGTTGTCCTCGACTGGACCGTCTTCTAGCCGTTCCGCCACCGGCCGCCGTACCGCCACCACCCGCATACTTCCACTTCCGCTGAGGAGCGCACCCCATGTATTCAGCCATCAAGGACCAGCTGCAGAACGAGCTGGACGAGATCCGCACCGCGGGCCTGTTCAAGACCGAACGCCACATCGACTCGCCGCAGGCCAGCCACATCACGGCCGGCCAGATCGGCGAGGCGGGCGCCAAAGTACTGAACTTCTGCGCCAACAACTACCTGGGACTCGCGGACCACCCGGACATCATTGCCGCCGCGAAGGAAGCCATGGACGAGCGCGGCTTCGGCATGGCCAGCGTGCGCTTCATCTGCGGCACCCAGGACCTGCACCTGGCGCTGGAGGCGCGTGTCTCGAAATTCCTGGGCACCGAGGACACCATCCTGTTCTCCAGCTGCTTCGACGCCAACGGGGGCGTGTTCGAGTCCCTCTTCGGTCCCGAGGACGCCATCATCTCCGACGCACTGAACCACGCGTCCATCATCGACGGCATCAGGCTCTGCAAAGCACAGCGGTTCCGCTACGCCAACCGCGACATGGCGGACCTCGAAGCGAAACTGATCGAGGCCA
The DNA here is from genome assembly GCF_040683875.1 of Arthrobacter sp. NPDC093128. Classification (NCBI taxonomy): domain Bacteria; kingdom Bacillati; phylum Actinomycetota; class Actinomycetes; order Micrococcales; family Micrococcaceae; genus Arthrobacter; species Arthrobacter sp. NPDC093128. The sequence goes on from NZ_JBFBEY010000002.1 coordinate 314,743, forward strand.
CCACGCAGGAGAAACCGGCCCGCCGGAAGATCATCGTGACGGACGGGGTCTTCTCCATGGACGGCTACCTGGCTCCGCTCGAGGCGATCTGCAACCTGGCCGAAAAGTACGATGCCCTGGTGATGGTGGACGACTCACACGCCGTGGGCTTCATGGGTTCCACCGGCGCGGGCACCCCCGAGCACGCCGGCGTCAGCCACCGGGTGGACATCTACACCGGCACGTTCGGCAAGGCGCTGGGCGGCGCCTCCGGCGGCTACGTCTCCGGCCGCGCCGAAGTGGTGGCCATGCTCCGCCAGAAGGCGCGCCCCTACCTGTTCTCCAACTCGCTCGCGCCTGCCATCGTGGCCGCCACGCTGAAGGCCCTGGACCTGGTGGAGAACTCCGCCGAGCTGCGTTCGAAGCTCTTCGCCAACGCCGGGCAGTTCCGGAGCCGGATGGCGGCGGAAGGCTTTGAGCTTCTCGACGGCGAGCACGCCATCGTGCCGGTGATGTTCGGCGATGCCGTGATGGCCGCGAAGGTGGCCGACCGGATGCTCCACCACGGTGTGTTCGTGACCGCGTTCAGCTACCCGGTGGTGCCCAAGGGCGCCGCCCGGATCCGGGTCCAGCTCTCCGCGGCGCACAGCGCGGACGACGTCGAAGCCTGCGTCCGGGCGTTCGTCGACAGCCGCAACGCGGTGGGGTCCTAAGATACTGACGTGACGTCCTGACGGGTGCAAGGATGGAGGCATGTCAGCAAATTACGATGTGGTGATTGTGGGCGGCGGCATTGCCGGGCTGTCCCTCGCCTCCGCCCTGGCCGGTAAATGCAGTGTGGCGCTCGTCGAGGCCGAACAGTCCCTGGCCTACCACACCTCAGCCCGGTCGGCCCGGCAACTGATCCCCAGCTACGGGCCCGTGGTGGTGCAGGAGCTGACCCTCCGCACGCTCGGGCTGATCGCGGCACGGGACGCGGAGCTGCCGGAGCCCGTCCTGTCGCCGCGCAGCTTCATGCTGATCGGCGACGAGGACACAGTGCGGGAGGAAGCCAGCGGCCACATGCACCGGATCCCGCATGCCGAGGCCCTGGAGCTGTGCCCGGTGCTCGATCCCGGATTCTTCACCGCCGCCGGCCTGGACACCGGTTCGTTCGCCTGCAACGCCCCCGTGCTGCTGGAGGACCACCGGCAGCGGGCCGAAGCCGGCGGGGTGGACATCATCACCGGGGCCAAGGTCCATTCCGCCCAGCGGCTCGGATCCGGCTGGGAGCTGGGCGCCGGCCAGGAGGCCTTCCAGGCAGGCATCGTGGTCAACGCGGCCGGGGCCTGGGCAGATGAACTCGCCGTGATCAGCGGCGTGGAGAAGCTCGGACTCCAGCCGTACCGCCGCACGGCGGCGATTGTCGACGTCGAGCGTTCCCTCCCCGACGCCTGTCCCATGGTGGCGGCTGCCGACGAGTCCTTCTACTTCCGCAAGGAAGGGGACGACGTGCTGATTTCGCCGTCGGAATCGGTACCGAGCGGTCCGGAGGATGCGAAACCCTACCCCGGCGACGTCGAGGCGCTGGTGGCGCGGCTCAACGCGGTGACCACGATGGGCATCAGGGGCGTGAAGTCTGCGTGGACCGGCCTCCGCACGGAAGCCGCCGACGGCGTCCCGGTGGTGGGGTTCGACGCCGAAGCCACCGGGTTCTTCTGGCTCGCCGGTCAGGGCGGTTACGGTTTCCAGACCTCGTCCGGCATTGCGGAACTGGCTGCGGAACTGATCCTGGCCGGCCCGTCCGTGGGGCAGCGTGCCTGGGACGAGGAAACCGGGCTAAGTCCGGCATCCCGGACAGCGGCGGCCCTGGCCGCGACCCGCTGGTCCATCCGGCACTGAAGAATGGACTCATGAGCACCCTCATCACCAATATTGCCGAGCTGATGACCCAGGACGCGGAACACCGCGTCCTCAACGACGCCGCCGTTGTGATCGAAGGCGAACGCATCTCCTGGATCGGACCGGCCGCCGCCGCACCGGCAGCCGACGACGCCGTGGACGCCGGCGGCCGGGCGCTGCTCCCGGGCTGGGTGGATTCGCACACGCACCTGATCTTCGCCGGCGACAGGACCGCGGAGTTCGAGGCCCGGATGGCGGGGGAGAGCTACAGCGCGGGCGGGATTGCCGTGACCACGGGAGCCACCCGGAGCACAAGCGACTTCGACCTCACCCGGCTGGCCCTGGGCCGGGTGGCCGAGGCCGTCTCGCAGGGAACCACCTACCTGGAAACCAAGACCGGCTACGGCCTGGACCTGGAGAACGAGGCGCGGAGTGCCCGGATTGCCTCCACGGTGGCTGACGAAGTGACCTACCTCGGCGCCCACCTGGTCCCGGCCGGCGCCGATGCCGACGACTACACTGACCTGGTCTGCGGACCCATGCTGGCGGCCGTCCGGCCCTATGTCAGCTGGGCGGACGTGTTCTGCGAGCAGGGGGCTTTCAACGAAGGGCAATCCCGCCGCGTCCTGCAGGCCTGCAAGGACGCCGGCCTGGGCCTGCGCGTGCACGGCAACCAGCTCGGCGAGGGCCCCGGCGTGCAGCTGGCCGTGGAGTTCGGTGCGGCCAGCGTGGACCACGTGAACTACCTGTCCGCCGCGGACATCGAAGCGCTGGCCGCCAGCTGGGCCGGGTGGCAGGATGCCGGAACGCGGGGAACCGTGGCCACGTGCCTGCCGGCCTGCGACCTCTCCACGCGCCAGCCGCTTGCCCCCGGCCGCGAACTCCTCGACGCCGGGGTGCCGATAGCCCTGGCCTCCAACTGCAACCCCGGCACCTCCTACACCAGCTCGATGGCGTTCTGCGTCACCACCGCCGTGCTGCAGATGCGGCTCAGCGTCCACGAGGCCGTCCGGGCCGCGACCTTCGGCGGCGCGCTTGCGCTGCGGCGGGAAGTGGGGAACGACGCCGACGGCGAACGGGCGGTGGGTTCGGTCGCCGTCGGCCACCGCGCGGACCTGCACCTGCTCAACGCCCCCTCCGCCACGCACCTGGCCTACCGGCCGGGCATCCCGCTGACCCACGCCGTCTGGCGGGCGGGCGTCCGGGCCCGCTGATTTGAGGGCCCCCGACGCCGGCGGCGCTAGAAGACCATGGGCGGGGCGTCCAGGACCGTCTCGTCCACGCGGCGGTCCACCCACTGGCTGAACGGCTTGTCCAGCTCATACTTGCCGACGTCGGTGCGCACCAGGGTACGCACTTCGGCATTGTCCGGGTTGTTGAGGGACTCGAAATACTCCACGGACCAGTGGAACCAGCGCATGCAGAACAGGCGCATGGTGAGCCCGTGCGTCACGAACAGCGCGTTGGCGGCGTAGTCCGGCCGTGCCCAGTGCCGGTGGAGCGTTTCCATAAAGGAGGAGATCCGGTCGTAGACATCGGAGCCGGATTCGCCTTCACGGAACCTGTAGAAGAAATGGCCGTACGCGTTGCGGAGTTCCTTCTGGTCCTCGATGTCCCCGGCGATCTGGAAGTTCGCCCAGTCCTGTTCGCGGAGCCGGGGTTCCTCGATGACCCGCTCCACGAGGGATCCCAGGTTGAGTGCCTCGAGGGTCTGGTAGGCCCGGAGGTAGCGCGAGACGTAAACACACACCTGCTGGCCGTCCAGTGCCCGCCGGACCTGCTCACCGGCGGCCTTCGCCTGTTCCAGGCCAAGGTCTGTCAGCGGAATCCGGTAGTCGGGAACCCGGTTATAGATGGAGGTGTCGGCATTGGCGGCGGACTGGCCGTGCCGCATCATGATTATTTTCCCGGGCGCACTCATAAATTCCAAGCATAGGCCCGGGCAGGGGAGCCGCCGCGGAGGGCCGGCACGCCGCGGACAGGAAAGAACCAGAAAGTGGAGGCAAGATAGGAACATGCTGGTTCCCTCCCGCCGTCGTCTGCGGATTGAAGTCTGGATTGTCCTGGGTCTGTCGCTGGGGCAGTCCGCCGTGTATTCGGTGGTGCAACTGCTGGACAAGCTCACGCGCGCACCCCTGGCGGAGGGCACGTCCACCCTGAACCGCTCGCAGAGCACCCGCGAATACTTCGACCTCACGTACCAGCTGCTGGACATTGTGTTCGCACTGGTGCCGGTGCTGCTGGTGATCTACTTCCTCACTGAGCACCGGCCGGCAGGGGAGTCCGGCGCCTCAGCCTTCCGCAGACTGGGTTTCAACTTCGCCCGTCCCGGCAAGGACCTGCTGCAGGGGCTGGGCCTCGCCGCACTGATCGGCATTCCGTCCCTGGGGCTCTACGCCGCGGGCCGGGCGCTGGGCATCACCACCGCCATCATTCCCAGCGCACTGGACGCCTACTGGTGGACCATCCCCGTGCTCATCCTGTCCGCCGTACGGCACGGCATCGTCGAGGAAGTCATCGTGGTGGGGTACCTGCTGGACCGGCTCGGCAAATTCGGCTGGAGCATGCCACTGGCCATCTTTGCCAGCTCGATGCTCCGGGGCAGCTATCACCTTTACCAGGGCTTCGGCCCCTTCATCGGCAACGCCGTGATGGGTGCTGTGTTTGCCTGGATCTACACGAAGACCCGCCGCGTGATGCCGCTGGTGATCGCCCACGCGCTGCTGGATATCGTGGCCTTCGTCGGCTTCAGCCTCTTCGGCAAGGCCATCGGGCTGGGCTAGCGTGCGTTAAAAGGATTCGGCCGCTATCGGTGGGTGACGTCCTTGGCACCCGCTGATAGCGGCCGAAGTTCAGGGGCAGCACACTGCCCGTGGCCCGAAACGGACCACACGGTGGATCAGGATCAGATGATGACTGCCCCGGAGGCGGTTTCGAAAGTGACGGAGAGGATTCCCGGCGTCCCGTGCGGGGCGACCCAGTTCACTGCAACATCCTCCAGCGGCCTTTCCACCGGTTCGCCCAGCCACTCCGTGACCCGCTCCGCAGAGCCGGCAATGGTGAGGCTGGACATCTTGACGTTGCTTGCGTAGGCGTTGGACGGGTGAAGGCCCGGATCGCCTTCCCACTTGAGCATGTACGGCACCTGCGGGTCTGCAATGAGGCCCAGGATGCCGATCTGCTTCCAGACGAGTTCGCGGCCGTCGGGGAACTTGCGGTTGCCGTTGACGGCCGAACGGCCGAGGCGTTCTTCGAACGGTGCCAGGTCGTCCACTTCGACGCACCAGCCCATCCAACCGCCGCCTGCTGCCGAGCGGGCCCGGACAGCCTGTCCGAAGGGAGCCTTGTCGGAAGCCGGGTGGTCCAGGACCTCCACGACCTCCAGGTATTTGTGCCCGGCGAGCGGGATAATCATGTTGCGGGTGCCGAAACGGGGGTGCACCCCGCCCTTTACGGCTTCGACGCCGAGGGCGGACGAAATACGTTCGGTGGTGGCTGCCAAGCCATCCTGTTCACAGGCGTAAGAGACGTGATCCATGCGCATGCCATCATCTTGGCACTTTGTGATGGAGCTCTCAGCTAAGGTTCCCCTAACCTTGATGGGATGTCCCGCCGGGCCAGCCTGAAGCCCACGAAAATCACACGGCTGACGTCCTTCGTCACAAAGCTGTTCAGGTGCATCTTCGCGTTCCTAGACTGGGCCCAGGTCATGAGCGCCAGCATCAAGCCCCGGCTTGCTGGCCGGCAACCCTCGTTCCGCGGTGGGGTGCCCCGGGTGAAGACCTGGCCCTCCGGCATCCGCCGGGCGGCAAGCGCGGCACCGGTCCTGCCAGGGCATGTCCTGCCTCCGGCACAGGTGCCCTTTTCACGAAGGAGCTTCCCGATGTCCAACGCCTGGTCATTCGAAACCCGCCAGATCCACGCCGGCCAGGAACCGGACAGTGCCACCGGTGCCAGGGCACTGCCGATCTACCAGACGACGTCGTTCGTGTTTCCGAGCGCCGAAAGTGCAGCCAACCGCTTTGCGCTGGCCGAGCTTGCGCCCATTTACACGCGGATCGGCAACCCCACCCAGGACGCCGTTGAACAGCGCGTGGCCAGCCTCGAAGGTGGCCTGGCAGCCCTGCTGCTCAGCTCGGGTCAGGCTGCCGAAACGTTCGCCATCCTCAACGTCGCCGAAGCCGGCGACCACGTGGTGGCCAGCCCCAGCCTCTACGGCGGCACGTACAACCTGCTGGCCCACACCCTGAAGAAGTTCGGCATCTCCGTGACGTTCGTGGAGGATCCGGACAACCTGCAGCAGTGGAAGGACGCAGTCCGGCCCAACACCAAGCTGTTCTTCGCCGAGGTGGTGTCCAACCCCCGCCAGGACGTCCTGGACATCGAGGGGGTCTCGCGCACCGCCCATGAAGCCGGCGTGCCGCTGATCGTGGACAACACGCTGTCCACGCCGTACCTCATCCGGCCGCTGGAGTGGGGCGCGGACATCGTGGTCCACTCGGCGACGAAGTACCTTGGCGGCCACGGCAGTGCGATTGCCGGAGTGATCGTGGACTCGGGCAACTTCGACTTCGGCAAGGACCCGGACAGGTTTCCGGGCTTCAACACCCCGGATCCCACCTACAACGGACTCGTGTACGCGCGGGACCTCGGGGCGGAGGGTGCCCTGGGGGCGAACCTCTCCTACATCCTCAAGGCGCGCGTCCAGTTGCTGCGCGACCTGGGCTCGGCCGTTTCCCCGTTTAACGCCTTCCTCATCGCCCAGGGCCTGGAAACCCTCAGCCTGCGCGTTGAGCGTCACGTTGCCAACGCAGTGAGCGTCGCCGAATGGCTCGAAGCCCGGTCCGACGTCGAATCCGTCGCCTATGCGGGGCTGCCGTCCAGCCCCTGGTTCGAGCGCGGCCGCAAGTACGGGCCCAAGGGGACCGGCGCCATCGTCTCGTTCAACATCGCCGGCGGGGCCGAGGCCGGCAAGCGGTTCGTGGACGCCCTGGAACTTCACTCCCATGTGGCGAACATCGGTGACGTGCGCTCCCTGGTCATCCACCCGGCGTCGACCACGCACAGCCAGCTGACAGCCGAACAGCAGGCCGTGGCGGGCGTGACGCCGGGTCTGGTCCGGCTCTCCGTGGGGCTGGAGCACATCGATGACATCATCGCCGACCTCGACGCCGGTTTCCGCGCCGCCAAAGGCGCCTAAGGGAGCGGCGGCGGCTGCCCGGGAGGGCCTGCCGCCGCGGTGCTGACCCCGTATGACTCCCGGCGCCTCGACGCCGGGAGTCATATTGGTGTCACAATCTTCGCCATTGCCGGGACGCATTTCGTAGACTCACTACAGGTCATGAGTGCCAGCGACAGCCCCGGCTTGCTGGCCGGCAACCCTCCTTACGCGGCGGGGTGCCCCGGGTGAAGACCTGGCCTGCCAGCCAGTTGGCGGCGGGCAAGCGCGAAGAAGAGGTCCTCAGATGACGATTGCCGTCACCCGCAGCGGTGTACCCGAAACAGACGTTCACGAAGTGAAAACCAACGCAGTTCCTGATGGCACGGTCAAGTTCCTGAGCATCGGCGGCCTTGACCTCGAAGCGGGAGGGCACCTGCCCGACGTCACCCTCGCCTACGAAACGTGGGGCACGCTGAACCCGGACCGCTCCAACGCCGTGCTGGTGCAGCACGCGCTGACCGGCAGCACCCACGTGACAAGGGGGGCCGGCGACGAGGAAGGCTGGTGGGAGCAGCTGGCCGGTCCGGGCGCGCCGGTTGATACGGACAAGTACTTCGTGATCTCCATTAACATCGTGGGCGGCTGCTACGGCTCCACCGGCCCCTCCACTCCTGCCCCGGACGGGAAGCCGTGGGGCTCACGCTTTCCACTGGTCACCCTGCGGGACACGACGGCGGCCGAGGCCCGGCTGGCAGACGCCCTGGGCATCGGGAGCTGGTACGCGGTGCTGGGCGGATCGATGGGCGGAGCCCGTGCCCTGGAATGGGCTGTCAGCTTCCCGGACCGGGTCCGGCGCTGCGGCGTGATTTCCATTGGCGCCAGCAGCACCGCCGAGCAGATCGCCTTTGCCCAGGCGCAGACCCTCGCCATCCGCCAGGACGTCAACTTCAACGGCGGCGACTACTACGGCGGCCCCGAGCCGGAAGCCGGCCTGGCCCTTGCCCGCAGGATTGCGCACATCACGTACCGCTCCGCGAACGAGTTCGAGACCCGCTTCGGCCGCAGTGCCCAGGGCGGCGAAGCACCGCTCCAGGCAGTCTCGCTGGGGGATCGCGGCCGTTACCAGGTGGAGAGCTACCTGGACCACCAGGGCACCAAGCTGGTCCGGCGGTTCGATGCCAACAGCTACATCGCCATCACGGAAGCGCTCATGAGCCACGACGTGGTCCGGGGCCGCGGCTCGCTCAAGGAAGCGCTGGCACAGTCCACGGCGGAATTCTTCATTGCCGCCGTGGACACTGACCGGCTGTATTTCCCCGCCCAGTCCCACGAACTGGCGGCTGCGCTCCCGGGTGAAGTGCCGGTCCACGTGATCGAGGCACCCATTGGCCACGACGGATTCCTGACCGAGATCGGCCAGCTCAACACCCAGCTTCGTCAGAACTTCTTCGCGTAGCCCGTCGGCCCAATGTGCATTTATGCAGAGCTGTCCTGCAGAAAATGGCGTTGAGCCTGCGGCAATGTGAGCCCATACTCTAGGGGACCGGCGCGTTGGTGGTGCACATCACACGCGTCCGCTACGGAATGGTCCACATGGTGTCGACGGAGACGCCGAAGGAGTTCACAATGAGCACACAAAACTCTGCCGCAGGGCGCACGGATGAGACTGACGTCAAGGCCTCCGGGCTGAAGAAGGTGGTAACGGCCTCGATGGCCGGCACCGTTGTTGAATGGTATGAGTTCTTCCTCTACGCGTCCGCGGCCACCCTGGTCTTCGGCAAGATGTTCTTCCCCAATTCCGGCACGGAACTGGACGGGATCATTGCCGCCTTCGTCACGTACGCGGTGGGCTTCGTGGCCCGCCCCATCGGCGGCATCGTCTTCGGCCACTTCGGCGACAAGTTCGGCCGCAAGCAGCTCCTCCAGCTGAGCATCATCCTGGTGGGCGTCTCTACCTTCGCCATGGGCTGCCTGCCCAGCTTCGCCCAGATCGGCTACTGGGCTCCGGCCCTGCTGGTGTTCCTGCGCTTCGTGCAGGGCTTCGCGGTCGGCGGTGAATGGGGCGGCGCAGTGCTGCTCGTGGCCGAACACAGCCCCAGTAAGTCGCGCGGATTCTGGTCCAGCTGGCCGCAGTCCGCCGTTCCCATGGGCAACCTCCTGGCCACCGGCGTGCTGTTCACGCTTTCCTCGACGCTGTCCTCCGCCGACTTCCTCGGCTGGGGCTGGCGCGTGGCCTTCTGGCTGTCCGCAGTGATCGTCATCGTGGGCTACTACATCCGCACCAAGGTCCAGGATGCCCCCATCTTCCTCGAGGCCCGCAAGGAAGTCACCGTGGAAAAGAAGGGCTACGGCGTGGCCGAAGTCTTCCGCCGTTACCCGCGCGGTGTGTTCACTGCCATGGGCCTGCGCTTCGCGGAAAACATCCTGTACTATCTCGTGGTCACGTTCTCCATCACCTACCTGAAGGTCGTGGTCCAGACAGACACGTCCAGGATCCTGCTGCTCCTGCTCGTGGCCCACTTCATCCACTTCTGCGCCGTGCCGATGGTCGGAAAACTGTCGGACGCCTTCGGCCGCCGCCCGGTATACATGGCCGGAGCGATCCTCGGCGGCACCTGGGGCTTCTTCGCCTTCCCCATGATGGACACCGCCAATGACCTGGTCATCCTCGCGGCCATCACCATCGGACTCCTGTTCCACGCACTGATGTACGCCGGGCAGCCGTCCATTATGGCCGAGATGTTCCCCACCCGGATGCGGTATTCGGGCGTATCACTGGGCTACCAGGTCACCTCGATCGTGGCCGGTTCGCTGGCGCCGATCATCGCCACCGCACTGCTCAGCAGCTTCAAGTCCTCCACCCCGGTGGCGCTGTACCTGCTGGGCGCCTGCATCGTGACGGCGATTTCCGTGTACTTCCTCAAGGAGACGCGCGGCATTTCCCTCCACGACGTCGACGCCGCGGACGCCCAGGGCACGGCGGACCTCCTTGCCGCCGGCAAAAAGTAAGAGCAAGGAAACAGCCTCCATGCGAGCAGCAGTCCTCTACTCCACGGTTCCCGCCGGAACCGGCTACACCGAAGCCCGTCCGCTGCTGATCCAGGAACTGGACCGGCCCGAACCGCGGCCGGGCGAGCTCGGCGTCACCATCACCTACTCCAGCCTGTGCCACTCGGACCTTTCGGTGGTGGACGGCTCCCGCGTCAGGCCACTGCCGATGGCGCTCGGCCATGAGGCCGTGGGGCGGGTGGTGTCCGTCGGCGAGGGCGTCGACGACGTCTCCGAAGGCGACCACGTGGTGCTGGTCTTCGTCCCCAGCTGCGGAAACTGCCGGGCGTGCCGCGCGGGCCGCCCGGCCCTGTGCCACCGCGCCGCGGAGGTCAACGGCTCAGGTGACCTCCTGCACGGTGAGGCGCTGCTGCGGACACCGGCGGGGGAGCGGATCAACCACCACCTCGGGGTGTCGGCCTTTGCGGACTATGCCGTGGTGGCCCGGGAATCCGTCGTGGTGATCGGCGACGACGTCCCGGACACCGTTGCGGCCATGTTCGGCTGCGCCGTGCTCACCGGAATGGGAGCCGTGCTGAACACTGCGGCGGTCACCGCGGGGCAATCGGTGGCCGTTTTCGGACTCGGCGCCGTCGGGCTCTCCGCCGTGATGGCGGCGTCCTTGGCCGGTGCCGCCGCCGTCATTGCCATCGACCCCAACGAAGGCAAGCACCAGCTCGCCCTGGACTGCGGTGCTACGGCCGTGGGCACCCCGGGCGACGCCGCGCGGCTGGTCGCTGAGGCGACCGGCGACGGCGTGGACGTCGCCGTCGAGGCCGTGGGGTCCGCCGGGGTGATCGCATCGTGCCTGGACCTCGTAACGCGCGGCGGCGCCGTCGTCTCCGTCGGCCTGCCGAAACCGTCCGCGGAACTGACGGTGGGGGCCTTGCAGTTTGCCGGTGCCGGGAAACGGCTGCTCGGTTCCTACATGGGAGATGCCGTCCCGGAACGGGACATTCCGCTGTATCTTGACCACTGGCGGGGCGGGCGGCTCCCCGTGGAACTGTTGCACACGGACACCAGGCCGCTGGCCGAAATCAACGAAGGCCTCGATGCACTGGCAGCCGGCGAAGTGGTGCGCCGGCTGTTCCAGGCCTAGTGTCAGGCTGCCAGGATTTCCTGGCGGCCTGACACTTCGGCCTTGAGCGCATCCACCACGGCCCGGACGGAAGCCGAGCGCAGCGACTCCGGACGCGCCACCGCCCAGATGGGGAGCTGGCGCTGGAACAGCTCGGGCAGCACCGGCACGAAGTCCGGGTTGTCCGCCACCATGAAGTTCGGCAGCAGGCCGATGCCCGCGCCGCAGCGGACAGCCTCCACCTGGGCGAACACGCTGGTGGCCTGGAAGCTGGACTTGGGCGCGGGCAGCTGCGAAGACCGGTGCCCCAGCTCCGCGACCTGTAGCGCCGACTCCACGTAGGACACAAAGCCGTGATCCCGCACGTCGTCCAGGGCCGCCGGCAGCCCGCGGGACCGGACATAGTGCGGGCTGGCGTAGAGCCGCAGGAAATAGTTGGTGAGGAAGATGGGCTGCGCGTTGGTGACTTCCATCCGGCCCACCACCACTTCCAGGTCCACTCCGGACCGGTTCTGGCTGACCTTGCGGGTGGCGCTGAGCATCTCGACGTTCAGCAGGGGATTGGCCTGCTGCAGGCGGACCAGCGCCGGCGCGACGAATTCCGCCCCGAATCCGTCGGAGGTGCTGATCCGGACCAGGCCGGAGAGCGATGCGTCGCCGTTGCTGAGGGCTCCGGCCAGCGACCCCAGCGTCGACTCGATCGCCTCGGCGGCTGCAACGGCCTGGCTGCCGAGTTCGGTCAGTTCCCAGCCGTGCGGGCTGCGCTCCAGGGTCCGTCCGCCCAGCTGCTTGTCCAGCGCCAGGATCCGGCGGGAAATCGTGGTGTGCGTGGTGCCCAGCGTCTCCGCGACGGCGTTGAACCGGCCCAGCCGGGCAACGGTCAGCAGGATCAGCAGGTCATCCGGACTCGGCAGCCGGTTCAAATCCATGGTTCAGCCTTTTCGGATCAGTGTGCATCAATGCACATGCCGTCTGTAATTTTTCCCCTTGATTGCACTGTAGCAGGGTGTGATGGTGGACACGGAACATCGGCCGCATCGGCCGGCACACGAAGCAAAGGAGCTTTCGCCATGGCAGTAGTCGCTTGGATCGGTCTCGGGAACATGGGTGGGTCCATGTCGGCAAACCTGGTCAAGGCCGGGCATGACGTCCGCGGATTCGACCTCAATCCCGAGACGGTGGCCGCTGCCGAGGCGGCCGGCGTGAAGCCCGTGGCTAGCCTTGCCGCTGCGGTGGACGGGGCCGACGTCGTATTCACCATGCTGCCGAAGGGCGAGCACGCCCGTGCCGTGTACCTGGGCGAGGACGGCGTCCTTGCCCATGCCGATACCCGTACGCTGCTGGTGGATTCCTCCACCATTGATATTGCCTCCGCCCAGGCGCTGCACGACGCCGCCGCTGCCGCCGGCTTCCGGTTCGTGGACGCCCCGGTCTCGGGCGGCATGAGCGGCGCAAAAGCCGGAACACTCACCTTCATGATCGGCGGCGAGGCGGGCGCCGTGGCCGACGCCACCGAATACATCCGCCCCATGGCCGCCAACGTCATACCCACCGGCGGCGCCACCACGGGGCAGGCAGCGAAAATCTGCAACAACCTGATGCTCTTCATCAACCTTGCCTCCACCGCCGAGGGAGCCGTCCTCGCCGAGCGCCTGGGCCTGGACAAACAGGTTTTCTGGGACATCGCCTCGGTGTCCTCGGGTGACAGCTGGGCCCTGCGGACCTGGTATCCGGTAGGCGGTGTGGTTCCCACCGCCGCCTCCAACAACGGCTTCGCCCCCACTTTCACCACCGAGCTCGCCAACAAGGACATCGGCCTGGCCATCAGCGCCGCCCGCGACACCGGCACCCCGCTGGAAATCGGCGAGCACGTGCAGACCCTGTTCCAGCGCCTCATCGATTCCGGCCAGTCCGGCAAGGACTGCTCGATGATCATCAAACTCGTCGACGGCTCCCTCGAGACCTCCAACTAGCCCCAGCCGGCCTTACGAACAGGACATTCCCATGCAACGCATTCCGCACTTCATCAACGGCGCCCTGATCAGCGACGCCGACCGCTTCGGCCCCGTTTTCAACCCCGCCACCGGCGCCCAGGAAAAGGAAGTGGCCCTGGCCTCCGCCGCCCGCGTGGAGGAAGCCATCGCCGCCGCACAGGCCGCCCTGCCGGGCTGGCGGGCCACCAGCCTGGCCAAGCGCACCAACATCTTCTTCCGAGTCCGCGAAATCCTGACACAGCGCAAGTCCGAGCTGGCAGCCATCCTGACCAGCGAACACGGCAAGGTGCTCTCCGACGCCGAGGGCGAAATCTCGCGCGGCCTGGAAAACATCGAGTTCGCCACCGGGCTTTCGCACATGCTCAAGGGCGAACGCTCAGAGCAGGTTTCCAGCGGCGTGGACGTCCACTCGGTGCGCCAGCCCGTGGGCGTGGTCGCCTGCATCACCCCGTTCAATTTCCCCGCGATGGTGCCGCTCTGGATGATCGGCAGTGCGCTGGCCTGCGGCAACACCGTGCTCCTCAAACCCAGCGAGAAGGACCCGTCGTCGGCCGTTTTCATCGCTGAAGTCTTCGCCGAGGCGGGCCTGCCGCCGGGAGTCCTGAACGTTGTCCACGGTGACAAGGAGGCCGTGGACGTCCTGCTGGAGCACCCGGGCGTGAAGGCTGTCAGTTTCGTCGGATCCACTCCCATCGCGCAGTCCATCTACAAGCGGGCGGCCGACCATGGCAAGCGCGTCCAGGCGCTGGGCGGCGCCAAGAACCACATGGTGGTCCTGCCGGACGCGGACCTGAACATGGCGGCAGACGCCGCCGTCTCAGCAGCGTACGGCTCCGCGGGGGAGCGGTGCATGGCCGTCTCCGTGCTCGTGGCGGTGGGCAACATTGCCGACGACCTGGTGGAGGCAATTTCCACCCGGATGGCTGACCTCAAGATCGGCCCCGGCACGGACCCGGCCTCGCAGATGGGTCCCCTCATCACCAAGGAACACCGGGACAGGGTGGCCTCCTACGTTGCCGGCGCCGCCAACGAAGGCGCCACCGTAGTGGTGGACGGCCGCGAGCAGGCGTTCGACTCGGACGGCTTCTTCATCGGAGTCAGCCTCGTAGACCACGTCAAGCCCGGCATGAAGGTGTACGACGACGAAATCTTCGGTCCCGTGCTCTCGGTGGTCCGCGCGGACAGCTACAGCGACGCCGTCAGGCTGGTCAACGATAATGAGTTCGGCAACGGCGTGGCCATCTTCACGCGCGACGGCGGGGCGGCCCGCCAGTTCGAGTTCGACGTCGAGGCCGGCATGGTGGGCGTCAACGTGCCCATTCCGGTGCCGGTGGGGACGTTCTCCTTCGGCGGATGGAAGAACTCGCTGTTCGGCGACACCCACATGTACGGCCCGGACAGCATCCGCTTCTACACCCGCGGCAAGGTGGTGACCACGCGCTGGCCGGATCCCTCCACCTCCGTGATTGACCTCGGCTTCCCGCAGGTCGACTAGGCGCCAGGCAGGGCCCCTATTTTGTCAGAGCCTCCCGGCAGACTTCAGCCATGGAAGGCAACGGCGGGCGTGTTCGATGGCCTGCAGCGAAGCCTCCAGGCTGAAGCCGGAATCCCAGCCGATGAACTGGGCAAGGGGGTTGCCGCGCAGATCGCCTTGGCCCGGCGTGAATCCCCGGCCCGCGGCGGCCGGCTGCTGGGACTGGCCAAAGCCCTCGTAACCGAAATGCCCCACACCCTGGCTGCCCTGCAGACCGGGCAGCTGAATGAATGGCGCGCCACGCTCCTGGTAAAGGAAACAGCGTGCTTGTCCGCGGCGGGCCGGTGCGCGGTCGATGAACAGCTCGCCGCGGACTCCGGAGCGCTGGCGGGCGCCGGTGACCGGACCATTGTCGCTGCGGCACGGGCGGCGGCCTATCGGCTGGATCCGCGCTCCGTCGTCAACCGTGCCCGGAACGCAGTGGCCGACCGGCACGTGAGCCTGCGCCCGGCACCGGACACCATGACCTATCTGACTGCCCTGCTCCCGGTTACCGCCGGCGTGGCCGTCCACGCGGCGCTCAGCCGGCAGGCTGACACCCTGCGCTCGGGCGGAGATGGCCGCTCCCGCGGACAGATCATGGCCGATGACCTGGTTGAAAGGATCACGGGCACCGCCGGCGGGATCGCCGGCATTGAAATCCAGCTCATCATGACCGACCGCACCCTCTTCCAAGGCGACAGCGAACCAGCCCGCCTCCCGGGATATGGCGTCGTCCCGGCGTCCTGGGCAAGAGCGGCAGTCACACTGTTTGAGGAAGGCCCAAGCGGCGACACGGACTCCTCGGGTGGGTCTCACTCGGCGGGGTCTGACGCGGCGGGGTCTAGCGCAGGCGGGTGTTCGGCATGGCTGCGCCGGCTCTACACGGCCCCCGGGGACCGGTGACCTGATGGCGATGGATTCCCGGGCGCGGCTCTTCCCGCCCGGGCTGCGCCGTTTCATCCAGGCCCGGGATGACACCTGCCGCACACCGTATTGCGATGCGCCGATCCGCCACCACGACCACATCGTCGCGTGGCGCATCGGTGGTCCCACCAGCCACAGCAACGGCAGCGGACTCTGCGAATCCTGCAACCACACCAAGGAATCACCCGGGAATCACCCGGCTGGCGCTCCGAACCACGCCCCGGACCCCGACACACGCTGCAAATCCACACTCCGACCGGTCATACCTACCAATCCACCGCGCCGCCATTGCCGGGGACACCGCCACTGCCGGGGACGCCGGGACTTGGGATGGAGCCGGCGGGCTCGGGGCTGCCCGGGTCGATGCTGTCCGTCAGCCGCCGCCGGAGACGCGAACTACTCCACCGTGCCAAAGTCCTGAAACGTACCCGCGTCAATAACTCGTTGGCGGCCTGACAAGAACCGGGCGGCCTGACCACAACCGTTGCTATCCGGCCCGCCCGCGGGGCACCATCGAGACATGACCAAATACCTCATTTCCTTCCCGAGCGAAGCCATGGTGCTCACCGACGAGGAGTTCCCGATCGTCTCCGCCGAATCCCACGCTGTGATCGAGGAGGCGAAGGCCGCCGGCGTCTATGTATTCGGCGGTGGGATCAAGGAGGAAGCCGCTCCGGTGCTGGTCTCCGCCGACGGGTCGGTGAGCACCGAAATCTATCCGGGCTCCGAGCTCACGGGTGGGTTCCTCGTGCTGGAGCTGCCGACGCGCGAGGACGCGGTCGAGTGGGCGAGGAAGATCGCGGTGGCCTGCCGTTGCTCGCAGGAGCTCCGCGAGTTCGGGTATGACCCGGCGAGCTAGCAATCCTGGCCGAGTACAACTAGCCCTTCATGATCTCGTCGCGCCGGGTCATGTATTCCTCCATGGCGATCTCGCCGTTGCTGTACTGCTGGTCCAGCTCGGCCAGTTTTCGCGCACGGAAACCCTGCGGAGCCGACGGCGGCGGCGGAGTGGCCGGAGCGGACGGCTGCTGCGGTTCCTGGCGTGACTGGTTGGCCGGATAGCCGGGGCTGTCTTCGTACGGCACCTGTCCCGGGCCGCCCGGGGCCGGATACCCGGCGGGCGGGTAACCGGGGTTCTGGTAGCCGCCGGTCGGGTAGTCCGGGTTCTGGTACGGCTGGTCCAATGGGGGCTGCTGCTGTCCGCCGAGTTGGCGGAACCCGCCGCCGAAGTAGTCCTGCTGGGTGTAACCGTCGCGCGGCTGGTTGTTCGGGCGGTCCGGCTGCTGCCCGGGAAACTGGCCCGGGTACTGTCCATTGAATCCTTGGTTTTGGTTCCTGCCCCGGACGGACTTCCGGTACATGCGCATGGCAAAGGGAATCAGGAACGACAGAATGATGATCCAGAAGAACATGTTGCTCACGGTGGACGGCCTCTCAGAAGTGTCCCTTCAGTTTAACCCCCGGCTGCCAAGCCCGGCCCTGTCCGTCGCCGGCGGCACCCCGGCCCGGTAACTTCCGGGCCACTTATTTCCGGACCACCGGCATTTCCAGGAACTTTCCATAGGCCTCAACTGCCTCGTCGACCGCACGGTCGGTGCCTGGAGTGGCGGCATCGCCGGGTTCAGGTCCGGTACGGATGTCCAGCTCGCAGCTGCCGCCGGTCAGGACATGGCGCCAGGAACCGATCATGCGGCCATCCCTCAGCACCACATGCATGGGAGTGTCCCGCTCGGGCAATGCCGGAGCCGTGCCGCCCAGGAAGTGCCGCGTACGGGAATAGCCCATGACGTACTCGTCGTAGCACTGGATGAGGTCGATCCGGGCCGTCCCACCTGCCGCAGGCTCGTGCTGCGAGTCCGGTTTGAAATGAACCTCCGTGCCGTCCAGCGCGGCGGTCTCGAGCGCACCGGGGTCAATTTCCAGCGCCAGTGCCAGCCCGAGCCGGACGTCCGTGACGGTAAGCCCGGACCAGTCGGCGCAGTCCTTGGCGGTGGCGGGTCCGCGGCTTTGGAAATAGCGCCGGACCAGCTCGGCCAGGGCCACCGGGCGGTCGGCCGGGCCGGTTGGTGCTGCCGGAACGCGCTCATCAAAGAGGGCATAGGTCTGGCGCAGCGCGCCGCCTTTGCTGCGGACGGGGGTTCCACTGGTCAGCACCCCGCTGATCTCCGCGTGCATAATCAGGTACGCCAGCTCCAGGCCCTTGCCCGTAAAACCGCTGCGCTGCAGTTCCGCGGCGAGCTCCTCCCGGGTCTTGTGCGCGCCGCCGGCCACGGCACGGGCGAGGACCCGGGCGCTCCGGGACGCCACCGCGGCGTCGATGCCCGTCTGCCGGTACATCCCCTGGTTTCCCTGATGCAGCCGTGGTGCGGACAGCGCCGACAGCCAGCGGAGGTCGTCGCGGTGCACAAAGTGCCAGGTGGGCCGGAGGATGTGGGTCCTGAGGATCCGGCCGTCGGCCACCGCCTGTTCGACGTCGGCAGCGGACGCTCCTGCCGTGCGTTGCGCCAGGGACCAGCGGGCGTAGGGGAATTCCTGGGACTGCACGGCCAGGAGGTTCTTCAGTGCGGCTTCGGGCGTATCCGCATGGGGCGCGCGCAGTTGCTGCCTTCTTAGTCGCAGCCTCACGACGTCGTCGGCGTCCACCCGGGGCCTACCTCCGTCCGGGCTCTAGTCCGGGGACCTCGCCTGAACCCAACGGCATGCCGGGACCGAAAACCGGACCCGGGGTAGGCCGTTTGGCGGTGACGCCGTCCCCGGAGGACTGGTGGCGCAGCCGGCGGACAACCCACGGAACGAAGTATTCGCGTGCCCACACCAGATCACCGGACCGCGCCTCGCGCCAGGTCCGCTGGGGCAGGGGTTTGGGGGAGAGCGGCTCCAGGGTGTGCTGGATGTTGAGGGAATCCAGCACCATGGCCGCGATGGTGTGGTGGCCCAGCGGCGAGAAGTGCAGGCGGTCCTGGTCCCACATCTGCGGGTCGCTGAGCTGGCGCAGCGACCACATGTCGGCAATGACGGCGTCGTGCCGTGCCGCCACGGTGCGCAGGTTCTCGTTGTAGATGGCGATCTTGCTGCGGAGCCTGCCGAGGACGGAGGATCCGGTGTCCGGGCCGTTGAACAGCACAACGGTGGCGCCGCCAAGGCTGAGGATATGCACCACCGAATCGAGCTTTTCCGCCAGCGCATCGGGGTCGCCGCCGGGCCGGATGAGGTCGTTGCCTCCTGCGGAGAGTGTCACCAGGTCCGGTTTGAGGGCCAGGCACGGTGCCAGCTGCTGATCCACGATCTGTTCCAGGAGCCGCCCGCGTACGGCCAGGTTCGCGTAAGCGAAGTCAGCGTGGCCACGGCTCAGTTCCTCGGCCACCCGGTCGGCCCAGCCGCGGTGCCCGCCAGGGCTTCCGGGCTCCGGGTCCCCAATGCCTTCCGTGAAGGAGTCGCCCATGGCTACATAGCGGCCCCAGGGGTGGGCATCAACAGTGTCCTGCGGATTGGGAATGGCTTCAGTTTCGCTCACGTTTCCATCCTGCCTCGTTAGCCTCAAGCTACGCCACCGTAGCTTGTTACCCGAGGGTAACTGCAAGAATGGATCCATGACTGAAGCCGACGTATCCACTGCCCCTGTTGTCCTGTGGTCCACTCCTGGCGCAGCGCGCTCGGGAAAGCCCTTGCTGGTCCTGTTGCACGGTTACGGTGCCAACGAACAGGATCTGCTCAGCCTGGCTGATCTGCTGCCCGGCGATTTCGCGGTGGCATCCGTGCGTGCCCCCATCGCGATGGGCCCGGGCTTCACCTGGTTCCCCCTGACGGATTCCGCGGACTATTCCCTGGACGCGGTCAAGACTGCCGCCAGCTTCGTGCTGGACTGGCTCGACGGCGTCAAGGGCGACCACCCCTCCGTCACCCTGCTCGGGTTCTCCATGGGCATGTCGATGGCCACCACGCTGCTGAGGCAGCGCCCGGCGGACTTCGCCGCCGTCGTCGGACTTTCGGGGTTTGTGGTGAATGCCGGCGGGGATCCGAGCTTCCGCGACGACGAACTTAACGGCAACGTGCCGCTGTTCTGGGGCCGCGACCAGCAGGACCCGGTCATCACCCAGGACAAGATCGAATACACCATGGGCTGGGTGCGGAACCACGTGAAACTGACGAAGGTCCTCTACACGGGGATGTGGCACGGGATCAACCAGCAGGAGATCGGCCACGTGTCCGAGTTCCTCACCCACGAGGTACTGAAGAAGTAACTTCAGGAGCCGGCCGCGGGGCGCGGCCGGCCTGGGATAGTCAGGAACCGGCGGGGGTCGAAATCCGCACGGTCCTGCCATTCACGGTGACCGTGTCGCCGTGGTGGAGCTGCCGCCCGCGGCGATCGTCGATTTCGCCGTTGACCTTGACCAGCCCGTTTTTGATCAGCTCCGTGGCCTCTACGCCGTCCTCGACCAGGCTGGCCAGCTTCAGGAGCTGACCCAGGCGGATCATGTCGTCGCGGATGGGGATCTCTTCGATTTCCGGGTTGCTCATACAAGCAATGATGCCTGACGTAAGGTGAATCCAGTGACCCACGCACCCCGAATCCCACTCATTGCAGGACTGCCGCTGGCCGTAGCCGCCGGACTCGCCATTCCCGTCCAGGGCCGGATCAACGGTGCGCTGGGCGCCCGATTGAACGATGGCATAGCCGCGGCCGTGGTGAGCTTCACCACGGGACTGGCCGTGATGATCGTGGTTTCGCTGGTCCTGCCGAGGGGACGCCGCGGGCTGGCCCAGATCCTGCCTGCCCTCCGGGAACGCCGGTTCCCGCCGGTCTATGTGATTGCCGGCGGCATCGGCGCGTTCTTCGTTTTTGCCCAATCCTTTACCGTGGGCCTGCTCGGCGTGGCGCTGTTTACCGTGGCCACGGTTACGGGCCAGACGCTAAGCGGGTTGCTGGTGGACCGGCTCGGCATCGGCCCCGCCGGCAAGAAGTCCGTCACCGGAATCCGGGTCCTCGGCACTGTGCTGACCATAGCCGCCGTCGCCTGGGCCGTGTCCCCGCGGTTCGGCGGCGCTGGGGCCGGCGGCGCAGGGGAAGGCGGCGCGGACCCTGCCCAGCTGCTTCTGCCGGTGCTCCTGCCCGTCATCGCGGGCTTCCTGATGAGTTTCCAGCAGGCCATGAACGGGATGGCCACAGTGCACTACGGCACGCCCATCGCGGCGACCCTGGTGAACTTCATCTCCGGCGCCACCGTGCTGTGGCTCGTCTGGTTGATCAAACTCGCTGTCGCCGGAGCCGGCACCGGCCTGCCCTCTGAATGGTGGTACTACCTGGGCGGACCCATGGGGTGCGCGTTCATCGGCCTGGGCGCACTGCTGGTCCGGAGCCTCGGCGTGCTGGTCACCGGGCTGGGCATGATTGCCGGCCAGCTGCTGGGTTCGCTGGGCCTCGACCTGGTGCTTCCCGCCCCGGGCACGGTGGTTGCCCTGCCCACCGTCCTCGGCACGGTCCTTACCCTTGGCGCGATTGTCCTGGCCACCCTGCCGTGGCCGCGCGGCGCCCTCAAGCGGCAGCCGGGCCGGTAGGCTAGGACACGCAGCTTCCTGCACATCTTTCCTTCGTACCGCCCCGCCCGGCAACCAGCCGGGTACTGGGGCCTAGAAACCGCGCGGACCGCACCCAGCGGCCCTGTAGAAATTGGAGTTCCCCATGGCAGCAAAATCCGTTCTCGACCAGGTCATCTCGCTCTCCAAGAGGAGGGGCTTCGTTTTCCAGGCCGGTGAAATCTATGGTGGCTCCCGTTCTGCCTGGGACTACGGGCCCCTCGGCGCCGAGCTGAAGGAAAACATCAAGCGCCAGTGGTGGCAGTCGGTGGTCCGCGGCCGCGAGGACGTGGTGGGCCTCGACTCCTCGGTGATCCTTCCCCGCCAGGTCTGGGAAGCCTCCGGCCACGTGGAGGTCTTCTCCGATCCCCTGGTGGAGTGCCTCTCCTGCCACAAGCGCTACCGCGCCGACCACCTCGAAGAAGAGTACGAGGAAAAGAAGGGCCGTCCGGCCGAGAACGGCCTGAAGGACATCGCGTGCGCCAATTGCGGCACCCGCGGCGAATGGACCGAGCCGCAGGAATTCTCCGGCCTGCTCAAGACCTTCCTTGGCCCGGTGGCCAACGAGGAAGGCATGCACTACCTGCGCCCGGAAACCGCGCAGGGCATCTTCGTGAACTTCAACAACGTGCTCACCACTTCGCGGAAGAAGCCGCCGTTCGGCATCGGCCAGATCGGCAAGTCCTTCCGCAACGAGATCACGCCCGGAAACTTCATTTTCCGCACCCGTGAATTCGAGCAGATGGAAATGGAATTCTTCGTCGAGCCGGGCACGGACGAGCAGTGGCACCAGTACTGGATGCAGGAACGGATGGACTGGTACACCGGCCTGGGCCTCAAGGCCGATAACCTGCGCTTCTTCGAGCACCCGCTGGAGAAGCTGAGCCACTACTCCAAGGGCACCACGGACATCGAATACCGCTTCGGTTTCCAGGGCTCCGAGTGGGGCGAGCTGGAAGGCATAGCCAACCGCACGGACTTCGACCTCTCCACACACTCCAAGGCCTCGGGCCATGACCTGAGCTACTTCAACCAGGCCACCAACGAGCGCTACACCCCGTACGTGATCGAGCCCGCCGCCGGTCTGACGCGTTCCTTCATGGCGTTCCTCATCGACGCATACACCGAGGACGAGGCCCCCAACGCCAAGGGCGGCGTGGACGTCCGCACCGTGCTGAAACTGGACCCGCGCCTTGCCCCCGTCAAGGCCGCCGTGCTGCCGCTGAGCCGCAACGAGGACCTGTCCCCGAAGGCCAAGGCCCTGGGCACCCAGCTGCGCAAGAACTGGAACATCGACTTCGACGACGCCGGCGCCATCGGCCGCCGCTACCGCCGCCAGGATGAGATCGGCACGCCGTTCTGCATCACCGTGGACTTCGACACCCTCGAGGACCAGGCCGTCACCATCCGTGAACGCGACACCATGAGCCAGGAACGTGTCTCCCTGGACAAGGTGGAGGGCTACCTGGCCGCACGGCTGATCGGCGCCTGAGCATGCCAATCGAATACCGTGAATGGCGCGAGGGCGACGACCTGGCGCTGCTGGAGCTTTGGGGCGGCCCGGAGACCGAACAGGCCCGGCAGTTCCGCGGCACCCTGGCGCCTTCGGGCAACTCGCCGTGGCGACGCTGCATCGTGGCCGAGGACGTCGTGGACGGTGTTGCCATCCCGATCGGTGCGGCCGTGGTCCACGAGGCCTCCCTGCACCCGGAGCGGCTCTGGGCCTACATCGAGGTGGCGCGGGATCACCGCCGCGCCGGCGTCGGCTCCACCCTGCTGACGATGCTCCGGCACGAGGCCGGCCAGGCGCCGTCGGGCGTTTCCAGGCTCCGGACCAAGGTGGAACCGGGCACGCCCGGCGCCGCTTTCGCCCAAGCTGCCGGCCTGGCTCCCATCCAGCGTTCACGCCTTGTTGTCGTGGAGCCGGGGGCGCTCAAGCTGCCGGTCTTCGGCGACGGTTCCGAGGCCGCAGCCTCGGAACAGATCGAGGATCTTGCCACCGGCTCCGTGGAGCTCAGCGACGTAGTGGGCCGGTATTACACGGCCGTTCACGGCTGGGACAGCCCGGGCGAACTGGGCATCGGCACCGTGCAGCGGCTGTTCCTCGACGAGCTCAGCGGGGCGCACGGCGCCATTGTGCTGCGGTCCCCGAAGGCCAGCGCCTTCGGCCAGGGCGTCCCGGCCAGCAGGAAGGGCCGGCTCGAGGCGTTCGCGATCAGCTACGCGGAGCTTGCCCCCGGCGGGGAGAACGCGGCGGGCGGCGATGGGTCCGCGGCTAGCCAGCCCACGGACGTATTCGTCGGCCATGAGCCGAAGCTGTCCGAGGATGAAGCCCGCTCCGCCGTCCGCGACCTGTTGGCGCTCATCGCGTTCCAACACCCCGTGGTGCTGGAACTGGACGACTCGATGGCTGCGCTGTGCGCCGTCGTCGAACCTTTGCTGGAGAGCGGCAAGGCCCGCGTGCGCGGTACCGAAACCCTGGTGGTTTCCGACCCCGCCTAGCCCTTGACCCTGCTGACCCGCAACGGATGCCGTCTCAACGGCACCTGCTGCGGGTCAGTGTGGTTTAAGGGATCACCGGCGGAACGAACTCGAACGTCATCCCCAGCAGCCACACGAGCAGGAGCACCACGGGCAGGTGGAACACGAACTGCAGGAACGTGAAACCCACTAGGTCCCGGGCCCGCAGCCGGAGCACCGCGAGCAGCGGCAGCATAAAGAACGGGTTGATCAGGTTGGGCAGGGCCTCGGCGATGTTGTAGATCTGGACGGTCCAGCCCAGGTTCATGTTCACGTCCGTCGCAGCCTGCATCACGTACGGCGCCTCCACCAGCCATTTGCCGCCGCCGGAGGGAACGAACAGCCCCAGCACGGCGGTATAGAGGGCAATGACGACGGCGAACGCACCGCCGCCGCCGATGTCCGAGAAGAATTCGGCCAGGTGCGCCGAGAGGGACATCCCGCCGTGTCCGGTGGCCTTCGTGAGGATGGCGGCCATGGCCGCATAGAGCGGAAACTGCACGAGGATGCCGGCAGTCGCGGGCACGGCCTTGGTCACGGCCTGCAGGAAGTTCCGCGGAGTCCGGTGCAGCACCAGGCCCAGGATAAGGAACACCAGCAGGTATCCGTTGAGGCTGCTCACCACTGCCAGGAACGGCTTGGAGAGGAACTGCGACACCAGCCAGCCCAGGGTCAGGACCCCGGCGAGGACCGGCAGGATCATGCTGTATTCCAGCCATTCGCCGGGCCGGGACCGCGGCGCCGGTTCGCTGGGTTCGTCGTCGAGATCCACCCCGAGGTCCTCGGCAGTCCGCACGGCGGCACCGCGCGGCGCCGAGAAATGGGCGATCACCGTGGTGAGCGCCATCAGGATGGCCAGGGTGAGCAGCGACTGCCACGTGAAAATCGTCGTGCCGAAGTCCAGGACCCCGGTGATCTTGAGCAGGGCAGGCGGCAGCGATGCGGCCGTGGCCTGCAGCTGGGCGGCCGAGGATGACAGCCCCAGTGCCCACACGGCGCCGAGGCCCATGAAAGCAGCCGCCCCCAGCGCGCGGTAGTCCACTGACAGGTCCTTGCGGCGCGCGATGGCGCGCGCCAGGAGTCCGCCGAAGATGAGGCTGAGGCCCCAGTTCAGGAACGACACGGACATGGAAAGCATTGCCACGAAACTGACGGCGGTCCGGGCCGTCGACGGGACAAGCGCGAGCCGGCTGATGAGCCTTGCCACCGGCGGGGACGTGGCCACGACGTAGCCGGTGAGCACCACCATGGCCATCTGCAGGGTGAACGCGGTGAGGTCCCAGAATCCGTTGCCGAATGAATCGGCGATGGACTGCGGCGAGGCGCCGATGGCGAGGGCGGCCACGGCAATGAGGACCACCCCGGCCAGCGCGAAGATGTAGGCATCCGGGAACCACTTTTCGGTCCACGCCGCCAGCCGCTGGGCCAGGCGCGCCAGGCCGCGTTCGTCGATCTCGCTTCTTGTCAGGACTGTGTCTGCCACAGGAACGATCCCTCTCCATTGAGTGCGTGCGAATGTGTGCGTGCGTACCCATGGAGCCTAGCCACAGCGTGCGTTAGCCGGCCGAAGCGCGCCGTCCGCCCGCGCGCCGTCGGCCCGCGCGCCAGCCGCCGGCGCGCCGCGGCCCCTCCTCCTCGTCCAGCCGCCGCCGTTCCACATCCGTGGGCGCACCGCCGCCCAGATGTGCGGGCATCCACCATGCTCCGGGCCGGGGTGTGAGCGGGAAGTCCGCGATGGCCGTGTCGATGCCGTCCTGCAGCACGGCCCGGAGCCGCGCCGTGGCTGCCAGTACGTCAGCATCGGCGCCCAGCCGGCCGGAGCCCGGCCGGAGAGGTTCGCCCACATGGATCCGCACCGGCGCGCGCAAGGCGCGGCGCGGGGAGAACGCGTGATGGCGGGTCAGCAGCCGGTGCGACCCCCACACGGAGACGGGAATGATCGGCACACCAGCCTCGGCCGCCATGCGTACGGCCCCCGTTTTGCACTCCCGGACCGTGAAACTGCGGCTGACGCCCGCCTCCGGAAGGATGGCGATGTATTCGCCCGCGCGGAGTTTTGCGACGGCGGCGTCGTAGGCGCCCGAACCGGACTCATAGCCCACCACAACCTGCCCGGCAGCGCTGATGGCAGGACCCGCAAACCAGTGGTCGGCCGCGCCCTGGGTGATCAGGTAGCGCATCTGGGCCCGGCTGTGCCGCCACAGGAGCAGCTCGGCAAAGGCGAAATCGAGGTACCCGAAGTGGGTGATGGCGACGACGGCTCCCGCACCCGGCACCGCTTGCCGGGACGGGCCGTTGAGGCGTCCGGATGGCGGGAGGTGCTCCCTGCCCGTGATGATGACGCGGATCCGGAAGAGCCACCGCAGTGCGAGTCCTGTGCGGACAATGAAGCGGTAGAAGCGGTCATTCGGCTGCGGCCGCCACGCCATCTCAGTGCCTGCCCGCCGGCCGGCGCGGCGGCAAGGGGATAAAGCCCGACGTCGACTCCACATATTCCTTGTAGCCCGGCCGGGCGGACATCGCCTTCTCCGTCAGCGGCTTCCCGGTTTTGCCTGCGAGGGCCCACACCATCAGGGCTGGGGAAAGGACTGTGAGGATTCCGGGCCAGGAGTCTGCGGAAATCAGGAACAGGCCGGTCCAGGCGGCGGCGTCGCCAAAGTAGTTGGGGTGCCTGGTGTAACGCCACAGCCCCGTGTTCAGTACGGTTCCCTTGTTGGCGGGGTCCTTCTTGAACTGTGCGAGCTGCCAGTCACCCACCGTTTCGAATACGAAGCCGATGACCCACAGCAGCACTCCGAGGACCGCCACCCAGCCCAAGGCACCGGTAGCGAACATCCCGGCCTGCACGGTGAGCGAAACGAAGAACATCACCATGCCCTGGGGCAGGTAGACACGGCGCAGCGCGTAGGCATTGCGTGAGCCGGGTGCCGTACTGAGCATTGCCTCGTAGCGGGGGTCCTCATGGCCGCCGCGGGCGCGCCAACCGATGTGCGTACCGAGGCGGAGGCCCCACACGCCCGTCAGCAGCAGGAGCAGGAGGCGCCTGCCGTCGTCGCCCGTTCCGGCGGACAGCAGCCACGACACTGCGGCAACGGCCACGAAGCCGGGTCCCCATGCAACGTCCATGACCGAGTGCCGCCGCTGGGCGACGGCCACGGCGAAAGTGACCGCCAGGACGCCGGCCACGGCAAGGGCTGTCCACGGCAGGCCCGCCAGGAAGCCGTTTATTGGAAATGTGGCCATGGTCACAGCACCACCGGGATGCCCGGCGCTGTCGCTGGCAGCAGGGCATCAAAGCGTGCCGGACCGCCCCCGATTTCCGCGCCCGCGGCTTCACCGAAGGCCTTGAGGACAAAGCCGGTGGCCAGGGCGTGCCACAGGCGGACCCTGCGGAACATGAAATGGCCCGCCCCGGCCAGGGACACGTAGCGCAGCTCGCCAGCCAGGGCAGCGGCGCGCTGTGCAAATTTCAGCGATTCGGCCGGGCTCGTCCATCGGTCCGCGGTGCCATGCACAATGAGCACTTTGCGGCCGGCAACGGTCCCGGCGGGTGTCCCGGCGCTCAGCCACGGGGCCAGTGACACCACGGCGTCAACGAGCGGATCGTCGGCCACACAAATGGCGGTGAGTCCGCCCATCGAATGCCCCAGCAGGTACACGGGCACCCCAGGGTGCTGTTCATGGATCCGGGCGAGCGCCCACCGGGCATCCTGCAGCGGTGACATGTCCGGGCCGTTCCAGCCGCGGACACTGTTCCGGAGCGTCCAGACCGCGAGTCCGTACTTGCGGCCGGCGCGGTGCAGGTGCCTTGCGAAGGGCACCATGCGGGCGGGGCTCAGGTGGCGCGCTTCCACAGGCTCGTAGCTGTGCGAGCGCCCGCCGTGGAGCACCAGGGCCACGCCGCGGGTGGTGCCTGCAGGCTCCCTCACGGTCAGCACAGGCCTGGTGCTGACTTCGTCATTCCTGCGATTACCCATGCGGGCCTCCAGACTCCTCGTCCTACAGTTATAAACCCCGGGATGCCGGCGTTTAGTTCCGGGCGGAGCCGGGACTGCCAAGGCGCCGGACATTCCCGCGGTCATACAGGACATTCGGAGCCGCGACGCCCACCGATTGCTGCGCCGTGCCCGGCCCCGAAACTCCTTGACGGTGCCCGCGGGGCGGGTGTATCCCTGACCCGTAAGCTCCGGTCGTTAGATCCGATGGAGGCGCACGCGACGGTCCGGATCCGAAGTCGAAAAGGATCGGCGGTACTGGATATGAACGCAAAAACGCACGACGCCCTAAGGGAACAGGTGCGCGGGCAAGTGATCACACCTGATGACACGGACTACGACTCTGCACGCGCCGTCCACAACGGAATGATTGACAAGCGGCCTGCCGCGGTGCTGCGGGTTTCCCAGGTGGCGGACGTCATCGCCGCGGTCAACTACGCCAGGGACAACGCCATGGACCTCGCGATCCGGGGAGGCGGACACAGCGGGCCGGGGTTTGGGACGGCGGATAATGCGCTGGTCATCGACTTTGCCAACACCCGCGGGGTCCGGGTCGATCCGGCCGGCCAGACAGCCAGGAGCGAGGCCGGCGCAACGTGGGCCGACTTCAACCACGCCACGCACGCTTTCGGGCTGGCGACCACCGGCGGCATCGTAGGTTCGACCGGTGTTTCGGGGCTGACCCTCGGCGGTGGTATTGGCTACCTGGACCGGAAATACGGACTCAGCTGCGACAACCTCCTCTCGGCCGACGTCGTCACCGCGGACGGGAAATTCCTCACCGCCAGCGAAAACGAGAACGAGGATCTTTTCTGGGCGCTGCGCGGCGGTGGCGGGAACTTCGGCGTCGTGACCTCGCTGGAATACCGCCTGCATCCCGTGGACATGGTCCACGCCGGCATCATCATCTACCCGCTGGAGCACGCAGAAACCGTCGCGAAGTTCTACCGCGAGCACCTGGCGTCAGCCCCCGAGGAGCTGGGCGCTTTCCTGGCCTTCCACCAGGGGCCGCCGGTTCCGTTCCTTCCGGAGGAATGGCATGGGAAACCGGTCTGCATTGTGGTCGGAATGTGGACGGGCGACCCCGCCGAAGGGCCGGCCCGCTGGCAGCCGTTCCTCGACGCCGCACCGGTGGCAGGGTCCATGGTGGGGCCGATGCCCTATCCGGCCCTGAATTCGGCCTTCGACGGGATGTACCCCAAGGGGCTCCTGGCCTACTGGAAGGCGGCCTTCCTGTCCGAGCTCAGCGACGGTGCCATCAACGCCCACCTCGAGTACGGGAGACGGGTGCCCACCGTGCAGACCGCAGTGCACATCTACCCGATTGACGGCGCAGTGCACCGTGTGGGCGTCACGGACACGGCGTTCCCCAACCGCAACGCCAAATTCTCTCCGGTCATCGCATGCCATTGGGAGGACCCCGGGGATTCCGAGGCGAACATCGCCTGGGTGCGGGATTACGCGGCGGCGCTGCAGCCTTACTCGGAGACCGCGGGCTACATCAACTTCCAGGACACCGATGATTTGTCCAGGGTCGCGGAGAACTACGGACCGAACTATGCACGGCTCGCCTCGATCAAGGGCAAGTACGATCCGGGCAACCTGTTCCATGTGAACCAGAACATCAAGCCCCAGTAAAGTGCAGGCATGAGGTTTAACTGCTGATGGGTGCCGGACACTCCCACGGTCACACAGACGATTCGGATCCGACACCCCGGGCTCTCGCCGCCCGCAAACGGGCCAACTGGCTTCTCGCGGCGGTGCTGATTCCGCTGACGCTCCTGACCCTGGCGGCTATGGCCATGCTGTGGCCGTCCGGGAACAAGGCGGACCTGAAGCTGGCCAGCCCGTATGCGGCGGCACCGGGTGTGACTTTCGATACCGGCAAGATCCAGCGCGTGGTGGTGGAAAGCTGCATCCAGGGGACCGCCCAGGGCGCCACACCACAGCAGGGCGCCACACCACAGCAGGGCGCACAGCCCGGCACGGGCCAGGAAGGCACGGGCCAGGAAGGCACAGGTCAGGAAGGCACTGGCCAGGAAGGCGCCGCCGGGCAGGGGAGCAACTGCACCTTCGCCTTCACCGAGCCGGACAAGGGCGGCAACCCCGTCAAAGTGGTGATCAACCCGGACGTGGTGAAATCGCACGGCGTCAAGGTCGGGGACAACATCCGCTACCTGAACCTCTCCAACGCCCAGGGCGCGTCCGCCGGCCAGGGCGCCCCGGGCTATATCTTCGTGGACTTCGTCCGCACCATGCCGATCATCCTGCTGGCCATCCTCTACGCCGTGGTGGTGATCGCCGTGGCGCGCTGGCGCGGGCTGCGGGCACTGATCGGCCTGCTCGGCGCCTATGCGGTGCTGGTGTCCTTCATGCTGCCCGGGCTGGTGGAGGGAAAACCGCCGTTACTGCTGGCGCTGGTGGGATCCACGGTGATCATGATCGGGGTCCTCTACTTCGCCCACGGATTCTCGGCGCGCACCTCCACGGCGCTGCTCGGCACGATGTTCGGTCTGGGCATCACGGCGCTGCTGGCGGCATGGGCCACCGACGCGGCAAACCTGGCCGGGGTGGGCAGCCATGACGCCGCTACGCTGGCCAATATTTCGGACAACATCTCCATTTCCGGCATCATCCTGTGCGGCCTGATCATTTCCGGACTCGGCGTGCTGAACGACGTCACCATCACCCAGTCCTCCGCCGTGTGGGAACTGTACGAGCTCGCACCGGAGACAAGCTCCCGCCAGCTCTTCTCCTCCGCCATGCGGATCGGCCGGGACCACATCGCGTCAACTGTCTACACCATCGCCTTCGCCTACGCCGGCGCCGCACTGCCCATCCTCATCATCGTGATGCTGTACGACCGCCCCCTCGGTGAGGCACTGACCAGCGCGGAACTGTCCGAGGAAGTCATCAGGACGCTCGTCGGTTCCGTGGGGCTGGTGCTGGCCATCCCCGTCACCACGCTGATCGCGGTGCTGGTGGTCAAGGCCACCGGGATTAAACCGGCCAGCGGCCTGCAGGCCGGCGGCAATGCTTCGGGCAGCACCGCTTCCGGGCGTCCGCCCTTGACGCCCGACGACGTCGCCGACACCGGCGCGCTCGCAGCGGCAGCGGCGGTTTCGCGCGGGGGGCGGACGCGCGCGGCCGGGTCCCGTGTGTCCCGTGACGACAGGAGCGAAGCAGGGACCGAAGCCGTGCCCGGCGGCCGGCGCGCACGGCGGGCCGCAGAACGGGAGTAGCGGGGGACGCGCCGCCGTCGGACCGGTGTTCCGGCGCACCGAAGCGCACGGCTCGCCGATTTGCCCGGCTTTGAGACAATGAACGGGTGACTGTTGTAGCAACGCCTCCCGCCCCCAAGCTGGAACTCCCGCCCCTGAAGCTCGGCCCCATCACGGTGGACACACCCGTGGTGCTGGCGCCCATGGCCGGAATCACCAATACCGCATTCCGCAGGCTATGCCGCGAATACGGCGGCGGCCTGTACGTTGCGGAGATGGTCACTTCCCGTGCGCTGGTGGAGCGCACCCCCGAATCCCTGCGGATCATCTCCCACGACCCCGACGAGAAGGTGCGGTCCGTCCAGCTGTACGGCGTGGACCCCGTGACCGTCGGCCAGGCCGTCCGGATGCTCGTCGACGAGGACCGGGCGGACCACATCGACCTCAACTTCGGCTGCCCGGTGCCCAAGGTGACCCGCCGGGGCGGCGGGTCGGCCCTGCCGTGGAAGATCGACCTGTTCACCTCCATCGTCCAGACGGCGGTCCGGGAGGCCTCCAAGGGCGGCATCCCGCTGACCATCAAAATGCGCAAGGGCATCGACGAGGACCACCTGACGTACCTCGACGCGGGCCGGATCGCCCGCGATTCCGGAGTCGCCGCCGTCGCGCTTCACGGCCGTACGGCCTCGCAGTTCTATTCCGGCCAGGCCGACTGGTCCGCGATCGCCCGGCTGCGTGAAGCACTGCCGGATGTGCCGGTGCTGGGCAACGGCGACATCTGGTCCGCCGAGGACGCCGTGCGCATGGTCCGCGAGACCGGAGTGGACGGCGTGGTGATCGGCCGCGGCTGCCAGGGCCGTCCCTGGCTCTTCGGTGACCTGCAGGCCGCGTTCGAAGGCAGCGACCACCGCCACCGCCCGGGCCTGCGCGAGGTGGCCGACGGCGTCTACCGCCACGCCCAGCTCATGATCGAAACCTTTGGCAATGACGAGTACAAGGCCCTGCGGGAAATCCGCAAGCACATGGCCTGGTACTTCAAGGGCTACGTGGTGGGCGGCGAGCTCCGCGCCAAACTCGCCACCGTTCCCACCCTGGAGGTCCTGCGCGAACTCCTGGACCAGCTGGACATGGACCTGCCGTACCCGGGCGTCGATTCCGAGGGCCCCCGCGGCCGTGCCGGTTCCCCCAAGAAGCCCGCGCTGCCCAAGGACTGGCTGCTCAGCCGGCAGATGGACGCTGACCAGACCCGCGACATCGCCGCCGCGGAACTGGACGTGTCAGGTGGCTGAAACACGCACTGCAGCACCCGTTCTGCCGGGCTACGACGCCCACGACTCCGCCCGCTGGGTGGAGGAACCGCCCAAGACCACGTACCGCTCCGACTTTGAACGGGACCGGGCACGGGTCCTGCACTCGTCCGCGCTGCGCAGGCTCGGCGCCAAAACCCAGGTTGTTGCCCCGGACACCGACGACTTCGTCCGCACCCGGCTCACGCACAGCCTGGAAGTGGCCCAGGTTGGCCGCGAACTGGGGCGGACGCTCGGCTGCGATCCCGACGTCGTGGACACCGCCTGCCTCAGCCACGACCTCGGCCACCCGCCGTTCGGGCACAACGGCGAATCCGCGCTGAACGAAATGGCGCACGGCATCGGCGGTTTCGAGGGCAACGCCCAGACACTCCGGCTGCTGTCCCGGCTCGAGCCGAAGGTACTGGCCGCGGACGGAACGCCGGCCGGGCTGAACCTCACCCGCGCCAGCCTGGACGCGGCCGCCAAATACCCGTGGTCCGCGCTGAACGCCCCGGTGATCCACGGCCAGCGCACCAGCAAGTTCGGCGCCTACGAGGATGACCTGCCCATCTTCGACTGGCTCCGCCAGGGTGCCCCCGAGCGCCGGTCCTGCCTGGAAGCCCAGGTGATGGACCTCGCCGACGACATCTCCTACTCGGTCCACGACGTCGAGGACGCCATCGTGGCCGGGCACTTCCAGCTGCGCTGGATGGACAACCCGGACCACCGTGCCCGCGTGGTGGGGTATGCCAAGCAGTGGTACCTGCCCCACAACGACCCCGCCGCCATCGACGCCGCCCTGGCGCGGCTCGAGGCCACCGACGTCTGGGTGCGCGAAGCGGACGGCAGCCGCAAGGCCATGGCGGCGCTGAAAGACATGACCAGCCAGCTGATCGGCAGGTTCTGCCAGAGCGCACTGGAAACCACCCGCACCGTCTACGGCCCCGAAAACCTGACCCGGTACAACGCCGAGCTGATGGTGCCGGACGAGACCGTGATGGAAATCGCAGTCATGAAGGGCCTGGCCACCACTTTCGTGATGACCACCGAGCACCGCCAGCCGATCTACGAGCGCCAGCGGGAGGTCCTGCACGCCCTGGTGACGGCGCTGAACGCCACCGGGGACCGCCACCTGGAGCCGATGTTCGCCGCTGACTGGCGTGACGCGGCCGACGACGGCGCCCGCCTTCGCGTGGTCATCGACCAGGTCGCGTCGCTCACCGACGGTTCGGCGCTGGCCATGTACGAGCGGTTGGTCGGCAGCCTGCCGTCGCTGTGGTGACATTGGACGCACCCGCCGTCCCGCCGGCGCCGGGCCAGCCGTCGGTGTCGCACCCGGGGACTAGGATGGCTCTGTGGCTGGGCTGATCAAACGCGAAGATATTGACGAAGTACGCCAGCGCACGGACATCAAGGAAGTCATCGATGGCTACGTGACGCTCAAAGGCGCCGGCCTGGGCTCGTTCAAGGGCCTGTGCCCCTTCCACGACGAGCGCTCGCCGTCGTTCACGGTCCGCCCCCAGGTGGGCCGGTACCACTGCTTCGGCTGTGGCGAGGACGGCGACGCCATCTCCTTCGTCCAGAAGCTGGACCACTCCTCATTCCATGAAGCCGTGGAAAAGCTGGCCGCCAGGATCGGCTTCGAACTGCGGTACGAGGACGGCGGTACCGGTCCCAACCGGGAAGAGGTGGGCAAGCGCCAGCGACTCCTGGACGCCCACAAAGTGGCTGACGAGTTTTTCCGTGCCCAACTGCTGACTCCCGGCGCCGCGGAAGGCCGCAACTTCCTCCACGGCCGCGGCTTTGACCGCGCCGCCGCCGAGCAGTTCGGCGTCGGCTACGCCCCGCAGGGCTGGGATGCACTGCTCAAGCACCTCCGCGGCCGCGGCTACACGGACGCAGAGCTCAAGCTCACGGGAATGTTCTCCGAAGGCAACCGCGGGATCTACGACCGGTTCCGCGGGCGCCTGATCTGGCCTATCCGGGACATCGCCGGCGACACCATCGGCTTTGGCGCCCGTAAACTCTACGAGGACGACCAGGGCCCCAAGTACCTCAATACCCCGGAAACCACGCTCTACAAGAAGTCCCAGGTGCTCTACGGCATCGACCTCGCCAAACGGAACATCGCCAAGGACCGCCAGCTGGTGGTGGTGGAGGGCTACACCGACGTGATGGCCTGCCATCTGGCAGGAGTTCCGACGGCGGTGGCCACCTGCGGCACCGCGTTCGGCGCCGACCACATCAAGATCGCCCGGCGGCTGCTGTCCGACGACGGCACCGGGGGAGAGGTCATCTTCACCTTCGACGGCGACGCGGCAGGCCAGAAGGCCGCCCTGCGGGCCTTCGAGGAAGACCAGCGCTTCACGGCGCAGACCTACGTCGCGGTGGAGCCCACCGGGGCCGACCCCTGCGAGCTGCGCCAGGCCAAGGGGGACGCCGCTGTCCGGGACCTGATAGGCACCAGGCGGCCGCTGTTTGAGTTCGCCATCAGGGCCTCCCTCAAGCGCCACAACCTGGACACCGTGGAGGGCCGCATCGCCGCGCTGCGTGAGTCGGCGCCGGTGGTGGCCCAGATCCGCGACGCCGGAATCCGGCCCGCCTACGCACGCGAGCTTGCAGGCTGGCTCGGCATGCCCGTCGAAGAGGTCAGCCGTGCCGTAGCCGTCGCTGCCAAGCGGGCCGCCCAGGGCGAATCGCCCGCAGGCCAGGGCGGGGGGCAGCAGCGCACAGGCGCGACTCCCGGCATCGCCGAGTTGCCGGCGTCGGGCGTTGTGCCGTCCTTCAACAGGCCGGATCCGCGGGACCCGGTGGCGTCCATGGAGCGGCAGGCGCTGGAAGTGGCGCTTCAGGAGCCCGCCATGCTCGCCGGAGAGACCTGGGACCGGTTCAGTGCGGCCGGGTTCAGGACCCCTGCCTACCAGGCCGTCCACGACGCCATGCGCGCCTCCGGGCCGGGCCTGACCATTGATCCCGTGCGGTGGGTTGAACAGGTGATGCACGAGGTACCGGAACCGCTCCGCCCGCTGGTCTCGGAGCTTGCCGTGGTGCCGCTGCCGGCGAGCAATGCTGAAGGTGTGCTCAAGTATTGCCGTGACATCCTGGCCCGGCTGTTCGAACTCCAGATCACCAGGGTCAAAGCGGACAAGATGGGGCAGTTGCAGCGCCTCGATGCCTCGGCCCATCCGGAAGAGTTCCAGCGGCTGAACCGGGAGCTGATGGTGCTCGAAATGGAGCGCCGTTCGCTGCGTTCCGACGCCTAGCTTCCACTCAATTTCGCTTACCGGGCGGGTGTTTGCTAGGCTAGTACCCGCTTCATTCCTCCTTAGCTCAATTGGCAGAGCATTCGACTGTTAATCGAAGGGTTGCTGGTTCAAGTCCAGCAGGAGGAGCGCGCAGTCCCCGTTCCGGGTCACCGGGACGGGGACTTTTTTATACCCGGGCGGGGTATTTCGGGCCGCTGCGGCAGCCGATTTCCCTTTGGGGCAAAACCTTTGCTAAGGTCATACCTGCTTCATTCCTCCTTAGCTCAATTGGCAGAGCATTCGACTGTTAATCGAAGGGTTGCTGGTTCAAGTCCAGCAGGAGGAGCGGACAGGCCCCGCGGCCGGCGAACAGCTGGCCACGGGGCCTTTTTTGTTTGGGCGCTAGACGAAGTCCATCTCCACCTGCAGGAAGCGCTCAGCCTCGGCAATGGCGGCCTGGAACGCTTCCTCCTCGGTGGGGGACTTCCGCGGCTCCCGCGGGTGCCACTCATGCGGCGCGGAGTGCACCCTGGTGAAGCCGCCGTTCGGTGGGGCGTAGAAGATGCCGAACCGCTGGACAGGCCATTCAGGGGACGTTTCCGGGGCCACCAGGAGCGCGGCGTTGAACGCGGGATTGAACCACTGGGCGATCGGACGGCGCCGGTCCTCAGTGAACAGACCGGCCGCATACAGGGCTGCCGACTGGGCGCTGGTCTGCGAGCACAGGCGTTCCCACCACAGGGGTAGGATGCCGCCGTCGCATCGCTGCCACGTGGCCGGTAAAGGCTGATGGTGCTGCCAGTCGGGCACAGAATAACTTTATCGCGCGCTCAATTCCGGGAACAGGGCCGTTAGTGCCGGTTCCATGGCCCGGGATTGATCCGGTACAGCAGGGCCGAGCCGGCGATCGCACCCAGAAGGATGCCCATGGCCGGGTTCCCCAGGGCGCGTCCGGCAAAATACCCGGCGACGGCGCCAATCACGGCGCCGAGGAACAGCCCCCTGCTGTTGCGGTGCGGTTTCCTGGCCATGGCTTCAGCGTACCCGGACCCTTCAGGGGCCAGGGATGGCGGAACCCCAATGGATCGATGGATCCTAGTGGATCGACGGGACGGTGCGCGGCCGGACCACCAGCCACAGGGCGGCCGCTGCCAGCAGGATGCTCGAGGCCTGGACGCCGCCCATGACGGTTGCCGAGATGTCGCCAAACCAGCCCACCACGGGGGACACGATGCCGGCCATCATGAAGGTGGCGGCGCCCAGCAGGGACGCGGCCGTTCCTGCCTGTGCCCCGTGCTTGGACAGCGCAAGGACCTGGACACAGGGGAATGTGAAGCCAGTGCCGAGGATGTAGAACCAGAGCGGCACCATCACGCCCCAGAGTCCGAAGCCAAGCTGGTCGAAAACGACGATCAGCACGGCCATCAGGAACATCCACGCGGTGGAGCAGGCCAGGATCCACTGCGGCGGGACCCGCCTGATCACCCGGGAGCTGGTCTGCACGCCGGCCACGATGCCCAGCGAGTTGATGCCGAAGAGCAGGCCGTACTGCTGGGGCGTGAACCCGTAGACGTCCTGGAAGAGGAAGGGGGAGGCGGAGAGGTACGCGAAGAGCCCGGCGAAGTTCATGCCGCCAAGCAGCAGCAGGCCCACGAAGATCCGGTCCGAAAAGAGGAGCTTGTAGCGCTGCCCTGCAGTGAGGCCCGATTTGCCCCGGAGCTCGCGGGGGAGGGTTTCGCGGACCAGGAGGATGGCGGCGATGATCACCAGCGTGCCGTAGCCGGCCAGGAAGTAGAAGATGCCCGGCCAGGGCATGATCAGCAGCAGCTGGGAGCCAATGACCGGTGCCAGGATCGGGGCCAGGCCGTTGACCAGTGCCATCCGGGAGAACATCCGCACCATGGCGTACCCGCTGAAAAGATCCCGGACCATGGCCATGGCCACCACGCCGCCGCCGGCCGCGCCGATGCCCATCAGCACCCGGAAGAGTCCGAGCGTTGCCAGGTCCGTGGAGAGCGCCGCGCCTACTGAGGCGGTGATGTGCAGCGCGGTGGCAAGGATCAGCGGAAGCCGCCTGCCGAACTTGTCGCTCAGCGGACCCACCACCAGCTGGCCCAGGGCGAAGCCCACGGTGGTGCCGGTCAGTGTGAGCTGGACCTCCGCTTCGGACACCCCGAGGCTGGCCTCGAGGGCGGGGAAGGCCGGGAGGTAGAGGTCGATCGTAAAGGGGCCAAGGGCCGTCAGGGCGCCGAGGAGGAGGATGTACAGGAGTTTCCGGTTGCGGCTCAGGGAGTCGCCCGGATTGGCGGGGATGCTCACAGAAAACCATCCTATGGCCCTCAGATCATACTTTTACAGCGTTGCAGGGCGCGCCACGTGTTATTACCCGACGGAGGGCCCGAACCTGAATGATAGTTTTGTCAGCGGGGAGTGTGTGAAGCCGCGCAGGCCCCCGGAATCCAGCGGAATCCGAATCAAAGATGGAACCAGTTAGGCGGGATCTATGAGCGGACGACACAGCGGGCGGACCAAGGGCGGATTGAGTATTGGGGCGCTGCCCAAAACGCTGAGGCTGGTTGCCAAGCTGGCGCCAAGGCAGCTCAACGACGAAATTGCCCTCGCGAAGATCGAGATCAAGCGCAAGGGAATCCAGGTCGGGGTGGCGGCCGCGTTCTTCGCCGTTGCACTGGTGTTCGTAGCCTTCCTCGTCGTGGGACTCATCGTTGCCGCGATCATGGGGCTCGCCACCATCATGCCTGCCTGGCTGGCTGCCCTCCTGGTGTGCGCCGTCTTCCTCGTTATCGCCCTCATTGGCGCGCTGGTCGGCCTGCGGAAATTCAAGAAGGCCATGCCCCTTGTTCCCGAAGACACGATCCGCGGACTCAAGCACGATCTCGGCATCGTGAAGGAAGGCTCGGACTTCAACCCGGCCATTCTGGATCCGTCCTCCGAGCAGGCCAAGGCTGCCAAGGCGGCCAAGGAAGCGCAGAAGGCAAAGGACAAAGCGGAGAAGGAAGCAAAGGAAGCGGCAAAGCCGGACCTGGGACCTGCCCCCACGGAAGCCGAGCTGCGGAGCCGCCTGGACAAACGCCGTCGCCACCTGACCGGCGTCCGCGATGAGCTCGGCGAGGAACTGGACGTCAAGACCCAGGCCCGGATCCTCCTGGGCGCCACCCAGGCCCAGCTGAAGACCGGCAGGGAACGCGCCGGCCAGCAGTTCGAATCCCTCGGCCGCTCTGCGTCCGGCTTCCTGAACCGGGCCAACGAGGGACAGACCGGAGTGCGCTGGAAGCCGCTGGCGGCCCTGGCAGCCTCGGCCGCGGTCTTCATTGTCCTGCTCCGCAGGCTCCTGAAGGGGTAGGGCCCCGGCCACCACCAGGTCAGGCCACTACCAGGACAGGGCACTACCCGCAGCCATAGCGGGAACGGAAGGAGGTTAGGGATGAAGTTCATCAACGCCGGCGAGCGTCCGGGCCAGCGGCATGTGGACAGTGACGCCGTCTTCACCATCCCCAACGTCCTGACGGTCCTCCGGTTCATGGGTGTTCCCGTGTTCATCTGGCTGGTTTTGGCGCAGAAGGAGTATGCCCTGGCCGCCCTGGTGCTGGTCATCATGGGCAGCACGGACTGGGTGGACGGATACATTGCCCGCCGCTTCAACCAAACGTCCCGGCTGGGCCGGATCATGGATCCGATAGCGGACCGGCTGGCGCTCATTGCCGTCGCGGTCACCCTGGTGATTGCCGGCGTCGTGGAGTGGTGGTACCTGACGGCCCTGGTGGTTCCGGATGCCATCCTGTTGGCCGCTTCGCTTTACTACTTCCGCAGCCACCCCGACCTCCCCGTCAGCCGCATCGGCAAAATCCGCACCGCCCTCCTCCTCGTGGGCACCCCGCTGCTGGTACTCGCGAAACTGCCTATTCCGCTGACCGGGGTCTACTTCACCGCGGCGTGGATTTTCCTTGGCCTCGGGCTGCTGGGCCACTGGGTGGCCGGCTACAACTACTTCCTGGCCATCATCCGCAAAGGCAGGCTCAGGGCCGCCGGCGACGGCGGACCGGGCTGATGGTGTGGCTTGCCGTCTCCCTGGCGGTGCTGGGCGCCTTTTGCCTGGCCATCGGCGCACAGCGCCAGGGGAGTGCGGTCAAAGCGGACACCGGCGGCCTTGCGCTGAGCTCGCATGGCTTCCTTCGGCTGCTTCGGAATCCGCGCTGGGTATTCGGGCTGTTGCTGCTTTGTGTCGGAATGGCGATGAATGCCGTGGCCCTCGTATCGGCGCCGCTGACGGTGGTGCAGCCCATTGGGGCGATCGCCTTGGTCATCACCACGGTGGTCAACGCCAAGGACCAGGGC
The DNA here is from genome assembly GCF_040683875.1 of Arthrobacter sp. NPDC093128. Lineage (NCBI taxonomy): Bacteria > Bacillati > Actinomycetota > Actinomycetes > Micrococcales > Micrococcaceae > Arthrobacter > Arthrobacter sp. NPDC093128. The sequence goes on from NZ_JBFBEY010000002.1 coordinate 354,521, forward strand.
CTGAGCATCAACCGGGCCACCGTGGTGGCCATTTCAGCCTGCGTCACCGGCTCGGCGATGTTTGTCCTGCTGGCGGTGACCGCGACGGTGGAAAACCACCACGTGAGTTTCGACGACGAACTCACCATCGTGCTGCTGCTCACCCTCGCCGTGGGCCTCTTCGGCACCCTGGCGGTGGTGTTCAGGCACCGCATGAGTGCCTTCATCTACATCCTCGGTGCCGGCGTGCTGTTCGGCTTCGTTGCGGTGCTGACCCGCATCATCGGCAAACACCTGCTCGATCCGAACGGGCTGGCCCTGCTCAATGTGCAGTGGTATTCCGTGGTGGCCATCGCGGCTGCCGGCGGCCTGGGCTCGTGGTTCGTCCAGTCGGCCTACTCCGGCGGACCGCCGGACCTTGTCATCGCCGGATTGACCGTCATCGACCCCATTGTGGGCATCGCCATCGGTATCGCCATCCTTGGCGAACTCCGGCCGGATGTCCACGCCGTATTGGCGATTGCCATGGGGGCGGCCGCTTCCCTTGCTATCGTGGGGGTAATCGCCCTCTCGCGGCACCATCCCGAAGTGACCAAGCGCAAGAAGGACGCGCGCAAGGCCACCGGAAGGGTGTCATAGGGCGAGTTGTATCCAGACTTCACCAGAAGTCCCGGCGCCACCGCGCCGAAGGACAACTGGCCGCTACAGCCAGTGCTGACCGCACCGTGACCACCAGGAGCTCTCCACGTGACCATGCCCGACAGCCAGCAATCACTCACCATCCTGATTGCTGCGGACACCTACCCGCCACACGTCAACGGAGCCGCACAATTCGGATACCGGCTGGCCAAAGGCATGACTGCGCGCGGACACGACGTCCATGTGCTCGCGTGCCGGCCGGACAAGGGCAAGAGCTTCACCGAGTTCCGCGCGGAAGGCACCGTGCACCGGATCCGCTCGCACTCCGTGCCCACGCACGAGTACTTCCGGATCACCTTCCCCTGGGAAATCAAGAAGGAGATCAGCCTTCTGTTTGACCGCGTCAAGCCGGACGTGGTGCACATCCAGAGCCACTACATGATCGGCGAGCACGTGCTCTACGAAGCCGAGCGGCGCGGCGTCAGGATTGTGGCCACCAACCACTTCATGCCGGAGAACCTCAACCCGTTCCTGCCGTTCCCGCAGTGGTTCAAGGACATCGTGGGACGCATCTCCTGGAAGGACATGGGAAAGGTGATGGGCAAAGCCGACGTCGTCACCACCCCCACGCCGCTTGCCGCCAAGGCGATGCACCAGCATGCGTTCCTGCGCAAGGTCCTGCCGCTCTCCAACGGCATCGACTCCGCTGCCTATGAGCTCCGGGACGGCGAAGTGATTAGTCGGCACCCGCACCCCACCGTGCTTTTCGCAGGCCGTCTCGCCGAGGAAAAGCACGTCAACATCCTCATCGATGCCGTCGCGAAAACCCCGGCCGAATTAAACGTGCACCTGGAGATCGTGGGCGGTGGCGAAGTACGGGCCGCCCTCGAGTCCCAGGTGGTGCGGCTGGGGCTTGAGTCCCGGGTGAAGTTCCTGGGCCTGGCCAGCGATGCCGAACTGCGTGAGGCCTATATCAAGGCGGACCTGTTCTGCATGCCAGGAACGGCCGAGCTCCAGTCCCTGGTCACGCTGGAGGCCATGTCCGCCTCCACCCCGGTGCTTCTGGCGGATGCGATGGCGCTGCCGCACCTGGTGCGTGACGGAGAGAACGGCTACCTCTTCACCCCCAACGACAGCGACGACCTTGCCGCCAAGATCACCCGCGTGCTTCAGCTTCCGGCCGAGGAGCTTGCGACGATGGGCAAGGCCAGCCGCTGCATGGTGGAGCCGCACAGCATCCAGGGGACGCTGCAGACGTTCGAGGACCTCTACTACGGCGCCAGCTACGACGACAAAGTGGTGTAATTTTCCCAAGCTGTGCAACCGCAAAGGGATGCAATCGCAGGCGTCTAATCCGAGCGTGCCGCAGCGCCGGGGTGCTGGTGCGCGTAACAGGCGATTACTATTGCTAGAGTGTTTTTGCCCCGGAACTGCGGAGGCTCCCTGCGGAGCCGGCAGTCCGTGGGGCGCACGGGGCTATAGCTCAGCTGGTTAGAGCGCGGGACTCATAATCCTAAGGTCCTCGGTTCAAGTCCGAGTAGCCCTACGAAACTTCCCGCCTCCGCCCTCCCGGCGGGGGAGGAAACCTGTACCAGGAGCGCCAGGGCCAAGACGGCCTGTGCCAAGGAGCCTGTGCCAAGGAGCCGCGGCCGATGTTCAGACATCGGCTGCGGCTCCTTTTTCTTTTGCCGCAAAAAGCCCCGTGCCGCTTGCCCGGCCTCTTCCGCTGCGGTATGTTACTCGTGAGTAACTTATGCTGGCTCGAAGCCTGGGACCCTTTGGTCGCTGCTGATCACACGTGAAGGAACAACATGTCCAAAGCTGCAATCGACATCAACAACCTGCCGTACGCCGACGGCGACTTCTTTGCCTTCGAGCAGCTACTCAGCGGCAAAGAGGGGGACCGGCTGGCCGAGGTCCGGGAGTTCCTGGCGCGCGAGGTCAAGCCGATCGCGGTCGACTGCTGGAACCGCGGCGAGTTCCCGATGGACCTGATTCCGAAGCTGGCGGAGATCGACCTCGTCAGCCCCGTTCGGCGCCAGGGCTACTCCAACCTTTTCGCCGGCATCCTGCACGCCGAGGTCACCCGCTCGGACACGTCCATCGCCACGTTCATGGGCGTCCATGACGGTCTGTTCACCGGGTCCATCGAGGCCCTCGCCTCGCAGGAGCAGCAGGAGGCATGGCTGCCGGATATCTACTCGCTTCGGAAGATCGGCGCCTTCGGCCTCACCGAGCCGCTCGGCGGCTCCGATGTCGCCGGCGGCACCCGCACCACGGCCCGCCGCGAGGGTGACAGCTGGATCCTCAATGGCGCCAAGCGCTGGATCGGCAACGCGACGTTCTCCGACTGGGTGGTCATCTACGCCCGCGACCTCGCCGACAACCAGGTCAAGGGCTTCCTCGTGGATACGGCGACCGAGGGCTACAGCGCCACGAAGATCGAAAACAAGATCTCTCTGCGCACCGTCCAGAACGCCGACATCACGCTCGAGAACGTCGTGGTGCCGGACTTCTTCAAGCTCGCCAACGCCAACAGCTTCCGGGACACCAACAAGGTCCTGAAGGTCACCCGGCTCGCCGTGGCCTGGCAGGCCGTCGGCCAGCAGCTCGCAGCCTTCGACGTCGCCCGGCGCTACACGGTGGAGCGCAGCCAGTTCGGCCGGCCCATCGCCTCCTTCCAGCTGGTCCAGAACCAGCTCGTGCAGATCCTCGGCAACGCCGTCAGCTCGATGGGCATGATGGTCCGCCTGTCGCAGCTTGAAGACGCGGGCGAAGCCAAGGACGAGCAGTCCGCCCTCGCCAAGGCCTTCACGACGGCCAGAATGCGCGAAAGCGTGGCTATCGGCCGCAGCCTCCTGGGCGGCAACGGCATCGTCACGGACTTCGAGATGGCCAAGATCTTCTCGGATGCCGAAGCCATCTACTCCTACGAAGGCACGCACGAGATCAACACCCTGGTGACGGGCCGCGCGATCACCGGTATTTCGGCAATCGTCTAGCTCTTCATCCTCATCCCGGCACCAGCAGGGGAAGCAGGATGGAGGGCCGCAGGTCTGTCACCAGGGACAGCGGATTGATGTATTCCTCGCCCCGCCGCACGCCCCAGTGCACGCACGGCGTCGCGGCGCAGTGGCCCGGCAGCACCGTCCCGAGGATGTCCCCCTTCGACACGGTGGCGCCGGCCGCCAGGCCGCTTTTCACCGGCTCGAAACTGCTGCGGAGCCCGTTGCCGTGATCGATGGTGATCACCGGACGGTCCACCACCATCCCCACGAAGCTGACGGTTCCCGACTCGGGTGCGGTGACCGGGGCGCCGTCGGCCGACGCCCGGAGATCCACGCCGCGGTGCCCGCTCATCCACGGCTTGTCCGGCGGGTCGAACGCGCGGAGCACTGCCGGCCTGGGCGTCACGGGCCAGCTCCAGCCCGCCGTAGGAGCGGCGGAGGGTCCGGCCGCCGCGCTGGAGCCGGCTTCGGAAACCGGGGCCGTCGCGGACGCGGCCAGTACAAGGGTTGCCAACAGGATCCGGGCTTTCATCCCCTCAGCCTGCCTGCGCCGCGCATTCGCTGACAGGGGCGCGCAGCGTTATGTGGACAAGCCGGAAAAGAGTCCGGAAAATGGCAGGGCGGCGGGTCCGGAAATGGTCCGATCCGGCGGGGCCGCTGTAGTACACTTGACGGAGCAGTTTGCTGTGCCCTCAACGATGCCCGGCCGGCGGTTCAAGTACTTTCGGGTCGCTTGGTCCTCCAGGCCGTTCTAGTCAGCACGTCTCATTCAGAGGTGTGGGGGAGCAGCGGCTGACTACGCGTATCCAGCCCTCCTCATACGAAGCCAAAACTTCCGCTGCGAAGGACTGTGCCTCCTGCGGTCCGTGCCCTATGGCCCGGATGGGAAGCGCAGTGGATGCCAGGAGCAACGCCTGCCTGGGCGAAGCTAAATCAACCGTCAACTATTGGCAGGGTAAGAGAGCCTTGGGTTCTCTCATGAATGACCTGCCGGAAGGAGCGTCGGCATGCCCGTCGTAACTATGCGCCAGCTGCTTGACAGCGGCGTCCACTTTGGACACCAGACCCGTCGTTGGAACCCGAAGATGAAGCGATTCATCTTTACGGAGCGCAACGGCATCTACATCATTGACCTGCAGCAGTCGCTGTCCTACATCGACCGTGCGTACGAGTTCGTGAAGGCCACCGTTGCACACGGCGGCACCGTTCTCTTCGTCGGTACCAAGAAGCAGGCGCAGGAATCCATCGCCGAGCAGGCCACCCGCGTTGGCCAGCCGTACGTCAACCAGCGTTGGCTCGGCGGTATGCTGACCAACTTCCAGACGGTCTCCAAGCGTATCCAGCGCATGAAGGAACTCGAAGAGATCGACTTCGACGACGTCGCCGGCTCGGCGTACACCAAGAAGGAACTGCTGCTCCTTCGCCGTGAACTCACCAAGCTCGAGACCAACCTCGGCGGTATCCGCAACCTGACCAAGGCACCTTCCGTGCTCTGGATCGTGGACACCAAGAAGGAACACCTCGCCGTTGACGAGGCCAAGAAGCTGAACATCCCGGTTGTTGCCATCCTGGACACCAACTGCGATCCGGACGAAGTCGACTTCCCGATCCCGGGCAACGACGACGCCATCCGCTCCGTCAACCTGCTGACCCGCGTTGTTGCTGACGCTGTTGCCGAGGGCCTGATCGCCCGTAACCAGCGCGCAACCGGCACCACGGAAGCTCCGGAAGAGCCGCTGGCCGAGTGGGAGCGCGAGCTCCTCGAAGGCAGCAAGTCTGAAGAAGCTCCCGCCGCCGCAGAAGCTCCGGCTGCTGAAGAAGCGCCTGCCGCTGAAGAAGCTCCCGCAGCTGCAGAGGAAGCCCCGGCAGCTGCCGAGGCAACCGAAGCCGCCACCGGCGAAGCCGACGCTGCCAAGTAGGCAGACAAGTAAATCTGGACCATCCCCGGCACTGTCCGCAGTGCCGGGGGTTTTCTGACAGGATGGCCGCTCACTCGGTGAGCTGCCGTCCTGTCAGTCCGTACACCACACAAAATTTCTAGACAGAGGGGTTCACATGGCGAACTACACTGCCGCTGATATCAAGGCTCTGCGTGAGCGCACTGGCGCCGGCATGATGGATGTCAAGAAGGCTCTTGACGAAGCCAACGGTGACGCCGAAAAGGCCATCGAGATCATCCGCATCAAGGGCCTGAAGGGCGCTACCAAGCGTGAAGGCCGCTCCACCGCGGAAGGCCTGGTTGCTGCCAAGGTTGACGGCGGCGTTGGCGTGATGATCGAAGTCAACTGCGAGACCGACTTCGTGGCAAAGGCTGACAAGTTCATCCAGCTCGCCGACAAGGTCCTGGCCATCGCGGTTGAGTCCGGCGCTGCCGACATCGAAACCCTGCTGGCCACCGAGGTTGACGGCAAGCCGCTGTCCGAGGTTGTTGTCGAAGAGGGCGCAATCCTCGGCGAAAAGGTTGTTGTCCGCCGTATTGCCCGCATCGAGGGCGGCACTGTCGACGCCTACCTGCACAAGACCTCCAAGGACCTCCCGGCCCAGGTCGGCGTCCTGTTCGCCGTTGAGGGCGATGGCGACGCAGCCGCAACCGCAGCACACGACGTTGCTGTCCACGTTGCCGCAATGGCTCCGAACTACCTGACCCGCGAAGACGTTCCGGCTGAGCTCGTTGAGTCCGAGCGCCGCATCGCCGAGGAAACGGCCAAGGCTGAGGGCAAGCCCGAAGCAGCCATGACCAAGATTGTGGAAGGCCGTGTTACGGGCTTCTACAAGGGCGAGGTGCTGGTTGACCAGGCATTCGCCAAGGACGCCAAGAAGTCTGTGGCGCAGATCCTCGACGAGGCCGGCGTCAAGGCTACGGCCTTCGCGCGTTTCCGCGTCGGTTCCTAGTTAGACACGCAAAGGGGTGGTCACTTCGGTGGCCGCCCCTTTTGCATGCAATCGCAGCCTCAGGGCTGCACGTACGGGCCGGGGAAATGACACCTTTGGCCATCCGGCACGATAACCTAGCTCAGAGCTCATTTACGGGAAGGCACCATGGAAACCGTCAACAATTCTGTCCAGTCAGAGAAGAGCCGGCGTCGCGTCCTCCTGAAACTGTCCGGCGAGGTCTTCGGCGGCGGAAAGCTGGGCGTGGACCCTGATACCGTCCGCGGGGTCGCCAAGCAGATCGCCGCAGCCGTTCCCGAGGTCGAGGTTGCGATCGTCGTAGGCGGCGGCAACTTCTTCCGCGGTGCCGAACTGTCGCAGAGCGGCATGGACCGCTCCCGTGCCGACTACATGGGCATGCTGGGTACCGTGATGAACTGCCTCGCGCTCCAGGACTTCCTGGAACAGGCCGGCGTCGAGACCCGCGTGCAGAGCGCCATCACCATGGGCCAGGTGGCCGAGGCGTACATTCCCCGCCGCGCCATCCGCCACATGGAAAAGAACCGCGTCGTGATCTTCGGCGCTGGCGCCGGACTGCCGTATTTCTCCACCGACACCGTTGCTGCCCAGCGTGCGCTGGAAGTCCATGCCGACGTCGTGCTGATGGCAAAGAGCGGAGTGGACGGCGTCTACACCGCCGACCCCAAGAAGGACCCCAGCGCCGAAAAGCTGGACCACCTCAGCTATGACGATGCCCTGCGCCGCGACATCCGCGTGATGGACCAGACGGCCATGACCATGTGCAAGGACAACAACCTCACCATGGTGGTGTTCGGCATGGAAGGCGAAGGCAACGTGACCCGGGCCATCCGCGGCGAGCAGCTGGGCACCGTAGTCACCCCTTAGCAACAGCTAGGATGATTTGAGGAAGGCCTGCCCGGTGGGCAGGCCGCAAAGACGGAACGTACCGTGCATTGTTCCGGCTAGCCGGAATGCACCAATTTCTGAGGAGAGACCGTGATCGAAGAGACCTTGCTCGAAGCCGGGGACAAGATGGACAAGGCAGTCGAGGTAGCCAAGGAAGACTTCGCCTCGATCCGCACCGGACGGGCAAACCCGGGCCTCTACAACAAGGTCCTGGTGGACTACTACGGCTCGCCCACCCCGCTGCAGCAGCTAGCGTCCTTCGCGATCCCGGACGCGCGCACCATCCTCATCACCCCGTTCGACAAGACGGCACTGCGGGATATTGAGCGCGCCCTGAGCGACTCCGAGGTGGGCGCCAACCCGTCCAACGACGGCAACGTCATCCGGATCACCATCCCGGAGCTGACCAAGGAACGCCGCAAGGAATACGTCAAGATCGTCAAGTCCAAGGGCGAGGACGCCAAGGTATCCATCCGGAACATCCGCCGCAAGGCCAAGGAAACGCTGGACAAACTGGTCAAGGACGGCGAAGCCGGCGAGGACGAGGGCGCGCGCGGCGAGAAGGAACTCGACGCCATGACCAAATCGCACGTTGACGGCATCGACGACCTGCTCAAGCGCAAGGAAGCCGAGCTGCTCGAGGTCTGATGGATCAGGCACAGCAGGCGCCCGGACACAGGGTCCGGGTCCGGGGGAAGCAGCGCTCCAACCCAACGCCCAAGGCCGGACGGAACCTGCCGGCCGCTATCGCGGTGGGTCTGGCAATGCTTTTCGCCGTATTGGGGGGTCTCCTGTTCCTGCCGCTGGGATTCGTCCTGGTCACCACCACCTTCGCGGTGTTCGGAGTCTGGGAGATCTTCCGCGCGCTCGAGGTAAGCGGCACCCGGCTGCCCATCGTCCCCGTGATGGTGGGCACCGTGGGGATGCCGCTGGCCGCGTATTTCGGCGGAGTGGAGAGCCTGCTGTTCGCGCTGTTGGCCAGCAGCGTGGCGGTCCTGCTGTGGCGGACCATCGAGAGTGCAGCCGGATCGGCGCGCAGCATTTTCGCGGGGGTGTTCACGCTGGCCTGGGTGCCGTTCTTTATCAGCTTCGCGATCCTGCCGCTGCATGCGGTGGGAAGCGTCACGCCGGTGGGCCTGTGGCCCGGCGGAGTGATTCCGCCCGGTGCGTGGCAGATCGCCACGATGCTCCTGCTGGTTGTTGCCAATGACACGTTCGGCTACCTCGTCGGGGCCTCCTTCGGGAAGCACCCCATGGCGCCCAAGATCAGCCCGAAGAAATCATGGGAAGGCTTCGCCGGATCGATCGGCGGAGCCATTGCCGTGGGTGTCCTGGCGTGCCTCTTCCTGCTGGACAAACCCTGGTGGGTCGGTGTGGTGCTGGCCGTGGGCATGGTGGCCGCGGCAACCATCGGCGATCTCGCCGAATCCATGGTCAAGCGGGAACTCGGCATCAAGGACATGAGCAGCATCCTGCCCGGACACGGCGGCGTCATGGACCGCCTGGACTCAATCGTTTTCGCCTCTCCGGCGGCGTTTATCCTGTTCACAGCTGTTTCCGGAGCCTGAGGCGTCCCGCCTGGCAACAGTTCGGCGCCTTAGACTGGTGCGGAGCAAAAACAGCTGAACAGCACTGAAGGAAGCATAGTGACAGTGGACATTCAACGGCAGATACCTGCGTCATTCGACCGTGTGCAGCGGAACGAATACGGCTACAACGCCAAGCAGGTGGACCAGTTCCTCCAGCGCGCGCGGGTTTCGTTTGAGAATCCTGCCGCAACCGCCCAGATCATCAAGAGTGCCGACGTCCGGGCTGTCTGCTTCGATCCCGTCAAGGGCGGTTACGCCGCGGCCGGGGTCGACGCCGCCCTGGACCGCCTGGAAGACGCCTTTGCCCGGCGCGAGCGTGATGAGCTCATTGAGGCACGCGGCGAGGACGCCTGGCTGCGCGAAATCGGCAAGCTGTCCGGCCTGCTGCGGGGCCGGCTCCACCGTCCCGACGGCGACCGCTTCCGCCGGCCGTCCGGCGGCCGCGGCCGAAGCTACAACACCGTGGACGTGGACAACCTGTGCCGCGACCTCATTGGGTACCTCGAAGAGGACCAGCCGCTCAGCGTCGACAATGTCCGCCGCGCTGTCTTCCGTCCGGCCAAGGGCAAGGACGGCTACGAAGAAACCCAGGTGGACGCCTTCCTTGACCGCGTGGTCGAGCTGATGGCCGCCATCGACTGACGGGCCTGCATCGACTGACGGGCCTCCGAGGCTCTCGGGCCTGCCGGCTCTCCTAGCGTTCGGTGGCCAGCGGACGTTCCGGTGTGTGCAGCCTGGTCATCACCTTCGTGAGCGTCCGCGGCACGCGGTCCTTGGTAGCGCGGGACACGAGGATCATCACGGCGAAGGCGGCCGGCACCGTCCAGGCGGCGGGCTGGGCCAGCCATTGCGGCATTGCTCCGGACGCAGCCGGACCGGACAGCGCGCCGGCAACCAGGGCGCCGCCGCACAGGACACCCCCTGTCACCATTCCGGCGATGGCTCCGGCGTCGGTAAGGCCGCGCCACCAGATCCCCAGCAGCAGGGCCGGACAGATCGTGGACGCGGTGAAGGCGAAAACGAGGCCCACGCTGCCGGCCAAAGCCAGCGAGTCCGTCATGAAGGCGAAGCCCAGCGGCACGGTGGCTGAAATCAGCGCAGCCAGCCGGAAGCCGCGGACGCTGCCGCCCAGCACGTCCTGGCTGATCACGCCGGCGAGCGATACCACCAGCCCTGACGTGGTGGACAAAAACGCGGCGAACGCCCCTGCCACGACAAGCGCGGAGAGCATGTCCCCGGCCGGCCCTCCGATCAGCCGGCCCGGCAGCAGCAGGACCAGGGCATCTGACCGGCCGCTCTGGGCGAGGTCCGGAGCGAACATCCGGCCGGCCACTCCGTAAGCGGTGGGAAAGAGATAGAAAACGGACAGCAAGCCCAGCACGATGAGGGTGGTGCGGCGCGCCGACTGTCCGTCGGGGTTGGTGTAGAACCGCACCAGCACATGCGGCAGGCCCAGTGTCCCGAAGAGCAGGGCAACCAGCAGCGAGATGTTCTGGTACGGACCGGTCGCTGCCAGCCCGGTGGGGTTGGTGTTGGCTTCGGCCATTGCCGGGGTGCCGTTGCCCGCCAGCACCAGGGCGATGAACACGATAGGCACCGCCAGCGCCGTAAGCTTAAGCCAATATTGAAACGCCTGCACGAACGTGATGGAGCGCATCCCGCCGGCCACAACCGTCAGGCACACCACGATGACCACCGCGACGGATCCCACCCAGGACGGAAGCCCCGTGGTGATGCGGATCGTCAGGGCCGCACCATGAAGCTGCGGCACAATATAAAGCCAGCCCACCACCACAACCGCCAGGCTGGTGACCCGGCGGACCGCCCGTGAATCCAGCCGCACCTCGGTGAAATCCGGGATGGTGTAGGCGCCGGAACGCCGCAGCGGAGCGGCTACGAAGAGCAGCAGCATCAGATACCCCGCGGTGTAGCCGATGGGAAACCAGAGCCCATCCGTGCCGGAGAGCAGGATCAGTCCGGCCACGCCCAGGAAACTGGCGGCCGAGAGGTACTCGCCGCCGATCGCGGAGGCGTTCCACCATGGCTTTACTGTCCGGGATGCCACGTAGAAGTCGCCGGTGGTGCGTGAAATCCGCAACCCGTAGAACCCGATAACCGCCGTGGCCACGGACACGGCAGCGAACGCGGCGATGCCAACCACCGGGTTCAACGCCGCCTCACCTGCCCTCCGCCAGGTCCCGGTACCGGGCTTCATTGCGGGTGGCCGTCCGGATATACAGCCACGCACTGAGGCCGATCACCGGGTAGATTCCGGCGCCGAGGAGCAGCCAGCCGAACGGGATGCCCGCGATCTTCGATTCCGCCAGCCCGGGAACCAGTCCCAGCATGAGGGGGAAGGCCAGCAGGATCAGCAGGAACCCGCCGGCCACCACCACTGCCAGGCGAAGCTGCGTGCGGATCAGGGAGCGCACGAAGACCTGGCCCACATCGGATTCCTCGGCTGCCTCGCGGGATTCCAGAACTGGCCTTGCAGCGGACTGCGGGGCAGTCACCCTGACGCGCGTCATGCCTGCGGCCGGATCCGCGTGGTTTCGAGCTTCTCCCGGACAGATGGCAGGTGGCGGCGGCTGATAGGCAGTTCGGCGCCCGCCACGGTCACAGTCGGCCGGGCAGCGGCGAGCTTCATATGGCTGACGTGGTTGAGGGCGATGAGGTAGGACCGGTGCGTGCGGAGGAAGCCGGCCTCGGCCCACTGCTGTTCCAGATCGGCCAGGGGGACGCGGATGAGGTAGCTGGCGTCCGTTGTGTGCAGCCGCGCGTAGTCGCCCTGGGCCTGGACATACGTGACGTCGTCGCGCCGGATCATCCGGGTGGTGCCGCCGAGATCCACCGTGATCATTTCCGGCGGTGCCGCGCCGTCCTTCATGAGTTCGCTGATGCGGCCCACCGACCGGGCCAGCCGTTCAGCGCGCACGGGCTTCAACAGATAGTCGATGGCGGCAAGTTCAAACGCTTCCAGTGCGCACTCTTCGTCCGCGGTGACGAAGACGACTGCCGGGGGATTGCTGCTGCGCGAGATGGCCCGGGCGATGTCCAGGCCGGACAGGGCGGGCATGTGGATGTCGAGGAACACCGCGTCCACGGCTTCGGCGTCGAGCACGCGAAGGGCCTCGGCACCGGACGACGCCCGGTGGATGGCCCCGATCCGGTCGTCCCGGCCGAGCAGGAACGCCAGCTCCTCGACGGCGGGGAGTTCGTCGTCGGCGACGAGGACGTTGATCATGGTTCTAGATTAGCCCGGCGGCCCGCCCTGCGACGGCCCGGACGCTCAGGCGTCGTGGCCGGGTTGTGATTTGGGGACACGCATGGTGATCAGGGTGCCCTCGCCGGGAGCCGTTTCGATGACGAGGCCGTGGTCCTCGCCGTAGACCTGGCGGAGCCGGGCGTCCACGTTGCGCAGCCCCACATGGTCGCCGTCGCTGTGTCCGGCCAACATGGACCGCAGCTGTTCCGGATCCATCCCCACGCCGTCGTCCTCTATGGTGACCTCCGCGAACGTGCCGGAATCATTCGCCGCAATGGTGATGTGGCCCGGACCTTCCTTGGCCTCCAGGCCGTGGCGGACGGCATTCTCGACGAGCGGCTGCAGGCTGAGGAACGGGATGACCGTGCTCAGTACTTCCGGGGCGATCTGCAGGCTCACCTGCACCCGGTCGCCGAACCTTGCCCGCTCCAGCAGCAGGTAGCGGTCGATGCAGCGGAGCTCTTCGGCAAGGGTGGTGAAGTCCCCGTGGCGGCGGAAGGAGTAGCGGGTGAAGTCTGCGAACTCCACCACCAGTTCCCTGGCCCGCACGGGATCGGTGTTGATGAACGACGCGATGGCGTTGAGCGAGTTGTAGATGAAGTGCGGGCTGATCTGGGCGCGGAGGGCCCGGACCTCGGCCTCCATCAGGAGGTTCCGGGAAGCGTCGAGCTCGGCGAGTTCAACCTGGGCCGCCACCCAGTCGGCCACTTCGCCGGTGGCACGGACCAGCCCGGCTCCCGCTGACGGGGCGAAAGCCGCCACCACTCCCACAACCCGGGCGCCGGCCTTGATGGGGGCAATAACGACGGCGCGTTCCACGTCCTGCGGGATCGGTCCCGAGGCAGCGTCGCCGGCGAGCAGGTACAGCTCGCCCGCCGGAATCACGGCCGTGTGGCCGCCATCGAGCACGTTAGCGGCGAGACCCATCAGCGCGGGCCGGAGTTCCTCGCCGGCGCCGTCCCAGGCGAGCACGCCCGAGGTGTCGGTGATGGCCAGGGCATCGCAGCCCAGGATGGTGCGCAGCTGCCTGCTGGCTTTGGCCGCGCCAGCAGGGTTCAGCCCGGTGCGCAGGTGTTGTCCGGCCCGTGAAGCCGCATGGAGGGTCTTGTAGGTGGCCCGCTCCGCGTCGGTGCCCAGCTCCCGGAAGGACCGCAGCACTTTGAGGCCCACAGCGACGACGACGGCGATCGCCATCGCGATCACGGCGATGGCGGCGGCGGTGAACAACGGAGAGTCCGGCATGGGCCCAGCGTAGCTTTGGGTGCCGTTTGGCGCAGCATCGGGACCGCTGAGCGACCGTCTGGCGGCATCTCTGGAATGTAACCACCGTCACGCGTCAGAGTGAGTGCAGTCACATTGGCTGGGACTGTTGTGGGAGAGCAGGGCAGCCGGTGTGTACGGAAAGTCTCAATGAGGAGGAACGATGGGTCACGATGCCCACGAAACGGACGCCGCGGCGGCCGTGGATTTCAAGGAAGTTCAGTCGACGGAGCGGTTCCAGGAACTACGCAAACGTCACCGCAGTTTTGTCTTTCCGATGGCCATTGCATTCCTGCTCTGGTACTTCGCCTACGTTCTGTTGGCCGACTATGCGGTTGGCTTCATGTCCACCAAGGTCTGGGGCAACATCAACATCGGGCTCATCCTGGGCCTGTTGCAGTTCGTATCCACCTTCGCCATCACGGGCTGGTACGTGAGCTATTCCAACAGGCGGCTCGATCCCATAGCCGCCGAGATCCGCCACGAAATTGAAGGCCACGAGTTCGACAAAGCCGGCAACCGGGTAGGCGGGACAACACAATGATCGGAATGGTTCCTGCGGTCAACGTCGCCGCCCTCAAAGACACCACCCTCCTGAACATGGGCATCTTCGGCCTGTTCGTGGCCGTCACCATGTTTATCGTGATCCGTGCCAGCCGCAACAACAAGACAGCGGCCGACTACTACGCGGCCGGACGTTCCTTCACCGGCCCGCAGAACGGTACCGCCATCGCGGGGGACTACCTCTCCGCGGCCTCCTTCCTCGGCATCACCGGCGCCATTGCCATCAACGGCTATGACGGCTTTATGTACTCCATCGGCTTCCTGGTCGCCTGGCTCGTCGCCCTGCTGCTCGTTGCCGAACTGCTCCGCAACACGGGCAAGTTCACGATGGCGGATGTGCTCTCCTTCCGCCTCAAGCAGCGCCCGGTCCGGATCGCGGCTGCCATTTCCACCCTGGCCGTCTGCTTCTTCTACCTCCTGGCCCAGATGGCCGGCGCAGGCAGCCTGATCTCGCTGCTGCTGGGCATCAGCGACTGGGGCGGACAGGCGCTGGTGATCATCGTCGTCGGCGCCCTGATGATCATGTACGTCCTGATCGGCGGCATGAAGGGCACCACCTGGGTGCAGATCATCAAGGCCATGCTCCTGATCGCGGGTGCGGCGGTCATGACCTTCTGGGTCCTGGCCATCTACGGCTTCAACCTTTCCGATCTCCTGGGCGGCGCGGTGGAGACGTCCAAGAACCCGGCAGTCCTGAACCCCGGCCTCCAGTACGGCAAGTCGGAAACGTCCAAGCTGGACTTCATGTCCCTGGGCCTCGCCCTGGTGCTGGGCACCGCGGCACTCCCACACGTGCTGATGCGCTTCTACACGGTCCCCACGGCCAAGGAGGCCCGTAAATCGGTCGTCTGGTCCATCTGGCTGATCGGCATCTTCTACATCTTCACGTTGGTCCTCGGCTACGGCGCTGCTGCCCTGGTGGGTGCTGACACGATCAAGTCCGCTCCGGGCGGTGTCAACTCGGCCGCACCGCTGCTCGCCTTCCACCTCGGTGGACCGCTGCTGCTGGGCTTCATCTCGGCGGTGGCGTTCGCCACCATCCTCGCCGTGGTGGCCGGCCTCACCATCACCGCCGCGGCATCATTCGCCCACGACATCTACGCCAACGTGATTGCCAAGGGGAAGGCCGACGCCGACACGGAGGTCAAGGTGGCACGGCGCACCGTCGTGGTCATCGGACTCCTGGCCATAGTCGGCGGCATCTTCGCCAACGGCCAGAACGTCGCCTTCCTGGTGGCGCTCGCCTTCGCCGTCGCGGCGTCGGCGAACCTGCCCACGATCATCTACTCGCTGTTCTGGCGCAGGTTCACCACCCAAGGCGCGGTGTGGAGCATGTACGGCGGCCTGGCGTCGGCGATCATCCTGATTGCCCTCTCCCCGGTGGTGTCCGGAACGAAGACCTCCATGATCCAGACGGCGAACTTCGCGGTCTTCCCGCTGAGCAACCCGGGAATCGTTTCCATTCCGCTCGCGTTCTTCCTGGGCTGGCTGGGCACCGTGCTGGACAAGAAGCTGGAAGACACCACCAAGCAGGCCGAGATGGAAGTCCGTTCCCTCACCGGCGTTGGTGCCGAGAAGGCGGTGGACCACTGACACCCCCTCTGCAACACAGCTGACAAAGAAAGACACGGCTGACAGAATTCAGGAGCCCCCGTCAAGACGGGGGCTCCTGAATTGGGTGGCGCTGTGGGCTCAGGCCGTCTTGGGCCTGAGCTTGATGTTGATCATCTTCATATCCCGATCGCTGTCGAAGCGGTAGGCCAGGTCCACTTCCTTGCCGTCGCAGCCGATGACCCCCGCGACGTCGGCCGTGTTGGTGCCGTTTTCGCTGCTCACCTTGAAGTCGTTGTACGCCGGCTTGCACGTGTCATTCAAATCGAGGCTTTGGACTCCGGCCGCGAATTCCTCCTTGGAGAGTTTTTCCTGAAGGGCCGGGTCGAGGAAGTCGTCATAGGCTTTGTCGGTGTCTCCGGCGATGACCAGCTGGGTGAAATCGTCGGCGAGGTTCCTGGCCTTGTTCGTGGCGCCGCCCACGAGGTTGAACACGAACACCCCTCCCGCGATGAGAAGGAGCAGCACGCCGCCCGCAATGCCCAGCAATATCCATTTTTTGCGGCTCCGGGCCGGCGGCTGCTGGTCCGGTGTGCCGTATGGCCCGGGCGCAGCATACTGCGGGGCACCATACTGCGGAGCTCCGTACTGCGGGTTCACATACTCCGGCTGCCCGTACTGTGGCTGGCTGTACTGCGGTTCCCCGTACGGGGGGACAGGCGGCTGCCCCGGAGCACCGGGTGCACCGTACGGCGGTGGTGGCGGCTGCTGACCCGAGGGTGCATGGGGCGGGACAGGCGGTTGTCCTGGGACTCCGGCATCCGGTTGGGCCGGTCGGTACGGTTCCTGAGGATTGCTCAAGATCAAGCCTTTCCGGCAGGCCGCTTGGCCACTGCCTGATTGCACGGGCCGTTCACGGCCGCGATTCGTTCAACTGGACCCCAGCCTATAACCCCGGCCCACTGTTCATCCTTCGGCGGAGCCGCGCTCAAGCAGCGGCTGGATGCGAAAGGGGATGAGCTCTCCCATGGCAAGCGCTGTGTCCGTCCGGTCCACCCCTTCACAGGCCAGGATCTTGCCGTTGATGCGAAAGAGGTCCTCCGCATCCAGCGCCACCACCCGCAGCAGCAGGTCTGCCGAACCGGTCAGTCCGTAGCCCTCCAGGATTTCCGGAATGCCGGCCAGGTCCACTGCCAGCTGGCCAAGCTTCTGCTGCTGCACGTGGACAGAGATAAATGCCATGAGCGGGTATCCCAGGGCCGCCGGACTGATCCGCCGCTCGAAGGACAGGAAGACGTGCTTCTTCTCGAGCTGGGCCATCCTGGCCTGCACCGTGTTGCGGGACAGCCCCAGTTTCTGCGCCAGGGCCACCACCGTCCGCTTCGGGTCCCTCGCGAGGGCGGAAAGGAGCCGGGTGTCAGTGCCATCCAAAGCTTGCATAATGCGCAAGGCTAGCACGGCTGCGGGTCTGCAGACAGTGCATTCTGCTCAGTTATTTTGGCGGTGGTTGTACCCATTGAGCATTGTGAGTATCGTCACAAATATCCGGGGCAACGGCGCCCGGGCGGCTGGCGTGTACGGGGATCACGAGTCCCTTGAGCGCTGGTGACACGACGTATGAAGGTTGCGTGCAACTGTGTTTACAGACGAGTTGGGTCAGGGCGGCATCGCCGCCGGCGGCCCGGACAACAGTGCAGGACATCACGGCGGGACAGGCGAGAGTCTGGTCCAACTGATCACTCCCGGGGGTGAGCGCGTCAGTCATCCTCAGTACGACGCCTGGGTCCAGGATGTCAGCGAGGAGCAACTGGGATTCCTTTACGAGGACCTGGTGGTCATCCGGCGGATCGACACAGAAGCGACCGCCCTCCAGCGCCAGGGGGAACTCGGCCTGTGGCCGCCGCTCCTGGGCCAGGAGGCCGCCCAGATAGGCTCTGCGAGGTCACTCCGCGACGATGACTTCGTGTTCTCCAGCTACCGCGAGAACGGCGTCGCCTACTGCCGCGGCGTGGATCTGACCGACATCGTCAAGGTCTGGCGGGGTAACGCCTCGGCGGGCTGGGATCCATACACCGTCAACATGGCCACGCCGCAGATCATCATCGGCGCCCAAACACTTCACGCGACCGGCTATGCCATGGGCATCCAGAACGACGGCGCCGACTCAGTAGCCATCACGTATTTCGGCGACGGCGCCACCAGCGAGGGAGACGTCAACGAGGCCATGGTCTTCGCCGCCAGCTTCCAGTCCCCGGTAATCTTCTTCTGCTCAAACAACCACTGGGCCATTTCCGAGCCGGTGCGCCTGCAGTCCCACATAAGGATCGCCGACCGTGCGGCAGGATTCGGGATTCCCAGCATCCGCGTGGACGGCAATGACGTGCTCGCCGTCATGGCAGCCACGCGCGAGGCGCTCGAACGGGCCCGCCACGGCGGCGGCCCCACGTTCATCGAAGCAGTCACCTACCGGATGGGCCCGCACACCACCGCCGACGATCCCACCCGGTACCGGGATGCCAACGAATTGGAGGACTGGGCAGCCAAGGATCCGATTGCCCGCGTCAAGGGCCTGTTGGAACGCAAGGGCCTGCTCACGGAGCAGCTCGAAGCACGGGTGGCTGCCAAAGCCGACGCCGTGGCCCGCGAGATGCGGGCCGGCTGCATCAGCATGCCGGACCCGGAGCCGCTGGACATCTTCAAGCATGTGTACAGCACGCCCAACTCCTGGCTGGACCGCCAGGAAGACCACTACTCCCGCTACCTGGCTTCCTTCGGCGATCCCGCAGGGACCCACTCAGAAGAAGGTGCTCGCTGATGACGCAAATGACCTTTGCCCGGGCGATTAACTCCGGCCTCCGCAAGTCCCTCGAAAACGACCCCAAAGTCATCCTGATGGGCGAGGACATCGGCACCCTCGGCGGCGTCTTCCGGGTGACCGACGGTTTGCAGAAGGACTTCGGCAAACACCGCGTTGTGGACACCCCGCTCGCCGAGTCCGCCATCATGGGCACCGCCGTCGGCCTTGCCTACCGGGGCTACCGGCCGGTGGTGGAAATCCAGTTCGACGGGTTCATCTACCCGGCGTTCGACCAGATCGTGTCCCAGGTGGCCAAGATCCACTACCGGACCCAGGGCGCGGTGAAGATGCCCATCACCGTGCGCGTCCCGTTCGGCGGTGGCATCGGATCCCCGGAACACCACTCGGAGTCTCCCGAGGCGTACTTCACGCACACGTCCGGACTCCGGGTGGTCAGCGTCTCCAACCCGCAGGATGCCCACACCATGATCCAGCAGGCCATCGCCTCCGACGATCCGGTGCTGTATTTCGAGCCGAAGCGCCGCTACCACGACAAGGGCGAGGTTGATGAGTCGATCGATCCTGCCACCGCGCTGTCGATGGAAAAGGCGCGTGTGGTGACCGAAGGCAAGGACGTCACGCTCGTCGCCTATGGTCCGCTGGTCAAGACGGCCAAAGATGCCGCCCTTGCCGCTGCGGACGACGGCGTTTCGATCGAGGTCATCGACCTGCGCTCGCTGGCACCGTTGGACTTCGCAACGCTGGAGGCCTCGGTGCGGAAAACGGGCCGCCTGGTGATCACGCACGAGGCCGGTCAATCCGGCGGGCTCGGTGCCGAGGTGGCTGCCAGCATTACGGAACGCTGCTTCTATCACCTGGAAGCTGCCCCCGTCCGGGTCACCGGTTTCGATGTCCCGTACCCGTACTCGAAGCTCGAATCGCACCATCTGCCAAGTCTGGACAGGATCCTTGACGGCGTGGACCGTGCCCTTGGCCGCCCCAACTCCCTCAGCGGGCTGGAAGGATGAGCGCCGCCATGATCAAGGAATTCAGGCTCCCGGACCTCGGCGAAGGGCTGACGGAATCGGAAATCCTCAGCTGGAAAGTTGCCGTGGGCGATACCGTTGCCCTGAACCAGGTCATCGCGGAAGTGGAGACGGCGAAAGCCGTCGTCGAACTGCCGTCGCCGTTCGCCGGGGTGATCACCGCCCTCCACGAACAGCCAGGAACCGTGGTGGAGGTGGGCAAGCCGATAGTTTCCTTCGAGGTGGAGGGCGACGACGGAGGGCCCTCCGCCGTCGGTCCGGCTCAGGCGGAGACCGCCAAACGCGAGCCCAACCTCGTGGGGTACGGCGCCATTGTTGAGGCCTCCGGCCGGCCAACCAGGCGTGCCCGCACTTTCGCTGCTCCGGCCGCTGCCCAGGCCGCTGCTCCGGTTGCCGAGCCAGTCGCCCCCGCGGTGGTTGGACGCGTCGAACCCGCGGCCCCGGCCGAAACTGCCCCAACGAACGCGGACGAGCGTCCGCGCTCCACACCGCCAGTGCGGAAGCTGGCCAAGGACCTGGGCGTTGAGCTCACGGCAGTGACCGGAACGGGCGCAGGCGGGCTGATCACGCGCGAGGACGTCCAGAACTTTGCCGGCGGGGGAGGCCGTACTGTGGCTGGTACCCCGGCCGGGCCGGTTCCGGCAGCCGGCGTCGTCATCTCAGGTGAGCGCGAAACGCGGACTCCTATCAAGGGCGTCCGGAAACTGACCGCCGCGGCCATGGTGTCCAGTGCCTTCACGGCACCGCACGCCACGGAATTCCTGACCGTCGATGTCACCCCCACGATGGAGCTGCTGGCCCGGCTCAAGGCCAGCCGGGCGTTTGAGGGTTTCAAGCTGACTCCGTTGACCCTCGTGGCCAAGGCCCTGCTGATTGCCCTGCGCCGCCAGCCCTCGCTGAATTCGCGGTGGGACGAAGCCAGCCAGGAGATCGTGCAGTTCAACTATGTGAACCTGGGCATTGCCGCGGCGACTCCCCGGGGGCTGACCGTGCCGAACATCAAGGACGCCGACCGGATGTCCCTGACCGAGCTGTCCACGGCGCTTACGGAACTGACGGAAACTGCCCGCGCCGGCAAGACCAGCCCGGCCGAACTCTCCGGCGGCACCATTTCCATTACCAATATCGGAGTGTTCGGCATCGACGCCGGCACGCCAATCCTCAACCCCGGCGAAGCGGCCATCCTGGCCATGGGAGCCGTGCGGAAAATGCCATGGGAATACAAGGAGGAGGTCGCCCTCCGTCAGGTCATGACGCTCAGCCTGTCCTTCGACCACCGGCTGGTCGATGGTGAGCAGGGGTCCCGCTTCCTGGCGGACATCGGGGCCATCCTTGCTGATCCCGGCATGGTCCTGGCAATGGTCTAGCGGATACACCACAGCTGCCGGCTGTCCGTTCCGAGGGGAGCGGTCAGCCGGCAGCTGTGCGTCTACTCGCCGGGTACGGGGCTGGCCGTCACCAGGAGGGCGGCGAGGGCCATGCTCTCCAGCAGCGGCCGGGCGGATTTCACGGCGACGCGCCGGCCGTGGCTGCGGACCGAGTGCGGCGTGGAGTTGATGAGTCCGAAAGCCGCGTGGGCGCGCATCCGGAGTTCCGCGGTGTCCGTATCCCCGTGCAACTCCTGCAGCACTTCAACCCAGAGCTCCACGTAGTTGCGCTGCAGGGTGCGGACCTCGGCCTGGTCGTTGTCGGAGAGATTGCTGAAGTCGCGGTCCTGGACCCGGATGACGTCCGGGTTGCTCAGGGCGAAGTCAACGTGGAACTGAACCAGGCGGGCCAGAGCCGCAGCGGGGTCGCCGGCATCTGCCGCCACCCGGCGACCGCCTTCCAGCAGTTCCTGGCTCACGCTGAGCAGCAGCGCCCCAAGGACGGCCTGCTTGCCGGCGAAATGACGGTAGACGGCGGGGCCGCTGACGCCCGCTGCGGCGCCCAGGTCCTCAAGCGAAACGCGGTTGAAACCGTTAAGGGCAAAAAGGGTGGCGGCTGAGGACAGCAGCGCCTGGCGCCGGCTCTCTTTGGCCTGGCTGCGTTGGGTTGTCTGAACCCGCTGGTCCGCCAGGCCGCGTTCGCTCGCCTGGTCGCGCTCGATGATCGGCACATTTCCTCCTTGGAACTGCAAATCCTAGCAATGCAAGCGCGTGTTGGACATCACAGTTAATAGAGACTAACCTAAATCTCAGTTATGCGGTACTAACCGAATCGCTCAGGACGGCCTTGCCAGGGCGTCCGGGAACGGAAGCAGTCAATGGAGACAATCGCCAGCCTGGTGGACACCGGCAGCGCAGCCTACGCCACCAACCGGCAAGCCCAGCTGGCACTTGCAAACGAGCTGAAGGACAGGCTCGCCACGGCCGCGCTCGGCGGTCCGGAGAAGTCCCGGGAACGCCATGTGGCCCGCGGAAAACTGCTGCCACGCGAGCGCATCGACCAGCTGCTCGACGACGGCAGCCCCTTCCTGGAAATCGCGCCGCTCGCGGCCACCGGGATGTACAACGACGATTCCCCGGGCGCCGGAGTGATTGCCGGAATCGGCCTGGTCCACGGCCGCCAGGTGCTGGTGATCTCCAATGACGCCACCGTCAAGGGCGGTACCTATTACCCGATGACGGTCAAGAAGCACCTGCGTGCGCAGGAGATCGCGCTGGAGAACCGGCTGCCGTGCATCTACCTCGTGGATTCCGGCGGGGCCTTCCTGCCCAAGCAGGACGAGGTCTTTCCGGACAAGGAGCACTTCGGCCGGATCTTCTTCAACCAGGCGAAGATGTCCGCGGCCAAGATCCCGCAGATCGCCTCCGTGATGGGGTCCTGCACGGCCGGCGGCGCCTACGTGCCCGCGATGAGCGACGAAACCGTCATCGTCCGCAACCAGGGCACCATCTTCCTGGGCGGTCCGCCGCTGGTGAAGGCCGCGATCGGCGAGATCGTCACGGCGGAGGAGCTCGGCGGCGGGGACGTCCACTCGAAAATCTCGGGCGTCACCGACCACCTTGCCGAGAACGATGAGCATGCCCTCCAGATTGTCCGGGACATCGTCTCCACCCTGCCGAAGCCAGCCGCCCCGGCCTGGGATATCGACACCGTCGTCGAACCGCTCGCGGACCCCGCCGAGCTCTACGGCGCCGTCCCCACGGACGTCAACGCGCAGTACGACGTGCGCGAAGTCATCGCGCGGCTGGTGGACGGCAGCCGCTTCCACGAGTTCAAAAAGAACTACGGCACCACCCTGGTCACGGGCTTCGCGAAGCTGCACGGCCACCCCGTGGGCATCGTGGCCAACAACGGGGTGCTCTTCAGCGAGTCCTCGCTTAAAGGGGCCCACTTCATCGAGCTCTGCGACCAGCGCGGCATCCCGCTGGTCTTCCTGCAGAACCTCTCCGGCTTTATGGTCGGCAAGGACTACGAGCAGGGCGGCATCGCCAAGAACGGCGCCAAGATGGTCACCGCCGTGGCCACCGCCCGGGTGCCGAAACTGACCGTGGTGATCGGCGGATCCTTCGGCGCCGGCAATTACTCCATGTGCGGCCGTGCCTACTCGCCGCGTTTCCTCTGGATGTGGCCGGCCTCCCGGATCTCGGTGATGGGCGGCAACCAGGCCTCCAGCGTGCTCGCCACCGTCAAACGCGACCAGTACGAGGCCCGCGGCGAGGAATGGTCCGCCGAGGACGAGGAAGCCTTCAAGGCCCCCATCAAACAGCAGTACGAGGACCAGGGCAGCCCCTATTACTCCACCGCCCGCCTCTGGGACGACGGCGTGATCGACCCCGCGGACACCCGCACCGTCCTGGGACTGGCGCTCGACGTCGTCTCCCGCACCCCTCTGCCGGAGACCTCCTTCGGCCTGTTCCGGATGTGAGCCAGCCATGACTGATTCTTCGCCGACCGTTCTTTCCACACCCCGGCAGAAGCCGCTGTTCAACACCGTCCTCGTCGCCAACCGCGGCGAAATCGCCTGCCGCGTGATCCGCACCCTGCGTGCCTTGGGCATCCGTTCGGTGGCAGTGTACAGCGACGCCGACGCCGGCGCCCGCCACGTGCGCGAGGCTGACCGTGCCGTGCGGATCGGCCCGGCGGCGGCCGCCGAGAGCTACCTCAAGATCGAGGCCATCATCCAGGCCTGCCGCGAAACCGGCGCCGAGGCAGTGCACCCGGGCTACGGTTTCCTGAGTGAAAACGTCGATTTTGCCCGCGCCCTCGACGCTGCAGGCATCACCTTCATCGGCCCCGGCGTCGAATCCCTCAACGTGATGGGCGACAAGATCCGCTCCAAGAACCACGTCACCGGCTACGGCGTCCCGGTGGTCCCCGGCATTGCCGAGCCCGGGATGTCGGATGCCCGGCTGATCGAGGCGGCCGCCGGTGTCGGCTTCCCGCTGCTGATCAAACCGTCCGCGGGCGGCGGCGGCAAGGGCATGCACATTGTGGAGCGCCCCGAGGAGCTGGAAGCCACGCTGGCCACCGCCCGCCGGGTCGCAGCCAGCGCCTTCGGCGACGACACCCTCTTCCTGGAACGGCTCGTGCTCACCCCGCGGCACATCGAAGTGCAGATCCTCGCTGACAACCACGGCAACGTCATCCACTTGGGGGAGCGCGAGTGCTCGCTGCAGCGCCGCCACCAGAAAGTGATTGAGGAAGCACCGTCGCCGCTGCTGGATTCGCTGAACGACGGCGGGGCCACCCGGGCGCGGATCGGCGAGGCCGCCTGCAATGCCGCGCGCAGCGTCCACTACAGCGGCGCCGGAACCGTGGAGTTCCTGGTCTCGGACAACGCCCCGGACGAGTTCTTCTTTATGGAGATGAACACCCGCCTGCAGGTGGAGCATCCGGTCACCGAGATGGTCACAGGGGTCGACCTGGTCGAATGGCAGGTGCGGATCGCCGCCGGTGAGGAACTCACCGTCCGCCAGGACGACGTCGTGCTAACCGGGCACTCCGTGGAAGCACGCGTCTACGCCGAAATCCCGGAGCGGAACTTCCTGCCGTCCACCGGAACCGTGCGACTGCTGGACGAACTCCCCCCTCACGCAGATGGAAAAGTGCGCGTGGACTCGGCGCTTCTCGAGGGCCTGGAGATCTCCTCCAGCTACGACCCGATGATCTCCAAGGTCATCACATGGGGAGAGGACCGCACGGCTGCCCTCGACACGCTGGACGCGGCGCTCGCCGGGTACACCGCGCTGGGCATCGACACCAACGTCGAATACCTGCGCCTTCTCATCAACGACGCAGACGTCCGCGCCGGCCGCCTGGACACCGGGCTGATTGAGCGCAAGATGCCGGACTTCGCCTTCCGCCGCGTAGGCGACGTCGAGGTTGTTGCCGCCGCCCTGTCCGTTGCAGCGCGCGAAGCGGAGCAAGAGAGGCACGAACCTCCTGCGGGGGTGTGGCAACGGAAAGACGGGTGGCGGCCCGGTGGGCACGCGCCGCGCAGGATCCGCCTGGGAACGTCCGACGGCGGTGTTGCCACGGTGGCGCTGGGGCAGACGGCTGCCGGCGAGGGGGAAGCGGGTGAGCAGGCCGTGTCGGTGAACGGCGGCCCGTGGCGGACCGCCTCCGCGGACTTCTCAAGCTGCCGCCGTGCCGAGGTCACACTGGAGGGGCAGGCGAGAACCTACTCGTTTGCCACGGTCTACGCCGGCCCCGCCACGCCGGACCGGAACAACCCGGAGCCGGGCCTCCCCACGGAACTCTTCCTCGGCAACGACGGCTGGTCCTGCCGGCTCGAGGTTCTCACCCGCGAGACACGGCTGGCCCGCGTCCTTGCCGCGGTCCAGCGTGAGGAAGGCGCGGCCGACCCCCAGGTCCGCTCACCCATGCCGGGGACAGTGGTGTCCGTCTCCGTCAGCGACGGCGACCACGTGGATGAAGGACAGGTGCTCCTTTCCGTGGAGGCCATGAAAATGGAACACCAGCTGGTGGCTCCCCAGGACGGGACGGTACACATCAGCGCGAAGGCAGGCGACCTGGTCAAGGCAGACCAGGTGCTGGCCACTGTCCACGTATCCGGCCCGCCCGTGGCGGAGGACGCAGCGGAGGACGCGGTAGAGGAATCCGTCATCGCCATGGGCGCGGGAGACTAGCCCGCCCGCCCCGCAACAAAAACCATTCGCTACACCCCACAGACCCGTCACACAGTTAAGACAAGGAAATCCCAACATGGCTGATTTTGAGCTCAGCGAGGAATACCAGGACCTCAGCAACACCGTCCGCGAATTCGCCGACGAAGTGGTGGCCCCGGTTTCCGCAAGGCACGACGAGGAACACAGCTTCCCGTACGAGGTCGTCTCCAAGATGGCCGACATGGGCCTCTTCGGCCTCCCCTTCCCGGAAGAATTCGGCGGCATGGGCGGGGACTACTTCGCGCTGGCCCTGGCGCTGGAGCAGCTGGGCCGGGTGGACCAGTCCGTGGCCATCACCCTGGAAGCCGGCGTGTCCCTTGGCGCCATGCCCGTGTACCGGTTCGGCACCGACGCCCAGAAGGCGGAATGGCTGCCGTCCCTGGCTTCCGGCAAGGCGCTCGCCGGCTTCGGCCTGACGGAACCGGAAGCCGGTTCGGACGCGGGCGGGACCAAGACCACTGCCCGGCTCGAGGTCGTCGGAGGCGAAAAGACCTGGATCATCAACGGCAACAAGGAGTTCATCACCAACTCCGGCACGGATATCACCAGCCTGGTCACCGTGACGGCCGTAACCGCCAAGCACGAGCGCAAGGACGGCAGCATCAAGAAGGAAATCTCCACCATCCTGGTGCCCACCGACACGCCCGGGTTCAAGGCGGAGAAGGCGTACAACAAGGTGGGCTGGAACGCCTCGGACACGCACCCGCTCACGCTCAAGGACGTCCACGTCCCTGAGGCCAACCTCCTCGGCCAGCAGGGCCGCGGCTACGCGAACTTCCTCTCCATCCTGGACGAGGGCCGCATCGCCATCGCAGCCTTGGCCACGGGCGCGGCGCAGGGCTGCGTGGACCTCTCCGTGAAATACGCCAAGGAACGCAGCGCCTTCGGCCACAACATCGGCAAGTACCAGGCGATCGCCTTCAAGATTGCCCGCATGCAGGCCCGCGCCCACACCGCACGCCTGGCGTACTACGATGCCGCCGCGCGCATGCTTGCCGGGAAGCCGTTCAAGACCCAGGCGGCCATCGCTAAGATGGTCGCAGGTGAGGCAGCCATGGACAACGCGCGGGACGCCACCCAGGTGTTCGGCGGCTATGGCTTCATCAACGAATTCACTGTGGCACGCCACTACCGCGACTCCAAGATCCTTGAAGTGGGGGAGGGCACCACCGAGGTGCAGCTGATGCTGATTGCCCGCGAACTCGGCCTATAGCACCCCACCGGGGAGCAGCGCAGGGAGCAAAAGCACGGAGCGTAACCAGGAAGGATCGACGATGATTGACAAGGTTGTTGCCAGCGCCGAGGCCGCGGTGGCCGACATCCCCGACGGCGCGTCACTCGCCGTCGGAGGTTTCGGACTGTGCGGCATTCCCGTGGCCCTGATCGATGCACTCCACCGGCACGGAACCCGGGACCTGGAAACCGTCAGCAACAACTGCGGCGTCGACGACTGGGGCCTGGGAATCCTGCTGAAGGACGGCCGGATCCGCCGCACCATCAGCTCCTACGTCGGGGAGAACAAGGAATTCGCCCGGCAGTACCTCTCCGGCGAACTCGAGGTGGTGCTGACCCCGCAGGGCACGCTCGCGGAGAAACTGCGCGCCGGCGGCGCCGGCATCCCGGCGTTCTACACGCCGGCCGGCGTCGGCACCCAGGTGTCCGACGGCGGCCTGCCGCAGAAGTACGACGCCGACGGCGGCATCGCGATCGCTTCCGCACCCAAGGAAGTCCGCACCTTCAACGGCGCCGACTATTTGCTGGAGGAATCGCTGACCCCGGATTTCGGCCTCGTTCACGCCTGGAAGGGCGACCGGCACGGAAACCTTGTCTTCCACGCCACGGCCATGAACTTCAACCCGCTGTGCGCCATGGCCGGACGGATTACCATCGCGGAGGTCGAGGAGCTGGTGGAACCGGGCGAGCTGGATCCGGAGCACGTCCACGTTCCCGGGATCTTTGTCCAACGGGTGGTCGTCGCGCCCCAAGGCGAGAAACGCATTGAAAAGCGGACGGTCGCAGTGGCCGCCGCCGGCAACCCCTCCCGGGGGACTGGCCGGCAACCAACTGAGCAGGCAGGAGCCTAGCCGTGGAATCGAACACCACACCGGGAGCCCCGCCCCGCCCCGAGGCCGTCCGCCACGAATACCGGCGGTCCGCCGTCGGACATCCCGAGGACACCGGCCCGGAGACCAAAGGCTGGACCCGCAATGAACTGGCCGCACGCGTGGCTTTGGAACTTCACAACGGGCAGTACGTCAACCTCGGTATCGGGATGCCGACGCTGATCCCGAACTACATTCCGGCCGGCGTCGAAGTGGTCCTGCACTCGGAAAACGGCATCCTCGGCGTCGGGCCGTACCCCGGCGAGGACCAGGTGGATCCGGACCTGATCAACGCCGGCAAGGAAACCGTCACCGTAAACAACGGCGCCGCGTTCTTCGACTCCGCAGCCTCGTTCGGCATGATCCGGGGCGGGCACGTGGACGTGGCCGTGCTGGGCGCCATGGAGGTGGCGCAGAACGGTGACCTGGCTAACTGGATGATTCCCGGCAAGATGGTCAAGGGTATGGGCGGTGCCATGGACCTGGTGTTCGGGGCCAAGAAGGTGATCGTGATGATGGAGCACGTGGACCGCAACGGCAAGCCGAAGATCGTGGAGGAGTGCACGCTGCCACTGACCGGCAAAGGGTGCGTGGACCGGATCATCACCGACCTCGCCGTCATCGACGTGGTCACCGAGGGCGGCTCCTCCCGGCTGGTGCTGCGCGAGCTGGCTCCCAACGTCACGGCCGAAGACGTCGCCGCGGCCACCGGCGCCGAGCTTTTCGAGGAAGACCAGGAACTGACCGTATGACGGCGGCCCCGGAAGGTACGCCCCGCGTGATTGAACAGCGCGGCCTCTACTTCGACGAATTGGACGAAGGGGTTGTTTACGCCCACCGGCCGGGCCGGACGGTCACCGAAACGGACAATGTCCTCTTCACCACCATGACCATGAACACCCAGGCCCTGCACCTCGACGCGGCCTGGAGCGCCGGGCAGCCGTTCGGCCAGCGGCTGATGAACTCGATGTTCACGCTGGCCACGGTGGTGGGGCAGTCCGTGCCGCAGCTGACGCAGGGGACCATCATCGCGCAGCTGGGACTGACCGATGTGTCCTTTCCGCACCCGCTGTACCACGGCGACACCCTGTACACGGAGACCGTCATCACGGGTAAACGGCTGTCGTCCTCGCGGCCCGGGCAGGGGATCGTGACCATGCAGCACACAGGCCGGAACCAGGACGGCGCGGTAGTGGCACTGGCCACCCGCAGTTGCCTGATGTGGACGCGGGAGGCGCACGCAGCTGCCGGGGAAGAAACCGGGCAGAAAGAAAGCACCGAAAAGAGGACAATTTAAGCATGACTTTCCTGATGGGCCCCGCCCTGCTGTTCTGTCCCGCCGACCGTCCCGAGCGTTACCAGAAGGCCGCTGAGCGTGCCGACGCCGTGATCGTGGACCTGGAGGACGCCGTCGCGCCGGCTGACAAGCAGCGTGCCCGCGGCGCCATCCTCGCCCAACTTGGTGCCACCGGCGACGTCCCGGAGCTGGATCCCAGCCGCACCATCATCAGGATCAACCCGGCCGGAACGGACGAGTTCGAGAAGGACCTGCACTGCCTCAAACACACCCCGTACCGCCACGTGATGCTGGCCAAGGCCGAAAACCCGGGCCAGCTCAGGGCGCTCGAGGGCTACAGCGTGATTGCGCTGTGCGAGACGGCCGCCGGAATACTCAACGCCGGCGCCATCGCCGCCGAACCCAACGTGGTGGGCCTGATGTGGGGTGCCGAGGACCTGCTCGCTTCCCTCGGCGGGACCTCCAGCAGGAACGACGACGGCGGCTACCGGGCAGTGGCGCTGCACGCCAGATCAACCGTGCTGCTGGCGGCCGGGGCCTTCGGCAAAGAGGCCATCGACTCGGTGTACGTCAACATTCCCGACCTCGAAGGGCTGGCCGCCGAGTCACGCGACGCCGTCGCCTCGGGATTCGGTGCCAAGGCCTGCATCCACCCCGGCCAGGTTGCCGTCGTCCGGGGCGCCTATGCTCCCGCGGAATCGGACGTCGCCGCGGCCAAGGAGCTCCTGGAGGCTGCCGCTGCGGCCGGGAGCGGCGTGTTCCAGTTCAACGGAAAAATGATCGACGGGCCCATCCTGAAGCACGCGGAATCCACTCTGCGGCGGGCAGTCCACTAAGGCAGCCCACCAGGGAGCGCCGCGGGAACAGGTATTCGAGGTAATACCAGTGCTGAACCAAGGCAGAGGCCGGGAGTCGTAAGACTCCCGGCCCCTGGCATGTTCAGCGGTATCGCCTAGCCCGCCTTCACCGCCAGGACCGGGCAGTCCGCTTCCAGGAGTATCCGCTGCGAGGTGCTGCCCATGATCAGCTTGCCGACGGGGGTGCGCCGCCGCAGCCCGATCACAATCAGGTCGGCCTGGTGTGCCTCCGCCGCCTCCAGGACCTCAATGGCGGCGTCGTGGCCGCGCACGGGCTGGAGGATGATGTGCTCGATGCCTTCCTTGCCGAGACGCTCGTCGATCCCCTCGATTTCGGTTTCCCCGGCATAGCGCTTGTCCACCAGGGCATCGCCGCGGGAGGAATTGATGACCACAAGCTTGGACTGCGCCTTCCGCGCCTCCTTGATGGCCTGGTCGAAGGCGGCTTCGCCCTCTGGTGTTGGAACGTAGCCCACAACGATGGTCATGGTGTCTCCTGGTGGTCTGTGCGATGTGCTTCGGTGTTGGTGTTGAGCGGTGCTGGAGCCGTCACGCTGGAGCTGGATGCGTCGCCGGCATCGTCCTCACTCCTGGTGGGAGCCGCAGCCGGTGCCGGAGCCCGTACCGCTGCCGGACGGTTGCGCCGGTACAGCTTGAACAGCAACGGCCAGACCAGGATGATGGCCACAATGATGTAGACCACGACGGCGATCGGTTCACCGAGCAGGCCGTTGGGGCCCAACGGGTCGCCACCGGACAGCTTCAGTGCCTTGCGGAGCTGGTCCTCCAGCCGCGGGCCGAGGATCACGCCGAGGATCAGCGGCAGGACAGGGAGGCCGAAGCGCCGCATCATGAAACCCAAGACGCCGAAAACCAATAGCAGCACCAGGTCGAAGGCCTGCAGGTTGACCGAATAGGCGCCCAGCGTGGCGAAGAACAGAATGCCGGCATACAGGTAGGGGCGGGGAAGCTGCAGGAGCTTCGCCCACAGTGGAGCCAAGGGCAGGTTGATGAGCAGCAGCAGGAAGTTGCCAATGAAGAGGCTGGCGATCAACGCCCACACCAGGGGACCCTGGCTGGCGAACAGCTGAGGGCCAGGCTGGATGCCGTATCCGGTGAACGCGGCCAGCATCACGGCGGCAGTGGCGTTGGTTGGCAGGCCCAAGGCCAGCATGGGTGTTAGTGTGCCGGCAGCGGAGGCGTTGTTAGCGGCTTCCGGCCCGGCCACGCCTTCAATAGCACCGTGCCCGAACTCCTCGGGGTGTTTGCTGAGCCGCTTCTCCGTCACATAGGACAGGAAGGTAGGGATTTCGGCACCGCCGGCCGGCAGGGCGCCAAAGGGGAAGCCGAAGGCGGTACCGCGCAGCCACGGTTTCCAGGAGCGCTTCCAGTCGGACTTGCCCATCCAGGGCTGGCCCACCGGAATGGCATGGAGCGGGGTGCGGCGCAGGTGCGCCGCAACCCAGAGGGCCTCGCCCACGGCAAAGATGGCCACGGCAACCACCACAATGTCTATGCCGTCAGCCAGCAGTGGGATACCGAACGTGAGGCGGGCCTGGCCGGAGCCCATGCCTACCAGGCCAATGGCCAGGCCAAGGCCCAAAGCAGCGAAGCCGCGCAGCCGGGAGGAGCCCAGCACGGCGGTGACCGCCAGCAGGGCAAGGACCATTATCGCGAAGTAGCTGGGGGAACCCAGGCTGACGGCGAACTGCACAACGATCGGCGCGAACATTGCCAGCAGGGCAGTACCAATGGTGCCGGCCACGAAGGAGCCGATCGCCGCCGTCGCCAGAGCCTGGGCGGCCCTGCCGGCCTTGGCCATCTTATTTCCTTCGATGGCGGTGATCACGGAGGAGGATTCGCCGGGGGTGTTAAGGAGGATGGACGTAGTGGACCCGCCGTACATGCCGCCGTAATAGATGCCGGCGAACATAATAAATGCGCTGGTGGGTTCCAGGACCTGGGTGACGGGCAGCAACAGAGCCACTGTCATAGCCGGGCCCAGTCCCGGGAGGACGCCGACGGCCGTACCCAGGATGACGCCGATCACGGCATAGAGGAGGTTCATGGGAGTCAGGGCGGTGGCGAAACCGTCCATGAGGGAGGACCAGACGTCCATTACAGAATTCCTTTCAGGACACCGGCCGGCAAGTGAATGCCAAGGCCCAGGTAGAAGCCGTAAAAGGTGAGAACCGAAAGGGCCACGGAGATGATCCCGTCACGGACGTAATGCCGGCTCCCCAGGGCCCAGGCGCTTCCCCAGAAGAGGATGGTTCCCGAGATCACCCATCCGGCCCAGTCGATCAGCAGGATGTTGGCAATGAAGGCCCCCGCGAGGGGCAGGACGGTCTTCCAGTCGGCGGGGTGCGTGAGGTCCACGTCCTCCCCGCCTTCGGCTTCCCCTTGTCCGCCCCGCAGCACGTTGATTGCCAACAGAACTGCGCAGACAACCAGCAGGCCGGACACCAGGTACGGCAGCGTCTTGGGCCCTACCGGGTCAGTTTGGGAGTACGTGATGGCCAGGCGGTTGGTGTCCAGGAAGACGACGACGCCGGCCACGCCGAGCAGGAGGGCTACCCCCAGCTCGGCGCGGCCTTTCAAGCCTGAGAGTATGGAGCTCATGCCAACCCGAGCTTGGTCAGGACGTCCGCCACCCGCTTGTCCTGCTCGGTCAGGAACGCCTTGAACTCATCGCCCGTGAGGAACGCATCGGACCAGCTGTGCGTTTTGAGGGCTTCCTTCCAGGCCTCGGTGCCGTGCATCTTTTCGAGGGCGGCAATGAGCTTGGCCTTGTCGGCGTCGCTGATTCCCGGAGGGGCCACCATGCCGCGCCAGTTGGTGAACACCAGGTCGATGCCGGACTCCTTCAGCGTGGGGGCATCCACGCCGTCCAGCCGTTCCTCGCCGCTGGTCGCCAGCACGCGGACCTCGCCGGATTGAATCTGCTGCAGGTATTCGCCGGCGCCGGAGGCTGCGAAGCCCACCTTGTTGCCCAGGATGGCCGGGAGGAGGTCTCCGCCGCCGTCGTAGGAGACGAAGTTCACCTTGGTGGCGTCGATTCCCACGGCTCCGGCGAGCTGCATGGGCAGCAGGTGGTCGGGGCCGCCCGGGGAGGAGCCGCCGCCCACGCTGATGGCGCCGGGGTTGGCCTTCCAGGCGGTGACCAGGTCATTGATGGTCTTATAGGGCGAATCCTTGTTGACCATGATGGCGCCGGGCTCTTCAATGAGCTTGGCCAGCGGAGTGGTGTCCGTCAGCTTGGATTCGGACTTGTTGGTGTAGCTCGCGCCCACCACGCCCAGCCCCATGAGCATGGCGAGGTCGCCGTTGCCCTTTTCGTTGACGATGCGCGCCAGGCCCACGGTTCCGCCTGCGCCGGCGAGGTTGAACACTTCGGTGTTGGTGGCGACCTTCTCGTCGTCGAGAACCTTGGCCGCGACGCGGGCAGTTGTGTCGTAGCCGCCGCCGGGGGTGTTGGGGACCATGATCTGGAGGCCGGTCAGCGGGCCGGCAGGGGCGCCGGAGGTGGCACCGCCGGTGGAGCTCTTTCCCGTGGCACCGCAGCCGGTGGCCATCAGGGCGATACCGGCGGCGACGGCGGCAATTCGCAATGCGCGGATCTGGCGCATGGTGTTCCTCTTCTCAGTAAAGTTCTCGGTAAAGCAGGTCAGCAAAACTGACTCGTGATTTGATGCTAGGCCCGAAAGTGACGGGCATCACTCTTGTGTACGCAGAGAAAGTTAAGTTCATTTCGTTCACGTTTCCGGTTCTCAACCGTCGCGGAGCCTGCTGTGGAAACCGGCCGGGTACGGGCATTCCGGGGTGGGGTATAGTTCAGCGCATCGCGGCGGATCGGGAGCCCCGCGGACGCATTCCGGCCTCTGGTTTCACGAAGCCGGCTGAAGTATCACTGAGAAAATAGGAAAGACGGCACGTGACTCGACGAAGAGGAATGTCCCTCGCCGGGCAATACCTGGTCCTGCAGCTGCTGATTGTCCTGGCCGTCCTTGTGGCCGTTGTCGCCATCTCCCTGGCACAGTCCGCGGCGGCCTTTGAACGGATCGAAGGCCGCCGCGCCCTGTCGGCCGCGGAAGCGCTGGGCAACAACCCCACAGTCCGTGCACTGCTGCCTACGGCCGAGCCGCGCGGCGGCTCCGCACTCCCCGCGGTCGCGGAGTCCGTGCGCACCGTCTCCGGATCCGCGCAAGTGGCCCTTGCCAGATTGGACCGCACCGTAGTGGCCTCCTCAGACCCCGGCCTGCTGGGCCGTCCACTGGAGCTGGGCGAGAGCCGCGTGATGGACGGACGGGCCTGGACCGGCGTGGTGGACGGCAACGCCGCCCCGGTACTGTCCGCCCACGTCCCGGTGCTGGATGACGCCGGAAAAATGATCGGCATCGCCTCCATCAGCCGGAGCTACCCGTCCACCTGGGAGCGGCTGGGCGACGCCGTGCCCAACCTGCTCACGTATCTGGGAGTGGCCAGCGTGCTGGGCGTGGCAGGCTCGCTGCTGCTGTCCCGCCGCGTCAAGCGGCAGACCCTGGGCATGGAACCCAGCGAAATCACCGGGCTGGTGGAGAACCGCGAGGCGATGCTGCATGGGCTGAAGGAGGGGGTGGTGGCCCTCGACCCGCACGAACGCATCACCGTGGCCAATGACAGTGCCCGCGAACTGCTGGGCCTGCCGGCCGACTGCGTGGGCAAGGTCCTGGCGGTCCTGCCGGTGGACCCTGCGCTGAAGGACGTCCTGACCCGGGAGCAGCCAGGTGCGGACCAGCTGGTGCTGGTGGGCGAGCGCCTGGTGGTGCTGAACCGCGTGCCCATCCGTTCACGCGGCCGCGACATCGGCTCCGTCACCACCCTGCGCGACCGGACCGAACTCTCGTCCTTGGAGCGAGAACTGGGCGCCACCCGGACCGCCACCGATACCCTGCGCGCGCAGGCCCATGAATTCGCAAACCAGCTGCACGTCATTTCCGGCCTGATCCAGATCGGCGAGTACGATTCCGTGGTGCAGTTCGTTAATGGCGCCACCCTGGACCGGACCAGGCTCAACGACGAGGTGACCAGCCGCATCCAGGACCCGGCGCTGGCTGCCCTGCTGATCGCCAAGTCCAGCCTCGCCACGGAGCGGGGAGTCACCCTCCAGCTTGACCCGGAGTCTGCGCTGGAGCGGGTGGACGACGAGCTCGCCCGGGACCTGACCACCGTGGTGGGCAACCTCGTGGACAACGCCCTCGACGCTGTCACGGGGGCCGCGGAGGCTTCTGTCCGGGTCCTCGTCGAGGACAGTCCCGAGGAAGTGGTGGTTACCGTCCGGGACACCGGCCCGGGCATCGATGCTGCGGCCACCGAAGAAATCTTCCGGCAGGGCTTCACCACCAAAAAGCCGGGACCCGCGGGCGGCAGGGGCTTTGGCCTGGCGCTTTCGCGTGTTGTGTGCCGGCGCAGCGGCGGAGAGCTTGCCGTGGTCAACGACGGCGGTGCGGTCTTCACCGCGCGATTGAAAAGGGCCCCGCTGAAGCGGGTGCCGGCCAAAGGAAGGGTGGCCAAGCCATGATCAATGTCCTGATCGTCGACGACGACTTCATGGTGGCCAAAGTGCACGCCGGCTTTATCCAGCGCACGCCGGGATTCGCCGTCGTGGGGGTTGCGCACACCGGAGCCCAGGCCATGGCGGAAACCGCCCGCCTGCAGCCCGACCTGGTCCTGCTGGACATCCACCTGCCCGATATCAACGGGCTGGACCTCATGACCAGGCTGCGGGAGGCGGCACCGGAACTGGACGTGCTGGTGATCAGTGCCGCGCGCGAGGTGGAGACAGTCCGCCGTGCGCTGCGGGGCGGGATTGTGCACTACCTGATCAAGCCGTTCTCGCAGACGGACCTGCAGGAACGCCTTGAGCACTACCGCAGCGCCTACCAGGGCCTGGACCTGGCCAAGGACGTTGCTGAGCAGTCGGACGTCAACCGGGTTTTCGGGCTGGAAAGCACCGACCGGCCCGAACGCACCGAGCACCACCTTCCCAAAGGCTGCAGCCCGGAAACCCTCAAACGCGTGGTGGACGTGCTCAACTCCGCCGAGGCGGACCTGTCGGCCGCCGAAGTGGCCGACCTGCTGGGCACGTCCCGGGTCAGTGCCCGCAGGTACCTCGAATACCTCCACGATGAGTCCAGGGTGGACGTACGGCTCAAGTACGGTGCGGGCCGTCCCGAGCGCCGCTACGCCCTGAAGCCTGTGTAACGTCAGCGCCGCGTCAATGCCGTGACGTCAGCGTCCCGGCGGGAGGGACAGCGGCGGGATGGCTTCGTACAGCAGGGTCCGGATCCAGCGCTGGCCTGTTTCGCGGTACTCCGCACGGCTCGCGAAGCGGTAAAGGTAGCTGTGCACGCGCACCCACCGGGGGCGGGCGCCGTCGAACGGGTCCTGGCGCAGGAGCCGGAGCACCGGCTCGTCAGCTTCCAGCAGCTTGGCCAGGAAGGCGTAGAACCACTCCTCGTGCACGGTGCGAAGGGGCAGGAACCACATGAGCCAGTCCAGCCGGAGGTGATACGGGGCCCACTGGCGCGGCAGCCGGCGGACGTCGCCGGGCTTTCCCCGGAAACCGTACTCCCGCCAGTCGGAATCGTCGTCGGGCTCGGCGTCGAGGGTCCCTTCCACCACGATCTCGATCCGCATTTTGGTCACGGTGCCGAAGGCCCCGTAGGTGTTGCCCAGCTGCCAGCGGTTGAAGCTGGCGTTCATGAGCTGCCGGTGCTGGAGGAGGTTCCGGACAGGCCAGTAGCTGAGGACCAGCAGGAGCACCGTCACGGCGAGCACGACGGCGAGCCACCACACCGGGGTCTGCGTTCCGCCCGCGCCGGCGCCCGCGCCTGACGCGGATGCGTGCCAGCCCAACGGGATAACGGGAAGCACAGCGTGGGCCACCGGATCACTGACGGCCGCGAAGGCCAGCAGGATGGCCATCCAGTTAAGCCAGGCAAAGTTCCCGCTCGCCACGAGCCACAGCTGGGTAAAGATGACGATGCCCGCGGCGATGCTGGCCAGCGGCTGCGGGGCGAAGAGGAAGAACGGGACCACCAGCTGCGCGAAATGGTTGCCCAGGACCTCCATCCGGTGCAGGGGCTTGGGGAGCAGGTGCGCCTGGCGGCTCAACGGTCCGGGCATCGGCTGGGTCTCGTGGTGGTAGTACAGGGCGGTCAGGTCGCGCCACTCGCTGCCTCCGCGGATCTTGATCATCCCGGCACCGAACTCCAGCCTGAACAGCAGCCACGCCAGCAGGATCAGGATGGTCCGGGGCGGGGGAGTCTGGTCCGAACCCAGGAACGCCACGATGAAGCCCGCTTCAAGCAACAGCATTTCCCAGCCGAACCCGTAGAACGTCTGGCCCACGTTCACGATCGACATGTACAGCAGCCACAGGGACAGGAACGCGAGCATGGGCAGCCATGGCGGCCCGAGCTGGGGGAGCCCCGCTACGATCGTGGCCGCGATGGCCATGCCGCTCCAGCAGACCCACCGCAGCAGGCGGTCCGAGTAGCGCCAGAGGAACAGGCTGGGCCGCCGGCGCCGCCTGAAGCTGTCCACGTAGTCGGGGACCGGGAGCAGGCCGCGCTCGCCGAGCAGCGCGGGGAACTGGTTGAGGCAGGAGAGGAACGCCACGAAGAAGATCGTGGCAATGCCGCGCTGCAGCACCTGCCGGGCGAACTCATACTCCGGCGCGTCGAACCATGCGGTCCACTCCACGTTGTTCACGTTACGCCTGCCGTCCACGGCGTCAACGCACTGCGGCACTAGGATCGAACCATGTTTGCGCTGGTGCTCATCGCTGTTGTCGCCGGGGCGATGGCCCAGCGTATTGCAGGCCTCGGCTTCGGCCTCCTCGTATCGCCGGTCCTGGTGGTGCTGCTTGGCCCCTTTGACGGGGTGATGATCATCAACCTCTGCGGCGCGGCGTCGTCGCTGCTGATCCTGTCCCGGGTGTGGCGGCACGTCAACTGGCGGCGCTACGCCGGCCTGGCCGCCTCCGCGGTGGTGGGCGTGGCACCGGGTGCCTGGCTCGCCAGCAATGTCCCCGAGGCGCCGCTGGAAATCTGCATCGGTGTGCTGCTCATCATCGCCCTGCTCGCTTCCCAGCGGCTGACCCGGAGTTCCTGGCGCGCCAGCGGGCCGGTGCCCATGATGTCCCTGGGGTTTTCCAGCGGCCTGATGAACGCCGCGGCAGGCGTGGGCGGACCGGCGATCACTGCCTATGCCATCGCCACACGCTGGGACCAGAAGAGCTTCGGCGCCACCCTGCAGCCTTACTTCGTCACCACGGGCCTGTCCTCGCTGATGACCAAGTACTTCTTTTCCGGCGGGCATGTTCCCGCCCTCGAAGGCTGGCAATGGCTGGGGGTCCTGGCCGCCATGGTGCTCGGAATCGTCGCAGGGGACCTGCTGTCGGGCCGGGTGCGGCCGGCAGCCGTCCGCCGGATTGTGGTGGTGATCGCCTACACGGGAGCCGTATCCACGATTGCCAAGGGCGTGGTGGAGCTGGCCTTCGGGTAGGCAGCGCAGGCGCCGGCAGGCCAGTCACGTGCGGGATACTTAACGGATGCAGCCACGCAGAATCGTTCTTCTCGGATCCACCGGTTCCATCGGCACCCAGGCGATAGACGTCGTCGACGGCGCCCCGCACCTTTTCGAGGTGGTGGCGCTGAGCGCCGGCGGCGGCAACCTTGACCTCCTTGCCCGGCAGGCCGTGCACACGAAGGCGAAGGCCGTGGGCACCGCCAGCGGCGATGCGTCCGCCCTGCAGGAACTGATCGACGACGCCGCCCGCGCGGCCGGCGTCTCAGGCTACCGCCCCGAGATCATCACCGGCCCGGATGCTTCCACCAGGATTGCGGAGATCGACGCGGACGTGGTGCTCAACGGCATCACCGGCTCCATCGGGCTGGCACCCACGCTGGCGGCCCTGAAGTCAGGCGCCACCCTGGCACTGGCCAACAAGGAATCCCTGATCGTCGGCGGTGCCCTGGTAAAGGCTGCCGCGCGGGAAGGCCAGATCGTCCCGGTGGATTCCGAGCACTCCGCCATCGCGCAATGCCTGCGCTCCGGAACGGCCGCCGAGGTGGACCGGCTCATCCTGACGGCATCCGGCGGACCGTTCCGCGGCAGGACACGCGAGGAACTGCACAATGTCTCACCGCAGGATGCCCTGGCGCACCCCACCTGGGACATGGGCCTGATGGTCACCACCAACTCCGCCAGCCTGGTGAACAAAGGCCTTGAAGTGATCGAGGCACACCTGCTGTTCGACATCCCGCTGGACCGCATCGACGTCGTTGTCCATCCGCAGTCCGTGGTCCATTCCATGGTTCAGTTCGTGGACGGCTCCATCATTGCCCAGGCCTCGCCGCCGGACATGCGCCTGCCCATCGCCCTCGGGCTGGGATGGCCGGACCGTGTCCCGAAGGCGGCCACGCCGTGCGATTGGACCCAGGCAACCAGCTGGACCTTCGAACCGCTCGACGCCGAGGCGTTCCCCGCCGTCGCTCTTGCCAAGGACGCTGCCAAGCAGGGAAGCACCTATCCCGCCGTTTTCAATGCCGCCAACGAAGAGGCCGTGATGGCCTTCCACTCCGGCCGGATCCGGTTCACGGACATTGTGGATACTATCGAAGCGGTGCTCAGCGAACACCCAGGATCTTCCGGGCTGACAGTTGAGTCCGTGCTGGATGCTGAGACGTGGGCACGAGCGCGCACCCACGAACGTTTAGCAGTGAGCAGTCTCTAGGAAGCAGCAGATCTAAGCATGAGTCCCGTCATTCTCTTCATCCTCGGTGTCGTCTTTGTGGCGATCGGCATCGCAATTTCCATCGCGCTGCATGAGGTGGGCCACCTGGTTCCGGCCAAGCTGTTCAAGGTGCGGGTCACCAAGTACATGATCGGTTTCGGCCCCACGCTGTGGTCCAAGCGCAAGGGGGAGACCGAGTACGGAGTCAAGGCCATCCCGCTGGGCGGTTACGTGTCCATGATCGGCATGTACCCGCCAAACAAGGACGACGGCACCGTGCGTCCGTCCAGCACCGGGATGTTCCAGACCCTCGCCACCGAGGCACGTTCCATGGCCCACGAGGAAGTGGGACCCGGTGACGGGAAGCGGGTCTTCTACCGGCTTCCGGTCTGGAAGAAGGTCATCGTGATGCTCGGCGGTCCCGCCATGAACCTGCTGATCGGCGTGGCACTGACGGCCGTGCTGTTGATGGGATTCGGGATCAGCACACCCACCACCACCATTGCGGACGTCTCCAAATGCCAGGTCAAGGCCGGGGAGACCGTGGATCCGGATTCCGCCGACTGCAAGCTCACTCCCGCGGCTGCGGCACAGCTCAAGCCCAATGACACCATCACGTCCTTCGACGGCAAGCCCGTGACTAAGTGGGACGAACTCACCGGTTGGATCCGGTCCTCCGCCGGCCGGGAAGTCAGCATCACGGTGGAACGGGACGGCTCGCCCGTCACCACTACCGTGACCCCCGTCCTCTCGGCCCGGCCGGTCATCGGCGCGGACGGCCGGCAGGCCACCGATTCCAACGGAACCCTGCAGTACCAGGAAGTCGGCTTCCTGGGGATCGGCGCCCAGACCGCCCTTGTCTCCCAGCCGGCGTCGTCCGTTCTCCCCATGGCGGGGGAAAACATCCAGCAGGTGGCCGGCGTCGTCCTGAACCTCCCCGCGCGGGTGGTGGGCGTGGCCAAGGCGGCCTTCAGCGAAGAGCCCCGCGATCCCAACGGACCCATCAGCGTGGTGGGTGTGGGCCGCGTGGCGGGTGAAGTGGCCGCCATGGAAGAGGTCCCGCTGCAGTCCAGGCTCGCTGCGCTGGTGGGGCTGCTGGCCGGCCTGAACTTCGCGCTGGCCGTGTTCAACCTGGTCCCGCTTCTGCCGCTGGACGGCGGCCATGTGGCCGGGGCGCTCTATGAAGGCGCCCGACGGCGGGTGGCCAAGTTGTTCGGCCGGCCCGATCCGGGTGCGTTCGACATTGCCAAGCTCCTGCCGGTGACCTATGTGGTGGCCGCGCTGCTGATGGGCATGAGTGCGCTGCTGATCTATGCGGACATCGTCAAGCCGGTCAATCTCTTTGGATAATCAGCTTCCAGCGTCTTGGAATCAATAATCAGCCTTTTCTGACTGATTTATATAAATCAGCCGAATCTGATTGGTATCAGCTAATCAGTCGATTATGTTTGCAGTATGTACGTACTCACGATCGACCAGCGGGGCAGCACGGGAGATAGGGACCGGGTGCCC
The DNA here is from genome assembly GCF_040683875.1 of Arthrobacter sp. NPDC093128. Lineage (NCBI taxonomy): Bacteria > Bacillati > Actinomycetota > Actinomycetes > Micrococcales > Micrococcaceae > Arthrobacter > Arthrobacter sp. NPDC093128. The sequence goes on from NZ_JBFBEY010000002.1 coordinate 395,682, forward strand.
GGCCTGCTGGCTGAGCTGCACCGCATCTCAACCGGCGGACGCTTCGAACGCTCCGTGGGCGACGAAGTCCAGGGTGTGGTGGAACAGCCGGCGGAAGTGGTCGAAATTGCACTTCACTCCCTGCGCAGCGGCCAGTGGTACGTCGGAATCGGAGTGGGCGCCGTTGACATGCCCCTGCCTGCGAGCCCGAGGGAAGGATCCGGACCGGCGTTCGTGGCTGCCAGGCTGGCCGTGGAGAAAGCCAAGTCTGCTGCATCCCATGTGCCGTTGTCCGTGGTTTCCGGCGGTCTCCGCCGCGGTGGCGCACCGCTGCCCGCGGCCGAGCCCGGCATCCGGGCCTGCGCGAACGCCGAAGCGGTCCTCCGTCTCATCGGGCGCCTGGTGCAGGACCGTACGGACGCCCAGTGGAAAGTCGTGGACACCCTTCGGATGCTGCAACAGGACACGGCCGCCAGGCACGGCACCCAGAAGCTTGCGGCCGCAAAACTGGGAATCACGGAGCAGTCGGTGAGCCGCGCCGTGCTGAGGTCCGGCTGGCAGGAAGAATGGGCGGCGAGGCCGGCCGCCGGGATGCTTCTGGCCCTGGCCCACGATGCAGTCCTGGAAGGACAAACGTGAACGCTCTCTGGATTACGCTCGCCCTCCTGACGGCAGGCTTCGTCGGCTGGCCGGTCACCGCCCTGGTATTCCGGCTGGCACGGACCATCGACGACAAGGCGGACGCGGCCAAGGCCGCCGAAGACAAGGCCGCCGCCGACCGGGCCGCCGAAGAGTCGGCTGACGACCCCTCCGCCGACGTCACCGTGGACCAAAAGACAGTGGACAACGTCACATCCGGCAAAGACGCGGCGGACAAAGTAACGGCGGACCGGGGGACCGTCGACGGGGAGATCACCGTTGCTGCGGACGAAACCCGTGACGAAACGGGAAAGTCAGCCAAAGCGGCAGCCGGTCCGCAGGCGCACACCACGCGGATCCTGCGCGGCGGCGCCATCATCGGCGTCCTGGAAAGGCTGGCAGTGTGCCTGGCCATCCTCACCGGCCAGCCCGTGGCCATCGCCTACGTGGTGGCCATCAAGGGCCTGGGGCGCTTCGCCGAACTGAAGGAGACCCCCGTTGCCGCGGAGAGGTTCATCATCGGCACGCTGGCCTCCATGCTGTGGGCCGCCGGGGTTGCCGCCGTTGTCAGGGTCCTCTTCCTCAGCTGAACCGGATACAAACTCAGGCGGACAGGGCGATAGGGTATCCGTATGACTGTTTTTGCTGTTGAGTACGTATACGCCCCCGAGTCCACCGAAGCACGGAACGCCGCCCGTCCGGCGCACCGGGAATGGACCGCTCGGCTGGCCAGTGAAGGCGCACTCCTCGCCAGCGGACCCTACGGGGACGGAGCGGGTGCCCTGCTCATCTTCAAGGCTGACGATGAAAACGCACTGAACGGGATCCTCAAGCAGGACCCCTTCGCCGCGGCCAGCGTGATTGCCGGCACGCGCACCACGGAGTGGGCCCCCGTGACCGGCCTCCTGGCCGAGCACGCCGCCTAGCCAGCCGGAACCACACCATCGACACTTCGATCTAAATAGGAGTCCACGTGACCTCGGTCAGCCTGGGAATGCCGTCAGCACCGCCCCCCGTCCTCGCCCCGCGCAGGAAAACCCGTCAAATCAAGGTGGGCTCGGTGGGTGTCGGCTCGGATTCGCCCATCAGCGTGCAGTCGATGACCACCACCCCCACCACGGATATCAACGCCACCCTGCAGCAAATTGCTGAGCTGACGGCGTCAGGCTGCGACATCGTGCGGGTTGCCTGCCCTTCCGCGGACGACGCCGAGGCCCTCCCGATCATCGCGCGCAAATCGCAGATCCCGGTCATCGCTGACATCCACTTCCAGCCCAAATATGTCTTCGCCGCCATTGAAGCGGGCTGCGCTGCGGTGCGCGTCAACCCTGGCAACATCCGCAAGTTCGATGACCAGGTCAAGGAAATCGCCCGCGCCGCCAAGGATCACGGCACGTCCATCCGGATCGGCGTCAATGCAGGATCCCTGGAACCGGGCATCATGAAGAAGTACGGCAAGGCCACCCCGGAAGCGTTGGTTGAGTCAGCGGTCTGGGAAGCATCGCTGTTCGAGGAGCACGGCTTCCACGACTTCAAAATCTCCGTCAAGCACAACGACCCTGTGATCATGGTCGCCGCCTACGAAATGCTTGCCGAACAGGGCGACTGGCCCCTGCACCTTGGCGTCACCGAGGCCGGACCGGCCTTCCAGGGCACCATCAAGTCCGCCACGGCCTTCGGTGCGCTCCTGTCCAGGGGGATCGGCGACACCATCCGCGTTTCCCTCTCGGCCCCTCCCGTCGAGGAAATCAAGGTTGGCAACCAGATCCTGCAGTCGCTGAACCTGCGTCCCCGCAAGCTTGAAATTGTCTCCTGCCCGTCGTGTGGCCGCGCCCAGGTGGACGTCTACACCCTGGCCGAGCAGGTCACGGCGGGCCTCGAAGGCATGGAGATCCCGCTGCGCGTTGCCGTCATGGGCTGCGTCGTCAACGGCCCCGGTGAGGCCCGTGAAGCCGACCTGGGCGTGGCGTCCGGCAACGGCAAGGGACAAATCTTTGTGAAGGGCGAGGTCATCAAGACTGTCCCCGAGAGCGAAATTGTTGAGACACTGATCGAAGAGGCCATGCGTATCGCTGAAGAGATGGGGGAGGCCGATGGCGAAGATGCTGTCAAGGGTAGCCCCGTGGTTAGCGTCTCGTAAGGAGAATGCAGGATCCGGCGTATCAATCCGGGTCCTGTCCGGGCCGGACACCGCCATGCTGCGGGAACTGGCCCGGACCGACGTTGTGGCCAACGTCTTCATTCTGTCGCACCTGGCTGCGACGGGAAGTGCCGCACCCACTGCGGGCGGGGCCAGTATCTTTGGCGTGTTCGACGGCGACGACCTCGTGGGCGCGTGCTGGGCGGGGGCCAACCTTGTTCCCGTGCAGCTGGACCCGGAACTTGCCGGACTCGTGGCCGGGCACGCGCACCGCTCCGGCCGCCGCTTCGCCTCCATCTTCGGCCCTGCGGATACCGTCCTGGCCATGTATGAACAGCTGGAGCAGCTGGGACAGGCTGCCCACGAGGTCCGGGCGGACCAGCCGCTGATGACCATCACCGGGCCACCCGCCGTACTGGCAAATACGGACCTGGGTTTCGGCCAGCTCGCCGACTTTGACCGGATCCTGCCTGCCTGCGCGGCAATGTTCGAAGAGGAAGTCGGCTATTCACCGTTCCTCGGCGGCCGCGAGTTCTACAGCAGGCGCGTCGAAGGACTCATCAGGCAGGGCCATTCCCTGGTCCACCTCAATGCGGACGGCCAGGTCATGTTCAAGGCCGAACTGGGAGCCGTCACCCCCGACGTGACACAGGTCCAGGGTGTCTGGATGAACCCTTCCTTCCGCGGACTCGGACTGAGCGCCGGCTACATGGCCGCCGTCGTGGAACTGGCGCAGCGGCTCGCCCCCGTCACCAGCCTGTACGTCAACGATTACAACGCCCGTGCAAGGGCAACGTACGAGCGCGTGGGCTTCCGCCAGGTGGGCACGTTCGCTACAGTTCTGTTCTAGCTGGCCGGTACCGGCCAGCATTCGAACTTATTGGGGGATAAATGAATACGTCTGTTGTGCGCTATTTCGGGGGATCTGCCCTCCTGGTGCTGGCACTGACAGCCTGTGGCGGACCCGCCAAATCGCCGGACACAGGGGGCGGTGCGGCCCCGGAAACCTCCGCCACAACAACTCCAAGCCCCACGCCGACGGAAGTCGCCTTCAAAATGCTGACTTCCGATGAGCTCGCGGAGATCGCCGGAGGAGTGAAGGACGGGGACAGCGTCGCGTTGGCCGTGATGCCCGCGGACAAGGTCTCCCAGGCACTGGATCAGATGATGTCCCTCATGACCGAGGTCCAGGTGGAACCTGCCAAATGCAATTCCATCGCCACAGGCACGGCCCTGAAGCCGGACAGCAGCACCACCATGGCCATCGGCGCGTCCACGTCCTCCAACGCCGAGCTGACCCAGACGCTCTCTCTTCTCTCCGGCGTGGACAAGGAAAAGCTGGACGAGACGCTTTCCGCTCGCAGCAAGGAGATTGCAGACTGCGGAAACCTCAGCATGAAAATCGGCGAAATGTCCGTGACAGCAACCACCACCGGGCTTGACAGCGGGGCTGACACCCCCGGCGCCATCGCCATGCGAACGGACGTCACGTTGCCCGCTGGTACCACGCAAAGCACGGTGATGACCTTCGCGGTCAAGGGCGGAGTCCTGATTGCGGCACAGGCGTCAGGCACCGGCGTGACCTCGGCCGACCTGGTCCAGGCCGAGCAACTGCTGGACCAGGCTGCCGCCCTCATTGACTAGCGGGCCGTCTTCCGCGGACACCTGGCGTAACCCCAAGTCAACTGCAGAAAACTGCGTGACGACTCTTGTAATGGTGCCCTGGATCACATAGGTTCTAGCTAGCCGCGCCGATGGGGTGCGTGCGGTCTCAGAGGGGAATCAGTAATTGGCACTGAGCGTTGACCTTCCCAGCCAGGCACGCCCAGCGCTTCCTCCGGACTTGACGGTCTGACGGACCGTAAGAGCCACGCCAAAACAGGATGACCAGCCGGCAACGGCCAGGGGCTTCCTCTTAGTTCTGGCGTGGCTCTTCCCCGTTAAGCGGGGCGGCAGGCAACGGGTGACCGGGCACTCGCCGCGTCACGGTAGATTAGTAACCAGACAGATCTGCCCCAGCCCGTCATCTGAACAGGCACCTCCCAAGAAACGGATTCCTACCCGTGGTCCTTCGACTTTCCAAGCTGTTCCTGCGCACCCTGCGCGAAGATCCCGCCGACGCCGAGGTGGCGAGCCACCGGCTCCTGGTGCGTGCCGGATACATCCGCAGGGCCGCGCCGGGCATCTACACCTGGCTGCCGCTGGGCCTGAGCGTCCTGCGCAAGGTGGAGCAGGTCATTCGCGAGGAAATGGCCGCCATCGGCGCCCAGGAAGTCCACTTCCCGGCCCTCCTGCCCAAGGAGCCTTACGAGGCCACCAACCGCTGGACGGAGTACGGCGAGGGCATCTTCCGGCTGAAGGACCGCAAGGGCGGGGACTACCTCCTGGCTCCCACGCATGAGGAAATGTTCACGCTCCTGGTCAAGGACCTGTACTCGTCGTACAAGGACCTTCCGCTGAGCATCTACCAGATCCAGAACAAGTACCGCGATGAGGCACGGCCCCGCGCTGGCCTGCTGCGCGGCCGCGAGTTCATCATGAAGGACTCCTACTCCTTCGATGTCGACGACGCCGGCCTGGACGCCAGCTACAACGCGCACCGCGCCGCCTACCTGAAGATCTTCGAGCGCCTCGGCCTCGAAGTTGTCCCGGTGGCCGCCACTGCCGGTGCCATGGGCGGCTCCCGGAGCGAGGAGTTCCTGCACCCCACCGAGATCGGCGAGGACACGTTCGTGCGCTCGGCCGGCGGCTACGCGGCCAACGTGGAAGCCGTGACCACCGTGGTCCCCGCCGAGATCGACTACACCAACGCTCCGGCTGCGGACATCCGGGACACCCCGAACACTCCCACCATCGAAACGCTCGTGGACGCCGCCAACCAGCTGGTGCCGCGCGGGGAGAACGACGGCGGCGCCTGGACGGCCGCGGACACGCTGAAGAACGTTGTCCTCGCCGTCACCCTGCCCACCGGGGAACGCCAGATCGTAGTCATCGGCGTGCCCGGTGACCGCGGCGTGGACCTGAAGCGTGTTGAGGCCAACATCGGCACGTACCTGCCGGTCGCCGGCGAGATCACCGTGGAGGCCGCAGGCGAGGAGGACCTCGCCCGCAACCCGCTCATCGTCCGTGGATACCTCGGCCCGGGGATGTCGCTTGGCACGCCCCTCCTTGGCCTGGAAGGCGCTGCGAAGCTCCTGTACCTGGTGGATCCCCGGGTTGTCAGCGGCACCGCCTGGGTGACCGGAGCCAACATGGCCGGAAAGCACGTCTTCGGCCTCGTCGCCGGCCGCGACTTCGGCTGGGATGGCGTGATCGAGTGCACCGAGGTCCGCGCCGGTGACGAAGCGCCGGACGGTTCCGGTCCGCTCGAGACCAAACGCGGCATCGAGATGGGCCACATCTTCGCGCTCGGCCGCAAGTACGCCGAAGCCCTTGAACTGAAGGTCCTGGACCAGAACGGCAAGCAGGTTGTGGTCACCATGGGTTCCTACGGCGTTGGCGTGACCCGTGCTGTCGCGGCCCTGGCTGAATCCAACCACGACGCCAAGGGCCTGATCTGGCCGCGGGCAGTGGCACCGGCTGATGTCCACGTCGTCGCTGTAGGCAGGGGCGAGGAGATCTTCGCCGCTGCAGAGCAGCTCGCCCTTGAGCTTGAAGCGAATGGACTAGAGGTCATTTACGACGACCGTCCCAAGGTTTCCCCCGGCGTGAAGTTCGGCGACGCCGAGCTCATCGGCGTACCGACCATCCTCGCCGTGGGCAAGGGGCTCGTGGACGGCGTCGTGGAGATCAAGGACCGCCGCAGCGGCGAGGCGGAGAACGTGGCTGTGGACAAGGCGGTTGACTACGTGGTCAATGCCGTCCGCAGCAAGTAACTCCCCGCAGTCGAAGGAGTGATCTCCGGATTCGAGTCGATGGAGCCCGCCACGCTGATCCTTATCGTCGTGGCGGGTTTCGCCGCAGGGTGGATTGACGCCGTGGTGGGCGGCGGAGGGCTCATCCAGCTCCCGGCGCTGCTGCTGGTGCCGGGGATCAGCCCGGTCCAGGCGCTTGCCACCAACAAGATGGGTTCCATCTTCGGGACCGCCACCAGCGCTGTGACGTTTTACCGCCGTGTCAGGCCGGACCTGCGGACAGCCATCCCCATGGCGGTCATAGCGCTGGCCGGGAGCTTCGGCGGTGCTGTGCTGGCCGCCACCCTGCCCGCCAGTGTCTTCAAGCCAATCATCGTGGCGGCGCTGGTCGCCGTCGCGCTCTTCACGGCCTTCAAACCGAACATCGGCGACCTGACGGCGCTCCGCCACGACGGCAGGACGCACTACGTGGTGGCCTGCCTCATCGGCGCGGCCATCGGCTTCTACGACGGCCTGATCGGACCCGGAACGGGCTCCTTCCTGATCATCGCCCTGGTCTCCGCAATGGGGTATGCGTTCCTCGAAGCCAGCGCCAAGGCAAAGATCGTCAACATGGCCACCAATGCCGGCGCCCTGATCTTTTTCCTGCCCCACGGCTCCCTGCTCTGGGGCGTGGGGCTCGTGCTGGGGCTGGCCAACATGGCCGGCGGCTACCTCGGTGCCCGGACCGCGGTGAAGCAGGGCAGCACCTTCATCCGCAACGTCTTCCTCGCCGTCGTGGGCGCTCTGATCATCAAGCTGGGCTATGACATCTGGCAGGACACCTTCGCCTAGCCTCCGTCCGATCCTGCAACCAGGCGGGGTCCGGATACCATGCGAAAGACCCTCCCGGACGGGCGGGACCCGGCGTAGCATGCTCCTATGTCAACAGGGGACGAACCCTTCCGGGACGCCTTGGACGCAGCAGCCGGGCACGCCCGTGAATGGCTGGAAAGCCAGCCGACCCGCCACGTAGGGCCCCGGTCCACGGCAGGGGAGCTGGAGGTCGTCTTCGGCGGCCCAATGCCCGCGGACGGTCTCCCTGCGGGCGAAGTGATCGACTTCCTCGCCACCCGGGCTGAACCGGGCCTGATGGCCATGCCTTCCGGGCGCTTCTTCGGCTGGGTCATTGGAGGTACGCTGCCCGCCGCACTGGCAGCGGACTGGCTGGTCAGCGCCTGGGACCAGAATTCGTTCCTGCGCGCTGCCACGCCAGCCACCGCGGTCATCGAGGCGGCCGCCGGGCATTGGTTCCTGGACCTGCTGGGCTTGCCGGAAGAGGCCGACGTCGGTTTCGTCACCGGAGCGACAATGGCCAACTTCGCCGGGTTGTCCGCCGCCCGCTGGCGCGTCCTGGAGCAAGCCGGCTGGGACGTGAACGCCGACGGGTTGACCGGCGCTCCCGCCGTCCGCTGCTTCGTGGGCCAGGAACGCCATGACTCGATCGACCTCGCATTGCGGTATCTCGGCATGGGACGCCCCATCGTGGTGCCCTCGGACCGGCAGGGCCGCATTGATGCCGCGGAGCTGGACTGTGCCCTGGACCGTGCGCGGGGCGCTGCCGATGGATCGGCCCCGGCCCCGCTGCTGGTCTGCCTGCAGGCCGGGAACGTGCATTCCGGAGCTTTCGATCCGTTCCTGCAAGCGGTCACCGTCGCGAAAGCGCATGGGGCGTGGGTGCACGTGGATGGTGCCTTCGGGCTCTGGGCGGCCGCGGTGCCTGAGCTCGCCGCCCTGACCGCCGGGCTCCACCTGGCTGACTCGTGGGCCACCGATGCGCACAAGACCCTCAACGTGCCCTACGACTGCGGCATTGTCGCCGTGCGGGACACCGAAGCCCTGCATGCCGCGATGAGCGTCAACCCCAGCTACATGATCCGCGATGCAGCTGAGGCCGCGGACCCGTTCCAGCTCGTCCCGGAGCTGTCCCGCCGGGCCCGCGGCGTTCCCGTGTGGGCGGCGCTGAAGTCCCTCGGCCGGAACGGAGTGGCCGCACAGGTGCGCAATTTGGTCAGCCGTGCCTCGCAACTGGCGCACCAGCTGTCGGGGCTGGACGGCGTCGAAGTGCTCAACGACGTCGAATATACGCAGGTCTCGCTGGCATTCGGTGATGACGCCACAACGCGGGCCGTGACGGCACGGATCATTGCGGACGGGCTGGTGTGGATGTCGGGGTCGCGCTGGCAGGGACGGGATGTGCTGCGGATTTCGGTGAGCAACTGGACCACGGACGACGGCGACGTCGAGACAGCCGTCGACGCGGTGCGGAAGGCCTTGGCAGCGGTCCGCAGCTAGGAAACGGCCAGCCCCACGGCTTCTCCAGGGGCAGGGAGGTCGTGTGCCGCGGGCAGCCATGCCAGGGTCCGTCCCGCGAGCGTGCTTGCCACCCACAGGGACCGTGCGAGGTCACCGCCATGGTGCGGCCGCGATGCATACGAGAGGGCATTTTCAACTTCGCGGGCAAGGCTCCACTGCCGGGCCACTTCGCCATCCAGCCCGGCGGCCGCGCTGAAGTCCCGGCATCTGTCCAACAGTCCCTGCCGGGGATCCGTTCGGGGAAGGTCCCGGATGCGGTTCCAGAGGAGCGGAGCTACGGCGAACTCGGCCTCGCCAATCATCGGCTGAGGGTCTATGGCTGCAAAACCGTTGGAACGGCCGTTGCCGCCGGTGCCTGCAATATCTGCGCCGGCAGCGGCCGGTGGCAGCGACTGGTCCTTGGGCAGCCGGGCCAGGATGTTCAGATAGTGGAAGTCGGTGTTGACCAGCACGTCGGTCCCGGCACGGCGGCCCACGGCTCCGCGCGTCTGGCAAACCTCCAGGGCGGCCTCCAGCAGCCACCGCGGAAAGGGCCGGCCCAGCTGTTCCCAGTCCGCCGGAAGGTCATCGCTCCACTGTTCGGCGCGCGCCGCCACGTGGTCGAACTCCTGCCACTCCGGGCGGTGGTCCGGCGCCAGGCTCAACTGCCGCGTCAGCCCGCCCCAGACCTCCACTGCCGTTTCCAGCGGAACCTCCTGGAGTGAGCGGCCGGCGTCGAGCCTCTCCAGCAGCATCGAACACGTTCCCGCGTCGGACTCAAGCAGCCGGACCGCCCCGTGGCCGTCCCAGAGCCGCAGGGCGAAACGCTCAACCCGGGCTTCGTCGTGGGGGTAGGCAACCTTCAGCGCAGCAGGGACACCTTCCTGCGTTACCGGGACCACCACACCGCCGTGGCCATTCCACGGCAGCTGGCCGGGCTTGAGGTCGACCTCAAGTCCCCAGCGTTCCAGGCGTCCGCAAATCAACCCGTGCAGGGAAGCAAGCCAGGCACGTCCCGCGCTGCTTCCGCTGTAGCGGCGGCTGAGGTCGGGCGGGATCGGGACTGCTGCTGGGCTGCTCATCAACTCCAGACTAGTTGAGGCACGGGCTTCCGGTGCGGACGTCAGACGATGCCGGTGGCGCCCAGGAGATTGCCAATGGCGAATGTCGCAGCGAGCGCGAGTGCACCGCCGATCACCACCCGAACAGCTGCCGTTGTCTTGGAGCTGCCGCCGATCCAGGCGCCAACGGATCCCGTCGCGGCCAGTGCCACCAGAACGGCAGCGAACGTCAGCGGGACCCGGATGTTCTCGGGCGGGAGAAGGATGGCCAGCATTGGCAAGACGGCACCCGCGACAAAGGCGATTGCCGAGGCGAAGGCGGCATGCCAGGGGCTGACGATGTCCTCCCGGTCGATGTTGAGTTCAGCCGACAGATGGGCGGAGAGGGCGTCATGTGCCGTGAGCTCCCTGGCCACTGTCTGGGCGGTGTCCGGGCTCAGCCCCTTGCTTTGATAGATGGCCGCCAGCTCGGCCAGCTCCTCTTCGGGCTCTTCTTCAAGCTCGCGGCGTTCCTTTTCGATCAGTGCCTTCTGGCTGTCGCTCTGGCTGCTGACGGAAACGTATTCACCCAGTGCCATCGAAATTGCGCCGCCCACTACGCCGGCCGCACCCGCGATGAGGATCGGGCCGGTCTGGGTGGTGGCACCGGCCACGCCCACTACGATGGCGGCCACGGAAACGATCCCGTCATTGGCCCCGAGTACACCGGCGCGCAGCCAGTTCAGCCGGTGGGCGACGTCATTGCCATGCGGCTCGTTGTCGTGCAGCGCAGGTGCTCCGGGGGTGTCCATGACTACAGCAAACCACCAGTGCCCCGGAGCGTGCCAGTAATACGGGACTAAGGAAGGTTAGGCATACTTTGCGGCGCCGCCTCAGGGCGTTCCGGGGGACTCTGTACCGGGGGACTGGGGCGCCGGGCTGGCGTCCGGCAGTTCGGGGAGCTGCGCGGTGTCCACCACGATGCCCGGCAGGGGACCGGAGTCGGCGCCCCAGAGCGCCGCGCGGCGTGCAGCGGCCAGAAGGCCTGAAATGGCCCATTGCCGCGTACTGCCGTCGCTCAACGCCACCAGGTCGCCGTAAACCGGCAGGGTTCCTGCTTCGAGGCTGCCCAGGCCGGCCGCCGGCGATTCGAGGAACAGCGGGCCCAGGGTGTAGCCCGCTTCCCGTGCCGGAATGTCCACGCACTGTGCCCGGCTCAGGGCTTCGGCCTCGGCAAGGACCGATTCATGCCGTGCGAGCAGCTGGGCCGCAGAGCCGGCGCCCGTGCCTTCGAGGCGGGCGAGCGCCACCTGGTAGCCGTAAACGGTTTCGGCCTCGGTCTTGACCGTCATCGCGAGGGCGGTTGCCGGAGTTGCCGTTCCTTCACCTGCTCCGGAAGGGGTGGGGACCGGCGGGCATGAGCCTGCCGGTGCTGCCGCCGGCGCGGGTGGCGTTGCCGGTCCTGGCAGGGCAGGCATGTCCGGTGCTGCTGCCCCCACAGCCGTGGCCAGCGAAGACGCCTGAAGCAGCTGGGCGGTACCGACGGCGGCAAGCAGCCGTGCCATCCCGCCGTCGGACCCTTCCGCATCCGAGAGGCGCTGCCCGCCGCTCGCGGACAGCGCGGTGATGAGCGCAGCGGGTGAGTCCAGCGGTGCAGCCTGCCCGCTCGAGGGAGCGGAGGTACCGGACGCGGTGACTGCAGGGGTGCCGGCGGCAGCGCCTGTCGCTGACGGCGAAGGACCCTGATCGGGCCCGTTCAGCGCCTTTGCCTGCGTTGTCAGCAATGTCACAGCGCGCAGCAGACCCTGGCGTTCGGCGCCGGAAACAGCGTCTGCAAGTTTGCTGCCGGCGAGGCGCAGCTGCATCGTTTCGGCAAGGGCCGCGGCCCTTGCCCGTTCGGAAAAGGGCGGTTCCGGCGCCTGCGGCGGCGGTCCCGGAGTCAGCGCCAGCCCAAGACTGATGACCATCACTGCCAATGACGCCAGGATGCCGTACCGGAAATATCGGCCCGGCCGTCGATTTTCCTTGGTGTCGTCTTTCACAACAGACCATGTTGTCATGCCCGGCAGCAAGCGGGTGCACCATGGCGCCCATAAAATCGCTACGCTAGTACACACAACATCATCTAGCGGGAGGCGGCCGGCATCGTGAGTAATGCAGAAGCCACGACTTCATCAGACCGGACCGGGACGGGAAAGGCTGAGGCCGGATCCGTGCACAACCCGGAGGCCGAGCGCGTCCGGGCGCTGATGGAACCCACGGTCCAGGCAAACCGGCTCTACCTGGAGGACGTTGCCATCAACATCCAGGGTTCCCACCGGGTGGTACACGTAGTAGTGGACCTGCCGCAGGAGGAAACCGGCGGAGTAAGCCTTGACGTCATCGCGGAGATCTCCAAGGAGCTCTCCGGCATCCTGGACAGCGACCCCAACTACGACAGCCGCCCCTACGACCTCGAGGTTTCCTCGCCAGGCGTCGGACGGCCCCTGACCGAACCGCGCCACTGGCATCGTGCCCGCGGACGCATGGTCAAGGTGAATGTCATTCAGGGGGAGAACCTGACCGGCAGGATCCAGTCCATTGACGACGACGGCGTGACCCTGGTTCCGGAGATCGCGGCAAAAAAGGGAATGAAGCCCAAGCAGGGCGAGCCCGAGAAAATTCCTTTCGACAGGATCCGTAATGGAAAAGTCGAGATAGAGTTCAGCCACCTCGACGAGGTCGGTCTGGAAGACGAACACAATGGACCTTCTGAGGAGGCCTGATGGATATTGACATGAGCGCACTGAGACTTCTGGAGCGTGAGCGTGAAATTCCGCTGGACCTCCTGATCCCCACCATTGAGCAGGCACTGCTGGTGGCCTACCACAAGTCTCCGGGAGCCTTCGAAAAGGCCCGCGCAGAGCTGGACCGCAAAAGCGGACACGTGACCATCTGGGCAACCGAAATCGACGACGACGGTGCCCCCATCGGTGAGTTCGAGGACACGCCGGCCGGCTTCGGCCGCATCGCTGCCAGCACCGCCCGCCAGATCATCCTGCAGCGCCTGCGCGACGTCGAGGACGACAACGTCCTGGGCGAGTTCAAGGGCCGTGAGGGCGAGCTCGTTGCCGGCACCATCCAGCAGGGCAACAACCCGCACATGATCCAGGTCAACCTGGGAACGGTGGAGGCGCTGCTGCCCCCGCCCGAGCAGGTACCCGGCGAGAAGTACATTCACGGCAACAGGCTGCGCGCCTTCGTGATCGACGTTCACCGCGGCACCAAGGGCCCTTCCATCACGCTGTCCCGTTCGCACCCCGGCCTGGTCCGGAAGCTCTTCGAACTGGAAGTTCCGGAGATCGCCGACCGCTCCGTGGAAATCGTGGCACTGGCCCGTGAGGCCGGACACCGCACCAAGATCGCCGTCAAGGCAAACATCCCCGGCATCAACGCCAAGGGTGCATGCATCGGTGAAATGGGTTCACGCGTCCGGGCAGTCATGACCGAGCTCAACGACGAAAAGATCGACATCGTCGATTTCAGCGAGGACCCGGCGGCCTTCATCGCCAGCGCCCTGTCGCCGTCGAGGGTGAATTCCGTCACCATCACCGATGAGGCAACGCGTTCCGCACGTGTTGTTGTGCCGGACTACCAGCTGTCGCTTGCCATCGGCAAGGAGGGCCAGAACGCCCGCCTGGCTGCCAAGCTCACCGGCTGGCGCATCGACATCGTCTCCGACGCCGCGGTTCCGCGCGAAAACTAAGCCGCTCCGGCGGAGGGCTCCTCGGACGGCTCCCCGGATGGCCCCTCGGATTGTCCCGCCCGGTTTCGACCCGTCGTTTCGGGGCCGGGGCACCTGAGGGGCTAGAATAGACATGACCGCGCCTAATGGCCGGTATTCGTGCGCCTTGAGCGTGCCCGCAAATCTGCGTTCATTGCGAATGCGGCTGACGCAGGCGGGCTCGGGGCAGCAGATATGTATGGGCAGGAAGATACTCACCGTGGCACTAGTGCAACACCTTGAGAATCAGCCCCAGCGTACCTGCATCGGATGCCGGAAGAAGGGCGCCCGGTCTGAGTTACTCCGGCTCGTCGCCGAAGGCAGCGGTTCCACCGCTGTCATCGTTGACGAACGACGCCGGATGGCTGGCCGGGGTGCATGGCTGCACTCCAGCGAAACGTGCCTGGCGCTGGCAATCAAGCGGCGTGCGTTCGGACGTGCCCTCCCGGGCGCAACCGGAACTGCCGCTGTCGAACGCCGGATAACGGCGGGCACGCATGCCGTGGACACTCCGGTGGCTGCAGCAACAACCGTCCAACCTGAAAGCGGGTCAGAAAACTGATGGAAACCCGATGAGTTCCCAGCGATGAGTGCGCAACGATGACAACTTTGTTGCGCTCTGCAATGGGCCTTTCAGCTGCTATCGCGGCGAAGGTCCGCAGTAAGAAGTAGACGGTTCGTGCCTGGCTCGGTGCGGACCGAGACAGGAGAAATGTGGCCAAGGTCCGCGTACATGAGCTTGCTAAAGAGCTCGGTATTACTTCCAAAGATGCAGTAACCAAACTGCAGGAACTGGGCGAATTCGTTCGCTCTGCCTCTTCAACCATTGAGGCCCCCGTTGTGAGGAAACTCCGCAACGCCTACCCCGCCGCCGGCGCTTCGAAGTCCGAAGCTCCCGCGGCAGCGCCCAAGGCGCCCGCCAGCCCCTCGGCTTCCCGTCCGGCGCCCGCGCCGGGACCGGCAGCTCCCAAGGCTCCGGAACCCAAAGCTGAAGCTCCGGCTGCAGCCCCCGCCCCGGCCGCTCCGTCGGCTCCGGCAGCACCCGCTGCTGCTGCGCCTGCGGCGCCCGCTCCGGCTGCACCGTCCACCGGTGCCAAGCCCGGCGCACGCCCGGCCCCCAAGGCTGAGGCTCCGGCAGCTTCAGCACGTCAGGGTTCAGCACCACGTCCGGGCGGTCCCCGTCCCGGCAACAACCCCTTCGCCACGTCCCAGGGCATGCCCCGCGGCCGCGGCGGCGACAACGAACGTCCGCCGCGTCCGGGCAACAACCCGTTCGCTCCTTCCCAGGGCATGCCCCGTCCGGCCGGAAACCGCACTGAGGGCGAACGCCCCGGCGGCCCGCGTCCGGCAGCCGGCGCCGGGGGTCCCCGTCCGGGTGCTCCCCGTCCCGCCGGCGCACAGGGTGCACGGCCGGGCGCTCCGCGTCCGGCTGGCGCTGCAGGTGCACGTCCCGGTGCAGGCGGCGGAAACCGTCCTACTCCCGGCATGATGCCTAACCGCACCGAACGTCCCGCACCCGCTGGTGCAGGCCGTCCCGGCGGCGGAGGCCGCGGTCCCGGACGCCCAGGCGGTGCACCGGGTACCGGTGGCGCTCCGGGTGCCGGTGGCGGTGCTCCGGCCGGCGGTGGCTTCGGCAAGGGCGGCCGCGGTCGCGGCGGCACCCAGGGTGCCTTCGGTAAGGGCGGCGCAGGCCGTGGCAAGCAGCGCAAGTCGAAGCGTGCCAAGCGCCAGGAACTCGAGCAGATGAGTGCTCCGTCGCTGGGTGGCGTAAGCGTGCCCCGCGGCGACGGCAACACCGTTGTCCGGCTCCGTCGCGGCTCGTCCATCACGGACTTCGCCGACAAGATCGAGGCGAACCCCGCTGCACTGGTGACCGTGCTCTTCCACCTCGGCGAAATGGCCACGGCCACGCAGTCGCTGGACGAAGAGACCTTCGCCCTGCTGGGCGAGGAGCTTGGCTACAAGCTCCAGGTCGTGTCCCCGGAAGACGAGGAGCGCGAGCTGCTCTCCGGTTTCGACATCGACTTCGACGCCGAGCTGGAAGCCGAAGGCGACGAGGAACTCGAGGCACGTCCTCCGGTTGTCACCGTCATGGGTCACGTTGACCACGGTAAGACCCGCCTGCTGGACGCTATCCGTAACTCCGACGTCGTCGCGGGTGAACACGGTGGCATCACGCAGCACATCGGTGCTTACCAGATCACCACTGACCACGAAGGCATCGAACGCAAGATCACCTTCATCGATACTCCGGGCCACGAGGCGTTCACAGCCATGCGTGCCCGTGGTGCGAAGGTCACCGACATCGCCATCCTGGTGGTCGCAGCGGACGACGGCGTTATGCCGCAGACCGTTGAAGCCCTCAACCACGCACAGGCGGCCAACGTGCCGATCGTCGTGGCCGTGAACAAGATCGACAAGGAAGGCGCCAACCCGGAAAAGGTCCGCGGCCAGCTGACCGAGTACGGACTGGTTCCGGAAGAGTACGGTGGCGACACCATGTTCGTGGAGGTCTCTGCCCGCCAGAACCTCAACATCGACGAGCTGCTCGAGGCTGTCCTGCTGACCGCAGACGCAGCCCTGGACATGCGCGCCAACCCGAACAAGGACGCCCGCGGTATCGCGATTGAAGCCAACCTGGACAAGGGCCGCGGTGCGGTTGCTACCGTCCTGGTTCAGTCCGGTACGTTGAAGGTCGGCGACACCATCGTGGCAGGCACGGCCCACGGCCGCGTCCGTGCGATGTTCGACGACGACGGCAGCGTCCTGACCGAGGCCGGCCCGTCCCGCCCCGTGCAGGTGCTGGGTCTGTCCAACGTCCCGCGTGCAGGTGACACCTTCTTTGTGACCGCTGACGAGCGCACCGCCCGCCAGATCGCCGAGAAGCGTGAAGCAGCAGACCGCAACGCCGCCCTGGCCAAGCGCCGCAAGCGCATCAGCCTGGAAGACTTCGACCAGGCCGTCGCCGATGGCAAGATCGACACCCTCAACCTCATCCTCAAGGGTGACGTGTCCGGTGCCGTGGAAGCCCTCGAAGACGCGCTGCTCAAGATCGATGTCGGCGAAGGTGTCCAGCTCCGCGTTATCCACCGCGGTGTCGGTGCGATCACGCAGAACGACGTCAACCTGGCAACGGTCGACAGCGCCGTTATCATCGGCTTCAACGTCAAGCCCGCTGAGCGTGTTGCCGAACTGGCAGACCGCGAAGGCGTGGACATGCGCTTCTACTCCGTCATCTACGCAGCAATCGATGACATTGAGATGGCCCTCAAGGGCATGCTCAAGCCGGAGTACGAAGAAGTCCAGCTTGGTACCGCCGAGGTCCGCGAAGTGTTCCGTTCCTCCAAGTTCGGCAACATTGCCGGTTCCATCGTTCGCTCGGGTGTTATCCGACGCAACACGAAGGCCCGTATCAGCCGCGACGGCAAGATCATCGGTGACAACCTCACCGTTGAGACGCTCAAGCGCTTCAAGGACGACGCAACCGAGGTCCGCACGGACTTCGAGTGTGGTATCGGTCTTGGCTCGTTCAACGACATCACCGAAGGCGACATCATCGAGACCTTCGAGATGCGCGAGAAGCCGCGCGTCTAAGGTGTCCTAGCGTTACAGGTGCGGGGCCGTTGGATTTTTCCGGCGGCCCCGCATTTTTCCGCCGACAAGGGGGCCCCGCCCCTACGACGGACGGCCTGCGATCTTCGATCGACAGCCGTCCGTCTCCGGCAGGCCCGATGCCACTCCCGGGCCCCCTTATCGGCTCCAAAAAGGGCCGCCGGAAAAATCCAACGGCAGTCCGTCATAGACTCGCCTTAGTGAGTGGTATCAAACCCAACAGTTGTGCGGCCACCGTTTCGGCGCCGTCGTACATCCAAATATTTAGGAGTGGAAATGGCTGATCCGGCACGCGCTGCCAAGTTGGCGCAGCGGATTAAGGTTGTTGTTGCAGAGGCTTTGGGCCGGAAGGTCAAGGATCCCCGGCTTGAGGGGATTACCGTCACCGATGCCCGTGTGACCAATGATCTGCAGCACGCCACGATCTACTACACCGTGTTCGGGGACCAGGTTGTCCAGGCGGATGCTGCCAAGGGCCTGGAGAAGGCCAAGGGCGTCCTCCGGCAGGAAGTCGGCCGCAACATCACTGTTCGGCTGACCCCCACCCTGGAGTTCGTGGCCGACCAGATTCCGGTCAACGCGTCCAATCTCGAGGAACTGCTCCGCGCCGCCAAGAAGCGCGACGCCGAGGTGGCTGCCCTGGCTGCAGGCGCCAAGCATGCCGGCGACGCAGATCCCTACAAGAGCGACATTCCCGAGGACGTGGAAATCGACGAGGACGACTTCGACGAAGAGGATGACGACCTCCTCGACGACGAAGAAATCGACGAAGACAGCAACAAATAAGCGCAGCAACAAATAGACGCAACAACAGTGTGGCCGGACCCGCGAAGGGGCCGGCCACACGTGTGTGTTAAATCCGGTCAGTGGCGGGAATGCCCGTTCAGGTCCACGGAGACCAGGCGTCCGTTCGGAGGCTGGTCCGCTGCCGGCAGGGCATCCACAGTGGCATAGAGCGTCGAGTCCTCCAGGGCAACGTCCGCCGTGAGGACGCCGGCCAGCACTGTCCTTTGCCTGCCGTCGCCGTCGATCCTGAGCACGCCCTCGCCGAACAGGGACGCGACGTAAACGTCGCCGTCGTCGTCCAATGCCAGCCCGGTGGGTGACATGACCTCGTCAGCAAAGAGCCTGACCCTGCCGTTGTCCGGATTGACCCGGTACACGGCACCGCGGGCACCGAGTGCGGGATCCTCCGGTCCGCCGGGGAGCACGGACACGTACAGCCAGCCGTCGGGACCCACCGCGACGTCCGTGGGGACGGGTTCAAAGGAATAGGTTCGGCCCACAACGCAGTCAGGGAGCTTCAGCGTCGACGCCACCTCTGCAGTGATCCGGTAGGGCTGCGACGGAAGTACCGCTACGGTTTCTGTTTCACCAGACCGGATGTCCACGGACACCACGCTGTTGGCGCCGGCATCGGCAACGTAGATTGTGCGGCCGGCGACGGTAATCCCGTACGGGTGGGAGTCGACGTCGCCGGTATATGCAGCCGGCACCTCGGGCGGCAGTTGTGCCAGGCACGCGTCCGGAAGGTCCTTGAAGCCGTAGTGTTCGCCGCCATCGGCGTTCTCTTCCGTCTCCAGTGCAGCAAAATCGCCGAACGTGCGCTGCGTGCCATCCTCTTGGATGGACCGGATGTGACCGGCAAGAGGGCGGTCATCAAAGGGACCGGCGCCCTGGCTTTCGGCAAAATAGGTGGTCCCGCGGCGTTCGCCGCTACCGGCGACATCCCATGCGGGGTCCGAATAGAGCACCGACTTGGCGCCGTCCGAGCCGATCCGGGTCAGCCGGCCGGCGAATGACTCGCTGACCGTGACGGAACCGTCGGGGCCGGCGCTGGCATGGAGCGGGCCGACGAGCCCGTCTGCAAGGGTGACCGGTTCGCTCTGCGGCGGGGCTGCGACGCCTGCTGAGCCGGTTGCCAGGAAAACCGCGGCGGTGACAGCAGCCGCGGCAAGCGAAATGTGCTTTCTCATGGTGGTCTCCAAATGGCCAATGATGATTACCGCGAATCATTGAGACCACGTATTCGGCTTACGGGAAAGACCGCCGCCCCCACTGGGCACATTCTATTTCTTCGCCTCCGGGTAAGTCGATGGATCCGGCAAACTGCAGCCGCCTTCTTCACGTGAAGCGGGGGATAGCTGGCTATGATCGGAGCATGGACGCCCAACCTTCAGCCGCTGACATCCAGGAGTTCCTTGGCCAGGCCGTTAGCCTGGCTGTTCAGAATGTGGCCGACGGCGGTGGCCCGTTTGGTGCATTAGTGGTCACTGCGGACGGGACGCTCCATTTCGGCGTCAACAGGGTGACGCGCGACAACGACCCCACGGCCCACGCCGAGGTTGTGGCCATCCGGACAGCAGCGGCCGCCTCCGGGACCTTCGACCTGAGCGGCGCCGTGCTCTACGCGAGCTGTGAGCCGTGTCCGTTGTGCCTGGCCTCGGCGTTGTGGGCGCGGATCGGGCGTGTGTATTTTGCCGCGGACAGGCACGGGGCAGCGGCCGCCGGGTTCGACGACGCGCTGTTCTACGAGTTTTTTGAGGGCACCCGGCCGGAACTGATGCCGGTCCGCCAGACCGACATTCCGACGTCGAACGTTCCGTTCGACGCGTGGCGCGACAACCCGGACCGCACCGAATACTGAGCTCCGGTCGCGGAAGGGACCGGACTGCCGGGCCGGCGGGACCTTCGACTCTATGCGGTCCCGGCAGCCGGGCGTGCGATTAACCTATGGCTTCAGGCGCGACTGGAAGGCAGCGGGGAGCAGTGGAACCGAGACTCATCAGGTGTCCCGGCTGCGGTAAGACGAACAGGATCCCCGCAGCGGCTCCCGGCCGTCCCGTCTGCGGAAACTGCCGCCACAACCTGCCGTGGATCGTCGACGCCGGAGACGCTGACTTCAGGCACATCGCAGAGCAGTCAACCGTGCCTGTGCTGATCGACTTCTGGGCGGTATGGTGCGGCCCCTGCCGGCTGGTCAGTCCGGTCCTGGACCAGCTGGCGACGGAGAAGGCGGGACGGATCAAGCTGGTCAAGGTGGATGTGGACCGCGCGCCGGGACTCTCCTCCAGGTTTGCCGTTCAGGCAATTCCCACGCTGATGGTGATCGTCAATGGAATGGTGATCGCCCGGCAGGCGGGTGCCGCACCGGCGCCTGAGCTCCGGACATGGCTGGAACACACACTGTCGTCGAGCCTGAGCTGAGTTACCGCGGCTGAGGCCCCGTGCTTGGCTGAGCGCCGAGCTACGTACGCCGGGACCGCCGGCCGCGCGCCCCCAGTCCTCCGAGCAACGGTGATCCCATGCCCAGCAGGAAGCCGAAGTCATACCAGTTGCCGGCCCTGCCGGTGTTGTAGAAGGGGAACTCCGCCCAGGCACCGAACACATGGGCAATCAGCACTATCCACGCCGTAATACCGTTCCAGAAGCCCCACAGCAGGTCCTGCCACCACATGATCTTCCTCTCCGGAGCCGCCCCTCTGGACAGGCTAGGGGACGACTGGCAACTGCACTAGGGGCTCTGTGCCCGACTTGGGACGTTGTTTCTTCAGCCGGGGTGCATCAGCCTCGGGGCAGTTCCTCGAAGGGAGGATCAGCTTCTCGAGGGGAGGCGGCCCAGGCCTTCCACGAGGTCTGTCTGGGCGGCGCACAGTGCAATCCGGATCCAGCCTTCGCCGATGGAACCGAAAGCCGTCCCGGGGGCGAAGGAGACCCCGGAATCGGCCAGGAACGTCCGGACCCAGGACCGCACATCGCCGCCGCTGACGTGTGAAACGTCGGCCCACAAGTAGAAGGCGCCCTGAGCGGACAGGAACGGGATGCCCTTTGATTCCAGTATCGCCGAGGCCGAGTCCCGGTTGGCCCGGTAGTGGGCACGGGCGTCGCTGACGTAGTCCTGCGGGCCCGTAAGGGCAGCTAAGGCGGAGTACTGGGACGGGGACGCGACGCAGGAAACAATCGACTCCATCACATT
Source organism: Arthrobacter sp. NPDC093128 (assembly GCF_040683875.1). Lineage (NCBI taxonomy): Bacteria > Bacillati > Actinomycetota > Actinomycetes > Micrococcales > Micrococcaceae > Arthrobacter > Arthrobacter sp. NPDC093128. The sequence continues at coordinate 417,019 of NZ_JBFBEY010000002.1, forward strand.
GTTCATCTTCCGCTCCAGCCCGGGCGGGCAGACCAGTGCGCCAATCCGCAGCCCCGTCAGGCCGTAGGTCTTGGAGAGCGTCAGGGACGTAAAGACCCTCGCCTCACCGGGGACATCGCTGTCGAAGCGGGCCGCGCTTATGTGGGGGACGTCGTAGGTGAACGCCTCGTAGCATTCGTCGGAGATGATCCACAGGTCATGGCGCTGGGCCAGGTCCACCAGGCTGCGGGTCAGGTCTTCGCCCAGGACCGCGCCCAGGGGATTGGACGGCGAATTCAGGATCAGCACCCGGGTCCGCGGCGTGATGAGTGCCTCGATGTCCTCGATCCTCGGCTGGAAGTCGTGCTCCGGGTACAGGGGGTATCCCACGGGAACCGCGTGCAGCAGCCGGCTGGTCATCGCAAACGTCGGGTACCCGGGGTTGGGGATCAGGATTTCGTCGCCGGGTGAGAGCAGCAGGCTCATGGCGAAGTGGAGGCCTTGCTGGGCGCCGTCCACGATGTAGACCCGCTCGGAACCGATGTCAACGCCATTGTGCTCACGGAACCTGGCAGCGAAGGCCTCACGGAGGGCGGGGATTCCGGCATTCGGCGTGTAGTTGGTTTCGTCGCGGTCCAGGCAGGCCATGCCGGCCTCGAGGACGTGGCGGGGGAGGGCGAAGCCCGGTTCTCCGATGCTCAGCACAATGGCGCCGGGGGTGGCCCACGCGGCCTCGGTGATCTCGCGGATCTGGTTGACGGGAACGTCGCGGACATGTGCGGCAAGCTCGGGCATGTCTGCCATCCTAACCGCCCGCCGTCTGGGAGTGCCGTCGGCGCGGATATACTGGGAGGCGTGCTTTCTGGACTGGTAATAGTGGACAAGCCGCAAGGATGGACCAGCCACGATGTGGTTGGACGGATGCGGCGGCTGGCCGGTACCCGAAAAGTGGGGCACGCCGGAACGCTGGATCCCATGGCCACGGGTGTGCTCGTTCTGGGAATAAACAAGGCCACGCGGCTCCTGACATACATCGTTGGCACATCCAAGACGTACACGGCCACCATCCGCCTCGGCGAGTCCACCGTGACGGACGACGCCGAGGGCGAAGTCGTCAGCACCCAATCTGCCGCCGCAGTCACCGAGGAAGCCATTGGGGCCGGCGTTGCGGCACTCACCGGCGAAATCCAACAGGTTCCCAGCAGCGTCAGCGCCATCAAAGTCAACGGTGAGCGCGCGTATGCCCGCGTCCGGTCCGGGGAAGACGTCAAGCTTGCCGCGCGACCGGTCACCATCCACCGCTTCGACGTCCACTCAGTCCGTCCGGAGCGTGACGGGGAAATCCTCGACGTGGACGTCACCGTGGAATGCTCTTCCGGAACCTATATCCGTGCCTTGGCCCGGGACCTCGGCGAAGCGCTGGGTACGGGCGGCCACCTGACGGCCCTTCGCCGGACGCAGGTTGGGCCGTACACCCTTGACCAGGCCCGGACCCTGGAGCAGCTTGCCGAGGAACTCGAAGTGCTGGAGATGTCCCTGGCCGCGCGGGCGCTCATGCCCAACCGCGAGCTCAGCGAGGATGAAGCGACCGAAATTTCCTTCGGCCGGCGAATCGCCGCAGGTGTGGCGGCCGGGACGCCGGAAGCCGCCACCGCGGACAAACCTGCCGCAGCGTTCGCTCCTGACGGCTCGCTGGTGGCCCTGCTGGCCGATGCCGGAAGCTACGCAAAGCCGGTGCTGGTGTTTGCCCCGAGCAATGAACAGCAGGCCAAGTAGCTTGGACGCGTACTTTTACATCATCCTGGCCGTCGGGTTGCTTTCCACGATCATCTGCGCCGCCGCGGGGATCATGAAGAAGGCTCCGAACGATGCGACCATCCTGTCCGTCGCCGCTGTGGAACTCGCACTGCTGGTTTACCTGGTGGGTTCGATCGTCCGGGTGGCTTCGGGGGAGCAGATCGCCGGCGAAGCGTGGGAGTTCTGGGGTTACCTGGTGACCGCGCTGATTCTTCCCGTGGGCGCCGTGTACTGGTCCATCCTGGAGCGCACCCGGTGGAGCAACTTTGTCCTGGCTGCCGTGGGGGTCACCGCCCTTGTTATGGCCGCCCGCATGAACCAGATCTGGTACTGAGTGGAAGAAGCAGACGTGACTCCGCAAACCCCCGTCAACAAAGCCGAGAACGCGACCTCAGAGGCCCAGCCCAAGGACACCCGGAATACCGGGCCCGGGCGCCTGCTGATCGCGGTCTACGCCGTTTTTGCCATCTCCGCCACGGCACGGGCCGGCTACCAGATCCTCACCAAGTTCTCTGAAGCCCCGTTGGCGTACCTGCTCTCCGCCTTCGCGGCGCTCGTTTACGTCGTGGCGACGGTTTCGCTGGCGAAGGCGGGACGGACCTGGTTCAAGGTCTCCGTGGCTGCGGTCCTTGTGGAATTGGTGGGCGTGCTGGTGGTCGGGGCGCTGAGCATTTTCGACTCCGTCAACTTCCCGCACGAAACCGTGTGGTCGTTGTTCGGCCGCGGCTACGCTTTTATACCGCTCCTGCTTCCGATCCTGGGGCTTGTGTGGCTGTACCGGCGGCGGCCGGCTCCGAAGTTGGGCTGACACCGTTCGAAAATTGTCACACCCCCACGGCAGACTTAGTCCATGGAAGCCATGGGGGATTCTGCAGCAGGAGGGGCGTTGCAGTGGGCCGAGCTGCCCGCAACCGCGTCTGCTGTCCAGCCTCCTGCTGTTCAAGCGCCAGCCGCGCGCGTCGGCGGCCTGCGCAGTGTCCCCGCGGGACTCCAGCATCCGGATGCTTTAGCGTCCGACGGCGGCGGGTCCGGTGATCTGGCCCGGTGCCTTGAGCTG